>NZ_JBFTIS010000010.1:0-167724 GCF_056395005.1 Stenotrophomonas sp. 10N36 | reverse complement strand
GCATGGGGCCCAGCACCCGACCCACCGACGGCCATCAGAAACGCTCGGCTTCCCCCTGCTCACCGCAAGCCGAGCCCCGTAGCGGCCGGTAGGCTCCTGGGCAAAATAAAGGAGGAGGCCGCGCCCTGCGGCCGGGGGACATTTGCGCCAGGGGCCTACCGGCCGCTACGGGGCCCTGACGCGTGCGGCAGACCTGAGCGAAGAGACGCCTTCCTTCCCCAGCCAGGGAGCATGGAGCAAGACGCGCGCCCTCCAAAAAAACGGGCCTTTCGGCCCGTTTTCGTTGTTGCCGCTACCTGTATCGATCAACCACCGCCACCGCCACCGCCGCCACCAGCATGGATACCACCGGCCGTCAGCGCGGCCGGATCCAGCAGTTTGCGCAGCTCGGCCTCGGACAGCCCGCTGTCTTCCAGCGCCACGTCCAGCACAGGGCGCTGCTCCTTGTAGGCGCGCTTGGCGATTCCCGCGGCCTTTTCATAGCCGATGATCGGGTTCAGCGCCGTCACCAGGATCGGGTTGCGGTCCAACGCCTCGCGCACCCGGTCTTCCCGCACCGTCAGGCCGGCAATCGCGGTATCGGCCAGCAGGCGCGAGATGTTGGCCAGCAGGCCGATCCCATCGAGCAGGTTGGCCGCGATCAGCGGCAGCGTCACGTTCAACTGGAAGTTGCCGGTCTGGCCGGCCACGGTGATCGCGGTGTGGTGGCCGATCACCTGCGCACACACCATCACCGTCGCCTCGGGAATCACCGGGTTGACCTTGCCCGGCATGATCGAACTGCCCGGCTGCAGCGCCGGCAGCTCGATCTCGCCCAGGCCGGCCAGCGGACCGGCATTCATCCAGCGCAGGTCGTTGGCGATCTTGATCAGCGCCACCGCCAGCGCGTTGAGCTGGCCGGACAGCTCCACCGCGTCATCCTGCGCGGCCAGCCCCTCGAACTTGTTCTCGGCACTGTCGAACTTGACCCCGGTCTGCTGCTTGAGCAGCTTGGCCACGCGTTCGCCAAAGCGCGGATCGGCGTTGATGCCGGTGCCGATCGCCGTGCCACCCAGCGGCAGCCGGCGCAGCCGCTTGAGGCTGTCTTCGATGCGCTCCTGCGCCGACGACAACTGCGCCGACCACGCCCCGAACTCCTGCTCGAAGGTCAGCGGCATGGCGTCCATCAGGTGGGTGCGCCCGGTCTTGACCACCTTGCGCAGGCTGCGGCCCTTCTTGTCGATGGTCTTGCGCAGGTGCACCAGCGCCGGCAGCAGCTGTTCGTGCACGCCCAGCAACGCCGACACGCGCAGCGCCGTGGGAATCACATCGTTGGAGCTCTGCCCCTGGTTGACGTGGTCGTTGGGATGCACCGCCAGCTTGCCCGCCTTGCCCGCGCGGTTGGCCAGGGTGGCAATCACCTCGTTGGCATTCATGTTCGACGACGTGCCCGAACCGGTCTGGTACACATCGATCGGGAAGTGCGCATCGTGCTGGCCATCGGCCACTTCGACCGCAGCCGCCTCGACGGCCTTGCCGATGTTCTTCGGCAGATGACCGAGCTCCACGTTCACCGTCGCCGCCGCGCCCTTGACCAGGCCTAGCGCGCGGATGAAACCGCGTGGCATGCGCTGCCCGGAAACCGGGAAGTTGTTCACCGCCCGCTGCGTCTGCGCGCCCCACAACGCATCACTGGGCACCTGCAGTTCGCCCATGCTGTCGTGCTCGATCCTGAAACCCTTGCTCATTGCATTACTCCGCGATTCTTTCGGTAGGGAAAGGGAACCTGCGGCTGGCAACGGGCCTGATTCCCTGGCTGGCGGCTCTGCGCACAATACTCCCACCGTGCACCGAAACCCAACAGCGCGGGTGATCGGCTAGACTCGGGATTCGTGTCCATTCAGAAAGATCTCCGCCCCCATGGGTGACGACCCTCACTGTAGTTCCTGGCGCGCCGCTGCGCGCGCACCCCGGCGTGCCCCTTGCGCCCACGCGGTTGCCTCCCTGCCTGCTGCGGTTGTACCGCGGGGCACACGATGATCGGCAACCTGCTCCTGCTGCTGTTGGCGTTCGGCCTGGTGCTGCTCAACGGCTTCTTCGTGGCCGCCGAGTTCGCGCTGGTCAAGCTGCGCCATACCCAGGCCGTCGGCCTGGCCGAACGGCACGGCTGGCGCGGCCGCCTGCTGCTCAACGTGCACTCCCACCTGGATGCCTATCTGTCGGCGTGCCAGCTCGGCATCACCCTGTCCTCGCTGGGCCTGGGCTGGGTCGGCGAGCCGGCCTTCGCGCACCTGCTGCAACCGCTGTTCGATGCCTTCGGCATGAGCGCCGACGCCTCGCGCCTGACCGCTTTCATCATCGCCTTCAGCGTGATTTCCTTCCTGCACATCGTGCTGGGCGAACTGGCCCCCAAGTCGATGGCGATCCGCCGCCCGGACCGCATGTCGCTGTGGACCGCCGCGCCCCTGTACCTGTTCTACTGGGCCATGTACCCGGCGATCTGGCTGCTCAACAACAGCGCCAACGCGCTGCTGCGGCTGGCCGGCTGGGGCGATGTTGAACACACCTCGCACCGCTACTCGCGCGAGGAACTCAAGCTCATCGTCGGCCGCCAGCAGCCCACCGACAGTGCGCCCGACCACGGCCTGACGCTGATGAGCCACGCGCTGGAACTGCCGGAGCTGGTCGCCGGCGACCTGATGCGCCCGCGCGACCATATGCGCTCGTTCCGAGACGGCATGGATCTGGCCGAGGTGATGGCTGAATTCGCCGAAAGCCGCTACAGCCGCTACCCGTGGTTCGACCGCGACGGCGAGGATGTGCTCGGCATCCTGCATATGAAGGACCTGCTGGTCGAGATCGCCCGCGGCAACCCCACCGACGATCTGCGCCCGCTGCTGCGCCCGGCCAACCTGATCGCGCTGGAGACCCCGGTGCCGCTGGTGCTGGAACGCTTCCGCACCGGCACCACGCATCTGGCGCTGTGCGTGGAGGAACATGGCCRCATCCTGGGCTACTTCACCCTGGAAGACCTGCTGGAAGTGGTGGTGGGCGACATCGAGGACGAGCACCCGCATATCGTCAAGGACGCCCCCACCCGCGGCGCCGATGGCAGCCTGCTGGTGGCCGGCTCGACCTCGATCTTCCGGCTGGAACGCCTGCTCGGGCACGACCTGGAGGCCCCGGACCACCTCAATTCGGTCGGTGGGCTGATCGTCCACCAGTTGCAGCGCCTGCCTGAAGAGGGCGAGCAGCTGGTGATCGACGGCCACCAGTTCACCATCAAGCGCATGGTCGGCCACCGCATCCAGGCCGTCACCGTACGCATGGCACAGGCCGAGGCCCCCGGGGCAGCGTAGAATGACGGCCCCCGCCGTCATTGCCCTGCGCCCGCCATGTCCGAATTCGCCCTGCTCGCCCTGTCCCCGCTCGATGGCCGCTACGCCGGCAAGGTCGACGCACTGCGTCCGATCTTCTCCGAATACGGCCTGATCAAGGCCCGCGTGAAGGTCGAAGTGGAGTGGCTGCTGGCCCTGGCCAACGAGCCGGGCATCGTCGAACTGGCGCCGTTCTCGGCCGCCGCCAGCGCCCGCCTGCGCGCCCTGGCCGATGATTTCGCCCCCGCCCACGCCGCGCGGGTGAAGGAAATCGAGCGCACCACCAACCACGACGTCAAGGCGGTGGAGTACTTCATCAAGGAACAGCTTAAGGCCGACGCCGAGCTGGGCCCGGCGCTGGAGTTCGTGCATTTCGCCTGCACCAGCGAAGACATCAACAACCTCAGCTACGGCCTGATCCTGGAACAGGCCCGCCGCGAAGTGCTGCTGCCCAGCCTGGACGGCGTGACCGCCAGCCTGCGCGCTCTCGCCCATGCCCAGGCCGAACAGCCGATGCTCTCGCGCACCCACGGCCAGACCGCCTCGCCCACCACCCTGGGCAAGGAAGTGGCCAACGTGGTGGCGCGCCTGGAGCGCCAGCGCAGGCAGATCGCCGCGGTGGAACTGACCGGCAAGATCAACGGCGCGGTCGGCAACTACAACGCCCACGTCATCGCCTACCCGGCGGTCGACTGGCCGGCCTTCGCCAAGCGTTTCGTGGAAAGCCTGGGCTTGGTGTTCAACCCGTACACCACCCAGATCGAGCCGCACGACAACGTCGCCGAAATCGGCGATGCCGCGCGCCGCGCCAACATCATCCTGATCGACCTGGCCCGCGACATCTGGGGCTACATCTCGCTGGGCTACTTCAAGCAGAAGCTCAAGGAAGGCGAAGTGGGCTCCTCGACCATGCCGCACAAGGTCAACCCGATCGACTTTGAAAACGCCGAAGGCAACTTCGGCATCGCCAACGCGCTGTTCGAGCATTTCAGCGCCAAGCTGCCGATCAGCCGCTGGCAGCGCGACCTCACCGACTCCACCGTGCTGCGCGCGGTCGGCACCGCCTTCGGCCACACCCAGGTCGGCCTGGATTCGCTGGCCAAGGGCCTGGGCAAGCTGACCGTGAACCCCGAGCGCTTGGACGCCGACCTCAACGCCGCGTGGGAAGTGCTGGCCGAAGCCGTGCAGACGGTCATGCGCCGCTACGGCCTGCCCAACCCCTACGAACAGCTCAAGGCCCTCACCCGCGGCCAGGGCATCACCGCCGAATCGATGCAGGCCTTCGTCGAATCGCTGGACCTGCCCGAAGACGCCAAGCAGAACCTGCGCGACCTGACCCCCGGCGGCTACATCGGCCTGGCGGCGGACCTGGCCAAGGCGATCTGAGGATCGCGCCACCCGCATCACCCCAGAAGGGACGCCGGCACTGCCTGCGCCCCTTCTTCGTTGTGGGCTGGGGCAGCCGGGCAGAGCCCGGCGCTACGGGGCGTTTCGGTGCAATGCGTTACCGGATCGGGACCCCTTCTCGGCAGTCGGTTGGGACCCGACCCTACCGGGCCATGCATCGCCCGGCCTTGCATCGCCGCGAAGCCACGGACGAAACCGGCCGCGGGGCATCGCCCGAGCCGACGTCGCCCGGTGCGGGACCCGCGCATATCCCCGCATGACAAAGGCTGCGGACATGCCCGCCGCCGACCAACCCACCCGGTAGGGTCGGATCCCGATCGACCGCCGATACTGCTGATCAACGCGACGAACGCATGACCTTGGCCGGAGAGGACGGGCGCTGGCGTCGGCATCGTCTCTTTATCGCCACGGGCCATAGAGCAGCCGGGCAGAGCCCGGCTCTACGGCGCGTTTCATTGCAATGCGTTACTGGATCGGGACCCCGTATCGGCAGTCGGTTGGGACCCGACCCTACCAGAGCCACACATCACCTCTGTCGTACTTCGCTCACCGCGCACGTCACGTAACAACGCAGGCCACTGACCCGCCTTACCTGCCGCCCACACCGGATACCGTCCAGAGGTGGCCGGGCGGCCTTGCCCAGGACCGTGTGTTGCCATGGATGGCAACACCGAGCCCCCAGGGACGGGTTTACGGCGTGTCCTGGGCAAGGCTGCCCGGCCACCTCCCGCCGCAGTCAGTCAAGGCGCTGCTCTGGACGTCGCTCTGGACGTCGCTCTGGACGTCGCTCTGGACGTCGCTTTGGACGTGGCTTTGGACGTAGCTTTGGACCTGGCCTTACGCCTCCAAACTCCACCCCCACCACCCCGCGACACCCCACCGCAGGTGCACATCGGCCCCAACCAGCGGACAATGGCCCCGCTCGCGCCGGCCACCTGCCGCGCCCCCGCTTTCCGTCTACACGCTCCAAGGATTCCCCCATGGCTGCCCGCACCACCAAGACCCCCGTCATCGAAATCCAGGCCCGCCCCGGCCTGCCGCTCGGCATGCCCGCCGCCGTCTTCCTGCGCGACTACTGGCAGAAGCGCCCGCTGCTCATCCGCGGCGCCTTCCCCGATTTCGAAACCCCCGTCCAGCCCGAAGACCTCGCCGGCCTGGCCTGCGAAGAAACCGCCCTGTCGCGCCTCATCACCCATGACCGCGCCACCGACGGCTGGAGCGTGCGCACCGGCCCGTTCCAGGAAGACGAATTCCCCGGCATGCCCGACCACGACTGGACCCTGCTCGTCCAGGACGTCGACAAGTGGGACGCCGACGTCCGCGCCCTCGTCAACCACTTCGACTTCCTGCCGCGCTGGCGCATGGACGATGTGATGATCAGCTTCGCCGCCACCGGCGGCTCGGTCGGCGCCCACGTCGACCAGTACGACGTCTTCCTGCTGCAGGCCTACGGCCACCGCCGCTGGCAGATCGACGCCAGTGAATCCACCAAGGGCAAGCGCCCCCCGCTGGACTTCCGCGACGACGTCGAACTCAAGCTCCTGCGCCGCTTCAAGCCCACCCACGACTGGGTGCTGGAACCGGGCGACATGCTCTACCTGCCGCCCAACGTCCCGCACAACGGCGTGGCCGAAGACCCCTGCCTGACCTTCTCCTTCGGCATGCGCGCCCCGGCCTCGGCCGAGCTGATCAGCGACTACCTGGACACCCTCATCGAAGGCGCCGACGAGTCGATCCGCTACCAGGATCCGGATCTCAAGCTGCCCGAAGACCCCAACGAAATCGACGTACTGGCCATGAACCGCGTGGTCGAGGCGCTCAATGCCATCCGCATGAACGACCCCGACAAGCTCGGCGACTGGTTCGGCCGCTTCATCACCACCTACCGCGCCGCCGGCGACGTGGTGGCCGGTGCCGACCCGCTGCCGCGCGAAGAAATCGAGGCCGCGCTGGCCACGGGCCTGGACCTGCAGCGCCACCCGTGGGCACGCATGGCCTGGCGCCGCGCCAAGCGCGGGGCCAGCCTGTACTGCAGCGGCCTGGAGTTTGCCCTCCCGGTCAAGGATGCGCAGCTCCTGGCGGCCACCGAACAGCTCGGCGGCCCGCTCTACCTCAAGCTCTCGGCCAAGGGCCGCGACGCCGTGCAGGCCCTGGTGGCCGGCGGCTATTACCAGCTGTTCGACCCCAACGCCATCGACGAGGATTTCGATGACGAAGAGGACGAAGAGGACGGCCACTTCGCGGAGGACGCCGTGGTTGACGGCACCGACAGCATCGAGGTCATGCATGACGCCACCGTCGAGGCCGACGTGCATGAAGTAACCATCCACGAAGATGGCATCGAAGTCATCGTCGATTTCGACGACAGCGACGACCAGGACGACGGCAAGCCCGTCTGAGCATGGCGCCCCGCTTCCAGGTCGACGTCGTGGACTACCCGACGCAGCGCGAGGCGCTGCATCGGGTCCGCCAGCGCGTGTTCGTCGAGGAACAGCAGGTGCCCGCCGCGCTGGAAATCGACGCGCTGGACCCGCTCAGCGCCCACGTCCTGGCCCGTGGCAGCGACGGCGAACCGATCGGTGCCGGGCGGCTCACCCCGGACGGCCGGATCGGCCGCATGGCGGTGCTGGCCGAGTGGCGGGGCCGCGGCGTCGGGGAGGCCCTGCTGCGGGCCCTGATCGACACCGCGCGCAGCCGCCATTGGCGGGAAGTGAGCCTGCACGCCCAGCTGCCGGCCCAGGTGTTCTATACCCGCCAGGGCTTCCTGCCCGAGGGCGAGGTCTTCACCGAGGCCGGCATCGCCCACCAGCACATGCGTCTGGCGCTGGACGGCGCGGTGGCCATCGACAGCGCCGACCAGGCCGTGGCGATCACCACCGCCCTGGTCCACCGTGCCCGCCGCCAGCTGTGGCTGCACAGCCGCCAGCTCGACCCCGGGGTGCTGGATGCCCCGCCGGTGCTGGAGGCGCTGCGCCGGTTCGCCACCGCCCGCCACGACAAGCAGGCCCTGTTGATCGTGCACGACGCCGCCGCCATCACCCAGGCCGGCTCACCGCTGCTGGGGCTGCTGCAACGCCTGCCCAGCGTGTTCCGGATCCGCCAGGTCAGCGACCCGATCGACCGCGCGTCGGCCTCGGCCTGCCTGCTCAACGATGCCGGCGACTACTACTTTCGTCTGAGCGGACACCGTTTCGACGGCGAAGCCGGGCTCGCGCTGCGAGCACGTTCGCGACCGTTGCAGGACGGTTTGCAGCGCGTATGGGAACGTTCGCGTGAATGCAGCGAACTGAGGGCAATCGGTCTGTAGCTCACGCCACGGGCTCGAACCTGTCTGGGAATGACACCGCAGGCCCTGCCACGGTCCCTGCGGTGCCCCTTCCTGTCCCGATGGGGGTACAATTTGGGGAGTTAGATACCGCCCGCGCAGGGCTATTCACTTTTCCCTGCCGGATCATCGAAGCCTTACCCCACAAGCGAATCCGACCCTCCATCGTGGACAATCTACTGAAGCAGTTTGCGCAGTCTTCGCAGCTCGCCGGCGGCAACGCCTCCTATATCGAGGATCTGTACGAGCAGTACCTCGTTTCTCCGGACAGTGTCGATCCCAAATGGAAGACCTACTTCGACGGCTTCAAGGGCCGCGAAGCCGGTGACATTCCGCACTCGGCCGTCATCGCCCACATCACCGACGCTGCCAAAAACGCTGTCAACAGCGGTACGGCCACCGGTGCCGGCGACGAGCGCGAGCGCAATGTCGGCCGTCTGATCACCGCCTACCGTTCGCGTGGCCACCTCGGCGCGAGCCTGGACCCGCTGGGCCTGACCCCGCCGACCAACCCGCCGGACCTGGGGCTGCCGTTCCACAGCCTGTCCGAGAGCGACCTGGGCAGCGAGTTCAGCACCGGCGGCATCGCCGGCCAGCCGCGCATGAAGCTGCGCGACCTGCTGGAGCGCCTGAAGAAGACCTACACCGGCTCGATCGGTGCGGAATTCATGCACATCTCCGAGGTCGAGCAGCGCCAGTGGCTGTACCAGCGCCTGGAAACGGCCGGTGGCAACTACAACCTGGATGCCGACACCCAGCGCCGCACCCTGGAACGCCTCACGGCGGCCGAGGGCCTGGAGCGCTACCTGCATACCAAGTACGTGGGCCAGAAGCGCTTCTCGCTGGAAGGCGGCGATGCGCTGATCCCGATGATGGACACCATCATCCGTGACGCCGGCAAGGATGGCGTCAAGGACGTGGTGATCGGCATGGCCCACCGCGGCCGCCTGAACGTGCTGGTCAACACGCTGGGCAAGAGCCCGCGCAAGCTGTTCGACGAGTTCGAAGGCAAGTTCGAGCACGACGAGCACGCCTCGGCCGGCGACGTGAAGTACCACATGGGCTTCTCGGCTGACGTGTCCACCCCGGGCGGCGCCGTCCACCTGGCGCTGGCCTTCAACCCGTCGCACCTGGAAATCGCCGACCCGGTCGTGGCCGGTTCGGTGCGTTCGCGCCAGGAGCGCCGCGGCGATACCGCGCGCAAGCAGGTGATGCCGATCCTGATCCACGGCGACGCGGCCTTCTCCGGCCAGGGCGTGGTCATGGAACTGTTCCAGATGTCCCAGGCCCGCGGCTTCGCCGTTGGTGGCACGGTGCACATCGTGGTCAACAACCAGGTCGGCTTCACCACCTCCAACCCGCTGGATACGCGTTCCACGCGCTATGCCACCGACGTGGCGAAAATGATCGCCGCCCCGGTGCTGCACGTGAATGGCGATGATCCCGAAGCGGTGGTGTTCGCTGCCCAGCTGGCCTTCGAGTTCCGCCAGAAGTTCGCCAAGGACGTGGTCATCGATCTGATGTGCTACCGCCGTTGGGGCCACAACGAGGCCGACGAACCGGCGATCACCCAGCCGCTGATGTACCAGGTGATCCGCAAGCACCAGACCACCCGCGAGCTGTACGCGGCCAAGCTGGAAGCCGCCGGCGTGATTCCGGCCGACGCCGGCAAGGCGCTGGTCGATGCTTACCGCAACAAGCTTGATGCCGGCGAAGTGACCACCGAGCTGGCAGCGGTCGAAAAGACCCCGGCCACGAGCAAGATGTACGTCGATTGGCCCGCGCTGCTGAACGGCAAGCTGTCCGATGCCATCTCCACCGCGGTGGGCATGGAGAAGGTCAAGCAGCTGGCGAAGCTGATCAACACCGTGCCCGAAGGCGTGGAGCTGCACTCGCGTGTGGCCAAGGTGTATGACGACCGTCGCAAGATGGCCGCCGGCGAGATCCCGGGCGACTGGGGCTTTGCCGAGAACCTGGCCTACGCCACCGTGCTGGACGAAGGCAACAGCCTGCGCCTGGTCGGCCAGGACGTCGGCCGCGGCACCTTCACCCACCGCCACGCGATCCTGCACGACCAGAAGACCGACAACTACTACCTGCCGCTGCGCCAGCTGGTCGAGTCGCCGGAACAGGCCACCATCATCGATTCGCTGCTCAGCGAAGAAGCGGTGATGGCCTATGAGTACGGCTTCTCCACCACCGATCCGAACACCCTGTGCATCTGGGAAGGCCAGTTCGGCGACTTCGCCAACGGCGCCCAGGTCGTGATCGATCAGTTCATCGCTGCCGGCGAAGCCAAGTGGGGCCGTATCACCGGCCTGACCCTGCTGCTGCCGCACGGTTACGAAGGCCAGGGTCCGGAGCACAGCTCGGCGCGCCTAGAGCGTTTCCTGCAGCTGTGCGCGCTGGAGAACATGCTGGTGTGCGTGCCGTCGACCCCGGCGCAGGCGTACCACATGCTGCGTCGCCAGATGCGCATGACCACGCGCAAGCCGCTGGTGGTGATGTCGCCCAAGTCGCTGCTGCGCCACAAGCTGGCCGTGTCGAGCCTGGAAGAACTGGCCAATGGCGAGTTCCAGCACCTGATCGGCGATGCCAACGCAGACGCCAAGAAGGTCAAGCGCGTGGTGCTGTGTTCGGGCAAGGTCTATTACGACCTGCTGGAAGACCAGACCAAGCGTGGCCAGGACGATGTGGCCATCATCCGCGTCGAACAGCTGTATCCGTTCCCGCGCGCGCTGCTGGCTGCCGAACTGAAGAAGTACGGCAAGGCTGCCGATGTGGTGTGGACGCAGGAAGAACCGCAGAACCAGGGGGCGTGGTACCAGATCCGCCACCACCTGCAGTTCTGCCTGGCCGATGGCCAGAGCCTGCACTACGCCGGTCGCGCCCGTTCGGCATCGCCGGCCGCTGGACACATGGCTGACCACATCATCGAACAGCAGAAGCTGATCGCCGATGCCCTGGTCAACCCGTTCAACGACTCGGTTGCTGAATAACCTCTCCCCCTCATTCTAGAAAAGACAAACCAGGAAGCTCCCGCATGGCCACCGAAGTCAAAGCCCCGGTACTGCCCGAATCCGTCGCCGACGGCACCATCGCCACCTGGCACAAGAAAGTCGGCGATGCCGTCAAGCGCGATGAAAACCTGCTTGATCTGGAAACCGACAAGGTCGTCCTGGAAGTGCCGTCGCCCGTCGATGGCGTGCTGAAGGAGATCAAGTTCGAGGTGGGCGCCACCGTGACCTCCAGCCAGATCGTGGCCATCATCGAAGAAGGCGCCGTGGCCGCTGCCCCGGCTCCGGCTGCGGAAGAGAAGAAGGCTGACGCCGCACCGGCCGCTGCTGCGCCGGCCGCCGCTGCTGCCCCGGCACCGGCTGCAAAGTCGGCTGCCGACGGCCTGCCCCCGGGCGCTCGTTTCTCGGCGATCACCGAAGGCGTGAACCCGGCCGACGTGTCCGGCACCGGCCGTCATGGCGCGGTGACCAAGGAAGACATCGTCAACTTCGCCCGCAGTGGCGGCGCTGGCAAGGCCGCCGGTGCGCGTCCGGAAGAACGCGTGCCGATGACCCGCATCCGCAAGCGCATCGCCGAGCGCCTGATGCAGTCCAAGAACAGCACGGCCATGCTGACCACCTTCAACGAGGTCGACCTGTCCAAGGTCTCGGCCGCGCGCAAGGATCTGCAGGACGAGTTCGTCAAGGCCCACGGCATCAAGCTGGGCTTCATGAGCTTCTTCGTGAAGGCCGCCGCCAACGCGCTGCAGCGCTTCCCGCTGGTCAATGCCTCGATCGACGGCGACGACGTCATCTATCACGGCTACTCGGACATCTCCATCGCCGTGTCGACCGACAAGGGCCTGGTGACGCCGGTGCTGCGCAACGTCGAGCGCATGTCGTTTGCCGACATCGAAAAGACCATCGCCGACTACGCCAAGAAGGCCCGTGACGGCAAGCTGAGCCTGGAAGAACTGCAGGGCGGCACCTTCACCGTGACCAACGGCGGCACCTTCGGCTCGCTGCTGTCCACGCCGATCATCAACCCGCCGCAGAGCGCCATCCTGGGCATGCACGCCATCAAGGAACGTCCGATCGCCCAGAACGGCCAGGTCGTGATCGCGCCGATGATGTACCTGGCGCTGTCCTACGACCATCGCATCATCGATGGCAAGGATTCGGTGCAGTTCCTGGTGGACATCAAGAACCAGCTGGAAAACCCGGGCCGCATGCTGTTCGGCCTGTAACACCTGCCACCCCTCCGCGCCTGCGCGGAGGGGTGTTGGTTTTACGGCACTGCACCGCACTGCCCTGCTCTCTCCCCGGCGCCTGCGCGCCACCGGCTTCGACCGAAGCTCGGGAATGCAACAAGGACTATTTCAATGGCTGAACAATTCGACGTCGTCGTCATCGGTGCCGGTCCGGCCGGCTACCACGCCGCCATCCGCGCCGCGCAGCTGGGTCTGAAGACCGCCTGCATCGACGCGGCCCTGGGCAAGGACGGCAAGCCGGCCCTCGGTGGCACCTGCCTGCGCGTGGGCTGCATCCCGTCCAAGGCGCTGCTGGATTCCTCGCGCCAGTTCTGGAACATGGGCCACATCTTTGGCGACCACGGCATCAGCTTCAAGGACGCCAAGATGGACGTCGAAGCGATGGTTGGCCGCAAGGACAAGATCGTCAAGCAGTTCACCGGCGGCATCGGCATGCTGTTCAAGGCCAACAAGGTCGCCGCCTACTACGGCTTCGGCGAACTGCAGCCGGGCAACGTGGTCAAGGTCACCCAGCATGACGGTTCCATCGTCGAGCTGAAGGGCACCAACGTCATCATCGCCGCCGGTTCGGACTCGATCGAACTGCCGTTCGCCAAGTTCGACGGCGACACCATCGTCGACAACGTCGGCGGCCTGGACTTCACCGAAGTGCCGGCCCGCCTGGCCGTGATCGGCGCCGGCGTGATCGGTCTGGAACTGGGCAGCGTGTGGAAGCGCCTGGGTTCGGAAGTGACCATCCTGGAAGCGCTGCCGGAGTTCCTGGCCGCCGCGGATACCGAAGTGGCCAAGGCGGCCGCCAAGGAATTCAAGAAGCAGGGCCTGGACATCCGCCTGGGCGCCAAGGTCTCCAAGGCCGAAGTGACCGCCAAGGGCAAGAAGAAGGAAGTCGCCCTGACCTACGCCGACGCGGAAGGCGAAAAGAGCCTGATCGTGGACAAGCTGCTGGTGGCCGTTGGCCGTCGCGCCGCGACCAAGGGCCTGCTGGCCGAAGGCACCGGCGTCAAGATCAACGAGCGTGGCCAGATCGAAGTGGACGACCATTGCCACACCGGCGTCGACGGCGTGTGGGCGGTCGGTGACTGCGTGCGCGGCCCGATGCTGGCGCACAAGGGCTTCGAGGAAGGCATCGCGGTTGCCGAGCTGATCGCCGGCCTGCCGGGCCACGTCAACTTCGACACCATTCCGTGGGTCATCTACACCGAGCCGGAGCTGGCCTGGGTTGGCAAGACCGAGCAGCAGCTGAAGGCCGAAGGCATTCCGTACAAGGCCGGCAGCTTCCCGTTCGCCGCCAACGGCCGTGCCGTCGCCATGATCGAGCCGGCCGGCTTCGTCAAGGTGCTGGCCCACGCTGAAACCGACCGCGTGCTCGGCATGCACCTGGTGGGTGCCAACGTGTCCGAACTGGTGCACGAAGGCGTGCTGACCATGGAGTTCAACGGCTCGTCCGACGACCTGGCGCGCATCTGCCACGCCCACCCGTCGCTGTCCGAAGCGGTGCACGACGCGGCCATGGCCGTGACCAAGCGCGCGATCCACAAGGCGAACTGATCGCCCTGCGGTACGTGTAACGAAAAACCCCGCCAAGGCGGGGTTTTTTGTGCCTGCTCATCCGGTGGTTCGGGTCGCTGGCGTGCGCCTCGACCATCGCTCCGGTGGTGCGCCTCGCTGGCGTGCGCCTCGACCATCGCTCCGGTGGTGCGCCTCGCTGGCGTGCGCCTCGACCATCGCTCCGGTGGTGCGCCTCGCTGGCGTGCGCCTCGACCATCGCTCCGGTGGGGCGGCTCGCTGCCGCTCGCCTCGGACCATGGCTCCGGTAGTGCCGGCGCGATTCCGTCAGCAGCACTGCAGCCCCAGCCAGGTCTGCGACAGATCCCGCGCGGCCAGGTCCTGCCGGCGCCCCCAGACGTACAGCATTCCCGAATCGCCCCACATCGCCTCGTCGTCCGAATCCAGCTGCAGCAGCAGCGTCCAGTCGCCCACACCGGCCTCCAGCGCAGCCGCGCGGGGATCGCCATACCCGCTCGGGTCGCCGCAATACAGGCCATGGCTGACCAGCTGTGCTTCCAGTGCCATGTCACCCTGCACGTTGTGCGACCAGCCACCCAGACCGTGCCGCTCGCCCGGCGTCGGGGAGCCGAGGTCGGCCACATCATCCACCAGCGCGTCGTAGCCCTCCTCCGCGGCGTCGTCCCAGCTCAAGCCCGCGTCACGCAGCAACTGCGCCACCTGCTCGCCCTCGGACGAAAACGGATGCGGCAGGCTCCAGGCCGGGTGGAATGCCAACTCGGACGGCGTCAGCGTGACCTCGGCATCCGGCGCAGGCAGCCGCTGGAATTCACCCGGGTCGAACAGGTGGATGCCATGCCCACTGCGATCGGCCGGGTCAAAGCCCCACGGTTGTGTCTCGGTGTCGTAGAAGAACGACAGCACGCCCTGTGCAGGCAGGTCCAGCCCGCACTGCAGACCCTGCAGGTCGGCCAAGTTGATCTGCAGCAGGAAGTCCAGCGCCCTGCCCTTGTGGGTAGGCCACGCGAACCCTGCGGGCACATCCGGCCCGCCGCCGATCCGTGAGGCGCCAATCGGTGCGTCCGTCTGCGCCCCGCGGCTGAATCCCACGCGCGGTCGCAACCACGGCAGCAGCACGCTGGCATGCGAGCCAAGCCCATGCGATGCGCAGAGCGCGATGAAATCCTGTTCCGGCAGCGTCATGACCACCTCCCTGTCTGAAAGCAGCCAGCAGTTTAGGCGCAGCACCAACAAACCCGGTAGAGCCGACCGTTGGTCGGCTGCGCTTTCAGCCGGGCACACGAAGAGCCGGCCAGCGGCCGGCACTACCGATTTTCCAGGCGCCGGCCAGCGAGCCGGCATCACCCGGGTTTGCGGGTCAGGCCGCCAGCGGGCGGCCGCCGCCGCCCAGCAGGCGCGCCGGCAGCATGAACAGCGCACGCAGGAACGCGAACAACGCCGAGAACGTGATGCCCGCCAGGCGGAACGGCAGGCTCAGCAGCCACACCAAGGGCCAGGCGACCAGCGCCAGGATCGCCAGCGGCCAGCACAGCACGAACAACAGGCACCACACCCCCAGCGCAAGCAGTGTCTTCATCGTCGGTCTCCACCGGCATCGGGCGGCAATGCCCGCAGCCTCACGGTGCCGGGGCATCGTTCGCGCGGCAAGCGGGATGCGACGAACGCCGACCCCGGCCGACGAAGGCAGGAATACGCCGATGAGCGGGTAGAGCCGAGCGTTGCTCGGCTGAACCGCCAGCATCGCCGCTTCGGTAGAGCCGAGCGTTGCTCGGCTGAACGGCCAGGATCGCCGGCCGCGAGAGCAGCCGACCAACGGTCGGCTCTACCCCGTTTCGGGGCCCAGGCGTGCCGACCCATCGCCTAGGCGCACCGACCCATCGCCAGGCGTACCGGCCAACGGCCGGTACCCAATCCGTTACGCGGCCGGGGCCAAACACCGGTAGCACACGACCGTTGGTCGTGTGCCCCAGGTCATTCGAACGAACCCACCGAATCGTGCGACAGGTTGTCGAAGCGGGTACTGACCGAAGACCCGCAATTTGCACGAGCCCGTCGGGCAGCCTCGGTGCGTACGCAAACGCGCTGGGCGCTCATACGGCCGATGAAGGAAACCTGGCGCAAGTCTTGCTGCGAGGCCGACCTTCACACACGAAACCTACGCGCTACGCACTCAAGGCAATCAACGTTTCACCATTGGTCTAGGTCGGCCACATCTAGTGTTCCGGTCCTACCCGCCCCCTCCCTCCGCAGCAAAGTTCCGACGAACGCCGACAATCAACCAAAAGACCTTGAACTTGACCCGAAAACCGAGGGCCGTACATGAGAGCATCGGGTTAGAGCAGCACTCTAAACATTGACTTTGCGCAGGACATCTTCATCCGCTCGTTACTCGGGAAGTAAGCAAGAGTACGCCTCGGTGGAGCCTCAACGGCAGAGCTACCTACAGAGGGGCGAGAGTATTGAAATTCCGAGCAAACGCACCGGCACCATTCAAATCCTGAACCCACGAATGTAGGACTCTAAACGTACATCGGGCCCATGCAACTGTTCCCAGAGCGCAGGAACTCGCAACTCCCAGTTGAGCAACGAGCCAATCCGAAGCTATGCTGCAAGCGCCCCGCCATTCGCAGGCACATCGCGCCTGATACGCAAACATCACTTCGAAGAGCAAATTTTCATGCCAATCGTGTCGAAAAGCTCTCTCCAAATGGCTGTCAAGAACGTCGCAAAGTTTGGCGACACGGACATATTTCCCTATCCAATCGACAACCACATACTCAACGACATGCCTGAAGCTACTGTTTCCGTGCTGGAACAGATAGACAAAAACTTCGACATCGCAATTAAGAACCTCCCAGTACTTACTGCACGCAACCTATCAGTAGTGGGCTATAGCGGCTTTCGATGGGGAACCCAGATCGATCCGATCTGGAACATCTACCTATTATCCCTTGTTATATCGATTGCAGAGGAAGTGGAATCAAAAAGACTGAGCTCTGAAATCGTATTTTCGTACCGCTTCAAACCGGACCAATCCTCAGGATCCCTATTCGACAGATCCATCGGCTGGCATGCATTTCAAGGCGCGTCAGTTAAACACGCGCAATCTCACGCCTACGTACTCCGCTGCGACATTTCCGACTTCTATCCGCGCATTTATCATCACAGACTTGAGAATGCATTAAAGAAAGCAACAAACAACGGCGTCGCAATTAAGAGAATCATGACGCTACTGCAGTCAATTTCCGATAACGTTTCATATGGCCTCCCAGTCGGAGGGCCGGCTGCTCGCATACTTAGCGAAATACTACTAAATCGGGTCGACCGACTCTTAATAAGTGAGTCAATTACTTTCTGCAGATTTGTAGATGACTACGTGATATTCTCCAGCACAAAGGAAGAGGCGTACTCCGCCCTCATCTGCATTAATGACTTACTCCTCGCCAATGAAGGGCTTTCGCTTCAAAAGACGAAGACTCGAATCATGACATCCAAGGAGTTTCTGTCAACCTCGGAATTCTCCACTCCAGAGGACGGAGAGCCTCAAGCAGAAAGTGAAGAGCGCGCGTTCCAACGGCTCCGAGTTTATTACGACCCATATTCACAGACCGCAGAAACTGACTACGAGAAATTGAAAGAAGAGCTTTCAAAGTTCGACATTGTGGGCATGCTGGGGCGAGAGCTATCCAAAAGCCGAATTGATGAGAGTCTGTCCAAACGACTACTATCAGCGCTGAAACACCTAAAACCAGAAGTTCAGAATGATGCAATCAAGTCCCTAGTTCACAGCTTCGACCTTTTATATCCAATATTCCCCTCAGTAATGATGCTTTGCAGAGGACTATTAAACACCATTGATCCGGACGCCAAAGAAGAACTGTTTGATAAGATTCGCTCACTAATTAAGTCAAAGTCTTATATAACCCAGGTCCCGACAAATCTCGCTTACTCTTTACGAGTCTTGTCAGCCGATCCATCAGAAGAAACCGAAATCCTCCTCTCAAATCTGTACAAACAGCCCTTGAACATGATGATCAAAAGGGATGTGATCCTAATGATGGCGCATCGCGGCGCCGACCACTGGATATCAAACTGCAGAAAGAGTTACTCAACCCTCACCGTCTGGGAACGCAGGGCAATGCTCATTAGCTCATACATCCTGGAGGACGAAGGACGCCATTGGCGAGATTCGGTGAAACACGATCTGAATGATTATGACAAACTCGTCCTGCAATGGGCCAGCGATTCAAAGCAGAAAGCGCCTGGAAACTGGAAGGTCCCGGTATGATCTCAGAACAGAACTTTGCTTCCAGTTTCACGTCCATTTGGCATGAGATCATCCCGCTTGCGGATACGTACTGGAGGAGGGAGAACCTTAGGGTTTCACACTGGAATCAGCCTATGGAGAATTCAGCGCCAGTGAAGCTAAGAGGCTTCGTAAATGAACTTGCATTTGAGGTGTTCCGCAAGAGCGTTGAGCTGGACGTGAAGGTCACTGAATCCGATCTAATCGCAATATTGACCGATTCCGTCGGAGATGTATCCAACTACATCCTCAGAATTACAAAAGACAAAAATTCCGTATCATCCGAGCTTGACTCCAAAAGCAAAAAGGAAGTCATCGCGCTCGCATCCCGCCTCTTAGAGTTTTTCCACCAAAAGAATGAGATTATTTTCAGGCCGAGATTCGCGGGATGCGGGGTTGTCGCATCTTGTGAAGGAGACTTAATCTACAAAGACTGTTTGTACGAAATCAAAGCCGGCGACCGAGGCTTCCGAGTGAGCGATTTGAAGCAGCTACTCATCTATTCAAGCCTGGCCTTCATCAAGGAAGAGATCAAATTCCCGAGTGTTGGCCTATACAACCCCAGAAACGGCCATGCGTGGAAAAGAACCCTCGATGACCTTTGCATGGAACTGAGTGGTATGCGAGAAAGTGACGTACTGTCCAATATTGCCACGAGCATGATGAGACTCTCAGTCTCTAGGTGACGAATACTCGACATATAGTTTTCCTACCCGCGGAAGACGACATCTAACCGAGTGAGCCAACCGGCGCCCACCTTTCGGTTGACCCTCGTCGCCTACAACAATCTCCATGCATGCCTGCGCAACAAGGTCATTCGAACGAACCCACCGAATCGTGCGACAGGTTGTCGAAGCGGGTGTACTCACCGAAGAACTTGAGCTTGCACGAGCCGGTCGGGCCGCCTCGGTGCTTGCCGATGATGATCTCGGCCAGGCCCTTGTCGGGCGAGTTTTCCTTGTTGTAGTAGTCGTCGCGGTAGATGAACACGATCATGTCCGCGTCCTGCTCGATAGCGCCGGATTCGCGAAGGTCGGCCATCACCGGGCGCTTGTCGGTACGCGTTTCCAGCGAGCGGTTGAGCTGGGACAGCGCGATCACCGGCACGTTGAGTTCCTTGGCCAGGCCCTTCAACGAACGCGAGATTTCCGAGATTTCGGTCGCGCGGTTTTCGCTGTTGCCCGGCACGCTCATCAGCTGCAGGTAGTCGATCACGATCAGGCCCAGGTCGTGCTCGCGCTTGAGGCGGCGGCACTTGGAGCGCAGGATCTCCGGCGACACGCCCGGCGTGTCATCGATGAAGATCTTGGTTTCCTTCAGCATCCGGATCGCGCCGGTCACCCGGCTCCAGTCTTCGTCTTCCAGCTGGCCGGTACGCAGGCGCTGGGCGTTGATGCGGCCGTTGGAGGAAATCAGACGCATGGCCAGCTGCGAGGCCGACATTTCCATCGAGAACACCGCCACGCCCTTCTTGGACTTGATCGCCGCGTACTCGGCGATGTTCAGCGCGAAGGTGGTCTTGCCCATCGCCGGGCGCGCGGCCAGGATGATCAGGTCGGTCGGCTGCAGGCCGGAGGTCATCGCATCGAAATCGGCGTAGCCGGTCGGCAGGCCGGTGATGTTGCCGCCGTTCTCGAAGCGGTTGCGCAGTTCTTCGAACGCGTCTTTCAACGCGCCGGGCATCGCCACGAAATCGGTGCGGCCACGCGCGCCCTGCTCGGCAATGGCGAACACCGACTTTTCCGCCGCCGACAGCAGTTCGCTGCTCTCGCGGCCTTCGGGCTGGAAGCCGTCGTTGACAATGTCGGTGCCCACCTGGATCAGCTGGCGCAGCACCGCCTTGTCACGCACGATTTCTGCGTAGGCGGCGATGTTGGCCGCCGACGGCGTGGTGCTGGCCAGTTCGATCAGGTAGGCGCCGTCAGCCACCAGTTCCATGCGGCCCTGCGACTCGAACCACTCGCCCAGGGTGACCGCATCGAACGGGCGGTCGCGCTCGGACAGCTCGCGGATCGCGCGGTAGATCATCTGGTGGTCGCGACGGTAGAAGTCGGTCTCGGTCAGCTGGTCGTTGATGCGGTCGTAGCTTTCCGGCGCCAGCATCAACCCGCCCAGCACCGCCTGTTCGGCCTCGATCGAATGCGGCGGCACGCGCAGCTGGTCGATCCGCGATTCATCGCGGTCGAAGCGGTCACCGCGGTCTTTGCGGTCGGAACGGAAGCCAGAGCGGGCGGACATGTGAAGGCGTACTTCCTGCGGTGCGGGGCGTGGGGCATGGTAGACACGGCGCGCGCGCCGCAACCACGCACAACCCTGTGGATAAGCAGTGGATGAGCTGGGTATAACGGCGCTTGCCGGCCGGTTGCGGCGACAGCGCGTGGCGCACGACGCCGGGCCGTGCGCCGAACCGCATTATCGCAGAAGCACCCGGCTCAATGCTGACCGCCGTGGGTAGCGATCCAGGCGAGGAATTTGTCCACGAAACCCTGCAGGAACGTGCGGGTGCCTTCACTGGTGATGGTGCCCGCCTCGTCGATCAGGCCCTCCTTGAAATGCAGGAACACCTCCGGCTGGCCCAGCACCGGCATGTCCAGGTAGGCGAGCACGTTGCGCAGGTGCTGCTGGGCCAGCGCGGTGCCGATCACGCCGATCGAGGCCCCGACCACCGCCGCCGGCTTGCCGGCGAAGGCGCTGTCGCCGTAGGGCCGCGAGCCCAGGTCGATGGCGTTCTTGAGCACGCCGGGAATGGAACGGTTGTACTCGGGGGTGACAAACAGCACCGCGTCGGCGTCACGGATCTGCTGCTTCAGGCGGACGCCCTGGGCCGGGTAGTCCTTGTCGAAATCCTGGTTGTAGAGCGGCAGGTCGCCGATCTCCACATGCTCGAAGCGCGCCTTGCCGCCGGCCAGCTTCTCCAGCGCGTGGGCCAGCGCTTTGTTGTGCGAGCCCTTGCGCAGGCTGCCAACCAGTACCGCAATCTTCACTTCGGCCATGGGATGTCTCCGTTGGGGGAAAGCCCCAGCCTAGGCGGGCGGCCCTTCGGTCGTGGTGAAGGGGGGTGGCTCTACCGGGGCGCCATGCGCACGTGGATGGCGCGCGCGTGCCGACCAACGGTCGGCGCCTACCCGCGCGGGACGGTGGCGCGCACGTCGCGCCAATGCGCCTGCCAGGCCTGGAACATCAACACGTTCCACAGGTGCGTGTGCCACTTGCGCTCGCCCTGCTGGAACTGCTGCCACAGCGGCACCACCGCCTCGACGTTGAACACGCCCTCAGCGGCCAGCCGGGCCGGGTCCAGCAGTGCGTCGGCCCAGCCGCGCAGGTCGCCCTTGAGCCAGGCGCTGACGGGCGCGCCGAAGCCGCGCTTGGGCCGATGCACCATGTCCTGCGGCACGTAACGGCCCAGCACCCGCTTCAGCAGGTACTTGCTCATCCCGTCGCGCTGCTTCATGCCCAGCGGCAGCGACCAGGCGAACTCGGCCACGCGCCAGTCCAGCAGCGGGGCGCGCGCCTCCAGGCTCACCGCCATGCTGGTGCGGTCCACCTTGCACAGCAGGTCGTCGGGCAGGTAGGTGTTGAAGTCGGCCAGCATCATCGCGTCGGCCGGCGAGCCGGCGCCGTGCAGCGGGTCGGCCAGGTCGTAGAAGCTGCCGGCCCCGGTGGCCCCCTTCACCGCCGCGACCGGGTCGCGCCAGCGCGAGATGCGGTTGCGGTACACATCGCCGATGCCACGCGCGCCGGTCTCGGCCAGCAGCGCGGCCAGCCCGCCGGTGCGCGAGGCCTCACCCTGGGTCTGCGAATGCGCTGCCATCCAGCGCCGCAGCGGTGCCGGCACTTTGCCCAGCATCGCCCAGTTGCGCAGCGCACGCTGGTACCGGCTGTAGCCGAAGAACAGCTCATCGCCGCCGTCGCCCGACAGCGCCACGGTGACCGACCCGCGCGCCAGCTTGGCCACCAGCGCGGTGGGCACCTGCGAGGCATCGGCAAACGGCTCGTCGAACATCGCCGGCAACTGCGGCACCACCGCCAGGGCATCCGCACCGCTGACATACAGCTCGGTGTGATCGGTACCCAGGTGCTGCGCCAGCGCCTTGGCCAGCGGCGCTTCGTCGTGGTCCGAGCCCTGGAAACCGATGCTGAAACTGTGGATCGGCGATGCCGACTGCACCTGCATCAGCGCGGCCACCACCGACGAATCGGTGCCGCCGGACAGGAACACCCCCACCGGCACGTCGGCCACCATGCGCAGCGCCACCGCATCGCGCAGCACCGCGTCCAGCTGCGCTTCGGCCTCGTCATCGCTACCCCGGAACGGCTGCGCCAGCGCCTGCTGCATGCGCTCGCGCGCATTCCAGAACGGCACCTGCTGCTGGTCCGGGCGGTGCGCCGCGGCACCGGCCGCTACGGCCGCCGCATCCAGCCGCAGCGCGCGGCCGGGCATCAGCTTGAAGCAGCGTTCGTGGATGCAGTGCGGGGCGGGAATGTAATCCAGCCGCAGCAGCAGGGTCAGCGCGTCGCGGTCGATGTCGTTGTCAAAGTCCGGGTGCTGCCACAGCGCCTTCAGTTCCGAGCCGAACACCAGCGCATCGCCGGCCCAGCCGTAGTACAGCGGCTTCTTGCCGACCCGGTCGCGGGCCAGCCACAGGCACTGCTCGGCGTGATCCCACAGCGCGATGGCGAACATGCCGTTGGCGCGCTGCAGGGTCTCGTCCAGCCCCCAGGCCACAAATGCGGCCAGCAGCACTTCGGTATCCGAATGGCCGCGGAAGGTGTGCCCCAGCGCTTCCAGCTCCGCACGCAGGGCGGCGAAGTTGTACACCTCGCCGTTGTAGGCCAGCACGTAGCGGCCGTCATTGGACGCCATCGGCTGGTGCCCCAGCGGCGACAGGTCCAGGATGCTCAGCCGCCGGTGCGCCAGCGCGATGCCGCGGCCGGCATCGGCCCACACCCCGCTGTCATCCGGGCCACGATGGACCAGCGCGTCGCCCATGCAGCGCGCCAAGCCTTCCAGTGCTGCCTGTTCCGTTACCGGACCCGGCAACAGCATTCCTGCCAATCCACACATGCGTCAGAGATCCTGCGCCAGTACCCGGGCGGCGCTTACCAATGCATTGTCGCTTGGAAGCACGCACATTGCTGCCCCCGCCAGCGGGGTGTAGGTGTCGGCGCCGCAGACCCGCTGCAATGGCAGGTGGCCCAGCCCGGCCTCGACCAGCGCGGTGATGACGCCCTCGCCCACCCCGGCGCTGTGCCGGCCTTCGTCTACCACCAGCACGCGCTGGGCGTCGGCGGCCTGTTCGGCGATGAAGCCGGCATTGAGCGGCACCAGCCAGCGCAGGTCCACCACCCGCACCTGCCAGCCCAGTTCGGCCTGGAGGGTGCGCGCTGCGCGCAGGCTCATCGGCACGCCGTTGCCGTAGCTGAAGATCACCAGGTCGTTGGCCTCCGGCGCGTACACCCGGCCCTCGCCCGGGCGCATGGTCTGGGTGGGCGGTGGGTACGGGAACAGCCACTGGCCGTCGCCGGGCTCGTACAGGTCCTTGGTCATGTACAGCGCGATCGGCTCCAGGAACACCGACACCCGGCCGTCCACCTGGGCCAGCGCGGCCAACGTGCGCAGCATCATCGCCGCATCGTCGCCCCGCGACGGGCACCCCACCACCAGCCCGGGAATGTCGCGCAGCGCGGTGATCGAGTTGTCGTTGTGGAAGTGACCGCCAAAGCCCTTCTGGTAGCCCAGCCCGGCAATGCGTACCAGCATCGGGTTGCGGTACTGGTCGTTGGAGAAGAACTGCAGCGAACAGGCCTCGCCGCGCAGTTGGTCGGCGGCGTTGTGCAGGTAGGCCAGGTACTGGATCTCCGGGATCGGCAGCATGCCCAGGTTGGCCAGGCCCTGGGCCATGCCCAGGATCATGGTTTCATCCAGCAGCGTGTTGAACACCCGGCGCGGCCCGAACGCCTTGAGCAGGCCCTTGCTGACCGTATACACCCCGCCCTTCTGCGCCACGTCCTCGCCGAACAGCAGCGTGGACGGGTACTTGGCCATCAGTTCGTGCAGGCCCTGGTTGATCTGGATGGCCAGATGCCGCGGCGGCAGCCCCTCGGGCAGCTGCGCCTCGCTGCCGAAGGCGGCCACGCGCGCCTGCGGATCGGCGACGCGGCCGGCCTCGGCCTGCACCGCCGCCGGCGAGTACGGGGCCAGCGGCGCCATGATCTGCGCCAGCCCGTCCAGCTTGGGGCGGCGGTCGGCTTCTTCGGCGGCGGCGAAACACCGTGCACGCATCGCTTCGTAGCGCTGCAGCAGCTGCTCGGCCGTCATCCAGCCCGATGCAAGCGCGATCTGCGCCGAGCGCAGCAACGGGTCGGCCGCTTCGGCCGCACACAGTTCCGGCAAGGGGCGCCACTCGATCTCGAAGTCGGTACCGGCGTGGCCCATCAGGCGCGTGGTGCGCAGGTGCAGGAAGGTGGGCCGCCGGGTGCGCCGGCAGTGCGCCAGCGCGCGTTGCACCTGGCCGTGGCCGGTGGCCAGGTCCAGGCCGTCGGCGAAGAAATAGTCCAGCCCCGGGCGCTGGCTGAAGGCCTGCGCAATCCAGCCGTCGGGCGTCTTCACCGAAATGCCGATGCCGTTGTCTTCGCACACGAACAGCACCGGCGCCGGCAGCCGCTGGTAGGCCGCCCAGGCCGCCGTGTTGAACGCGGTCTGCGCGGTGGCGTGGTTGGACGAGGCATCGCCAAAGGAGCAGATCACCACGCTGTCCTCGGGAATCGGCAGCGCGTGGCCGATGCGGCGCGCGCTTTCGATGGCCATCGCCGTGCCCAATGCCTTGGGCAGGTGTGAGGCGATGGTGGAGGTCTGCGGCAGCACCCACAGCGGCTTGCTGCCCCACACCTTGTGCCGGCCGCCGCTGGCCGGGTCGTCACAGCTGGCGGCGAACGACAGCGCCGCGTCGAGCACCGGGTCCATGCCCGGCAGCTGACGGAAGCGTTCGGCCATGAACGCCCCGGAGCGGTAATGCAGGAACGCCGGATCGGTGTGCCGGGCCAGCCGCGCCACCAGCGCGTTGCCCTCGTGGCCGGACGAGCCGATGGTGTAGAAGACCTTGTTCTGGACGCGCAGCACGCGCGCCATCAGGTCAAGGTGGCGGCTGATCAGCTGCGACTCCAGCAGCGCGTCGAAGCCGGCAGCGTCGAGGGTGCTGCCGGGCAGGATCGGCGCGTCGGCGGCCGGACGCGGTGCGGGATCGCCCCGCCACTGCTGCACGAATTCAGTGAAGTTGGTATCGCAGATCTCAGCCCGGTTGAGGGCCTTCATGCGTGCGGGAATCGGATCGGGAACCACGGCAAACATCCATCAGCCTCCGTGACGCGCGGCCCAGGTGGCCACGCCGCGAGCATGGCCGCAACCTGCGCAGGTTGCCAAGCGCGGGTGCAGCATGCGCGGTCACGTGCGGCGGCGGCGCTGCCATTGGTCGCGCGACTGGCCCCAGATCTCGATCGGCTTGCCGTCATGCGGCGGCGGCAACTCGCCCATGCGCAGCAGCGTGCTGCCGAGCTTGCGCGCTACGATCTTGGAGTTCTCGTTGGCCGCGTCGATGTTGTGGATCACCTCCTCCCAGCCCAGTGCGTTGAATGCCCAGTCGATGCTGGCCACCGCCGCTTCCGGGGCATAGCCCTTGCCCCAGCTTTCGCGGCGGATGCTCCAGCCCACTTCGGTGCCGGGCCAGTCCAGCGGCTGCCACGGGCCCATGCGCCCGACCCAGTCGCCGCTGCTTTTCTCGATCACCGAAAACATCGAAAAGCCGTACAGGTGCCAGCTGCCGGCCAGGCAGCTGAAGCTGCGCCATGCCTGGGATGGGGCCTGCACGCCACCCAGGTGCTGCATGACCTCCGGGTCGGTGCAGAAGCGCAGGAAGGCGTCGAAATCCTCGGCGCGGGGTGGGCGCAGGATCAGGCGGTCGGTTTCCAGCTGCAGGTCGAAGATGCTCATCGCGATGGCCGTCGGAACACAGGCAGAAATCATCGCAGAAGGCCGGGCGGCGCGCTGTGGCGGCCTCCGCAAAACGCAACAGGCCGGACGACGCCGGCCTGTTGCTCGCACGATCCATCCGCGCGGAGTTACTGCTTGTTCGAATCCAGCGCGGCGGTCTGGGTGACCAGCTGGCCGTCGATGACCGGCAGGCGGTCGCTGCTCGGCTTGTTGTCCATCTTCACGGTCTTTTCCACGCCATCGTAGCGGTAGGTCACGTTGTAGCCGGTGACCGCATTGTTGGTGCCCATCGGGATGCGGTTGCCCGGCTTGCTGGCCATGCGCATGGTGCCGGTGGTGCCGTCTTCATTGCGGTAGGTGACGTTGTAGCCGGTCACGCGGGTCGACTCGGAGGTCGCGGTTTCGGTATGGCACTGGCGCTCGGTGCGGTTGACCACGCGGCCGCCCACATGGCGCTTGTCCACCTGGTTGCCGATCATGCCGCCAGCGACAGCACCAGCGGCCGTGGCGGCCTTGCGGCCATTGCCACCACCGACCTGGTTACCCAGCAGGCCGCCGATCACGGCACCAGCGACGGTACCGCCAACGTTGCCGTCGCGTTCGGGCAGGCGCTCCTGCACCACCACGTCCTGGCAGACTTCATGCGGCGTCTGCGTGCTGGACGTCTCGCGCACCGGCTCGGTGCCGATCACGGTGGCGTAGGCCTTTTCCTTCTTGGTCAGCGGATCGACCTTGACGATGTCGGCGTACTCGAGCTTGCCGGCCTTGTCTTCAATGGCCAGCTGGTCGGTGCGCGCGCCATCGTCGGCGAGCGGCGTGGTGTCCAGAGTGGGCCGGGTCTGAGCAGCGGTCACCGCATCGGGCGAGGAACTGCCGCCCTTCATGAAGGCAGCGGTGGCGATACCGCCAACCAACAGCGCACCCGCAGCGACCAACGCAGTAGTAGTTGTACTTTTCATAACCGGCTCCTTGCGGACGATCCGCAACGTTCTTGAGTGAATTCCAGCACGGCCACCCTGAACGGAATCTCCACGGATCGTGAACATCCGGTCGCCCATTCAGGTTCGGTGAGCCTTGGGCTCGTGATAGCGTTTACAGCATCTGCCCAGGAGTGCCTCATGTCCAATCCCATACTGTTGCCGGTGCTGGAATGGGCGCGTCGGCTGCGCTACCCCACCCTGTTCAAGATCACCGCCGCCCTGTTCGCCGTGACCCTGGTGATTCCGGACCCGCTGCCGTTCGTGGATGAAATCCTGTTCGGCCTGGGCACGCTGCTGCTGGCCAACTGGAAACGACGTGGCGACAAAACGCCGCCGCCGCTGCCGGCCAAGCGCCGCGCGTGAGGTTGATCGACAGCCACTGCCACCTGGATGCGGGCGAGTTCGATGCGGATCGCCCTGAAGTGATCGCGCGCGCCCGCGAGGCCGGGGTGCGGGCGCAGGTGGTGCCGGCGGTCACTGCCGCCAGTTGGCCCGGCCTGCGCGACGCCTGCCGGCTGGCCGACGGGCTGCACCCCGCCTACGGGCTGCACCCCATGTTCCTGGACCAGCACCGCCCCGAACACCTGGAGGAACTGCGTGCGTGGCTCGAACGCGAGCGCCCCTGCGCGGTTGGGGAGTGCGGGCTGGACTTCTTCGTGGAGGGTCTGGATGCGGACGCCCAGCTGCACTACTTCCTGGGCCAGCTGCGGCTGGCACGCGAATTCGAGCTGCCGGTGATCGTGCATGCGCGCCGTGCGGTGGATGCGGTGATCGCGGCGATCAAGCAGATCGGCGGGCTGCGCGGCGTGGTCCACAGCTTCTCCGGCAGCCCCGAGCAGGCGCGGCAGCTGCACCAGCTGGGCTTCCTGATCGGGCTGGGCGGCCCGTTGACCTATGACCGCGCCCAGCGCCTGCACCGCCTGGTGGCCAGCATGCCGCTGGAGCAGTTGCTGCTGGAAACCGACGCGCCGGACCAGCCGGATGCGGGCATCCGCGGCCAGCGCAATGAGCCGGCGCGGTTGCCGGTGATCCTGGCGGCGGTGGCGCGCCTGCGCGGGGAACCGGCCGAGGCGATTGCCGCGCAGACCACGGCCAATGCGCGCACCCTATTCGGGCTTCACGGTTTCTCCTGAAGCGCGCAACGGGTGGAGCGGCCCCGGGCGCATGCCAAACCAGCACAGGACGCTCGCCAGCAGTAGCGCTCCCGCCGCCATGCCGATCGACATGTGCATGCCATGCATGAACGCATCCGGCGCACCATCGCCGATCAGGCTGCCAAACAGGGCGACGCCCAGCATGCCGCCRACCTGTCGCGCACAGTTGAGTACGCTGGAGGCAATGCCCGTCCGCGACCGGTCGACCGATGCAAGCGTCGCGTTGGTCATGGTCGGCACCACCAAGGCGACCCCGCTTGCCGCCATCAGCATCGGTACGATCAACAGCGCGTAATGGCCCCCGATGCTCACCCGCATCAACAACAGGTAACCCGATCCCGCCAGCGCAAGGCCCATGAACATCAGCAACCTGGGACCGAGACGCGTAATCAGGCGCCCCGCCACAACATTGAGTGCGACCAGAACGAGGGTCATCGGCAGAAAGGCCAGCCCGGTCTGTTGCGGCGACAGATGCTGCTGCATCTGAAAAAACAGACTGAACACGAAGATCAGACCGTAATAGGCGAAATTCACCGCGACGCCTGCCAACGAGACGATGGAGAACGTGTGATTTCGAAACAGATTCAATGGCAGCATGGGTGAGGTGCTGCGCGCTTCAATCCAGAGGAAGGCCGTGAGGGACATGAGCGCCAACAGCGTCCCTCCGCGCACCACGCCATGCTGCCAACCCAGCTGGCCTGCCTCGATCAAGGTCATGGTGGTCGCTGCCAGCGCGACCATGGCAGCCGCCTGCCCACGCCAGTCGAGGCCACGCCGATGTCCGCCGCCGGACGGCGCCGCATGCCGGAGCGTCAGGCAGATTCCGATCAAACCCATCGGAAGATTGATCAGAAACACGCTGCGCCAGCCTGCATGCGCTACCAGCACTCCGCCCAGCACGGGACCGGCAGCCAGAGCCGCTCCCCCGAGAGCGCCCCACCACCCGACGGCACGACTACGCGCCTGGCTGTCCGGAAATGCCTGCTGCACCATGACCAGCGAGTTGGGTACCAGCAGCGCCGCGCCCATGCCCTGGATCAGCCTGGCCCCGACCATCACGGGCAGGCTGCCCGCAAGCCCGCAGGCAGCCGACGCCAGAGTGAATACCACCAAGCCCGAGAGATAGAGCCGGCGCGCGCCGAAGCGGTCGCCCAGCGCCCCGCTGGTAAGCAGCAGTGCGGCGAAAGCCAGGGTGTAGGCATTGACCACCCACTGCAAGCCGGCCACATCGGTTGAAAACTCATGCTGCAGGGCATCCAGTGCGACGTTGACCACACTGATGTCCAGCAGCACCACCACGAAGCCGAGCGCGGCGGCCCAGAGCGTACCGCGCGCGGAAGCAGGAAAAGCTGTCATTGGGGTCCCACAAGCAGAAGAGACCGTCCATGCTAGGCTTGGCGGGCACCCTCGAAAATTCCCCGAAATCACACTCCATACCTGCGAAAACGCACCGATGTTCGACTGGGAGAATCTCCGTCATTTCCTGGCGGTTGCGCGCGACGGCACCTTGTCAGGCGCGGCTCGGGCGCTGCATGTCGACCATGCAACCGTCAGCCGTCGTGTTGCGGCCCTGGAGGTCGAACTGCAGGTTGCGCTGGTCGAGCGCTTGCCACGCTCCATCCGCCTTACCGCGATGGGCGTCCAGATTTACGAGCACGCCAAGGCCATGGACGCCTCGGCATTTGCTGTCGCGCGCGTGAGCCGGGCCAGCCAGGATGCTGTCAATGCCAGGGTGACCCTTAGTGCACCACCAGTGCTGGTGGCGCACCTGTTGGCGGAACGGGTTGCCGACTTCCGGGCAGCGCAGCCCGGCATTCAACTTTCGGTGTCGGCGCAGGCCCAGCAGGTATCACTCGCCCGCCGCGAGGCGGATGTGGCTCTGCGGCTGGTCCGCCCCAAGGAAGCCAGCAGCGTTGTGCGCAGAATCGGACGAATGCCGTTCGCGCTCTATGCCAGCCACGCGTACGTCGCCACCCGTCGGCCCGAAGACTGGGCCTTCATTGCCTATGACACGCAGTTTGCTGACATGCCCCAGCAGCAGTGGCTGCTGCAGATCGCGGGAAGCCGTGCCGTGGCGTGCGAACTGAGCGACATCAGCAGTCATCGTGCAGCCGCTCTGGCCGGAGCGGGCGTGGCCGCGTTGCCGCGCTTTCTCGGTGATGCCGCGCCCGGACTGACTCCGCTGGAGCATGACGGAGCGCCGTTCTGGCGTGACATCTGGCTGGTGGTGCACCGTGACCTCCGGCGGTCACCCTCGGTACGCACGGTCATGGACTTTGTGGCGAAGGTCGTCGCGGACCGGCCCGGCCTCGGGTTGGAACCATAGGCCGGTCCACTGCCTGTTGCTCCCGCTGCGCGGATCGTTGATAGACGGTTATCGTGCCGGCGGTTTTGACATTTAGCCCTGTAATAAGGCGAAGGTCATAAGCGACGTGGCGAGTTGCAGGCAAAGCGAGGGAGTGACATGGTGACAATCTGTCATTCTGCCGAAATAGCATGGATTTTCTAAAGAAACTATTTAAGTCTTCAAAGCCCGGAGATACCGCTCTCCGTGAGGAACCGGGGAATTCAGTCGCGAGCTCGAATGACGATGTGGCGGAGTCGTCACAGGCCGATACCGCCGAGGATACAGCCGATCAAGCGGCGCGGCAGGCCAGCAGTGAGTGCCTGGACCGTCACTGGCGATCAGTGGGCTCCGTCGAGCAGGACGTTCTGGGCCATGTCATCAGTCCCAGCTTCCTTGGTGGGCCCGATTGGCCGTCGACCCGGCAGGCATATCGAATTGTGCGTCGGGGAGATTCAGTCATTATCGCTACGGACGGATTGTCGGATCCATTCGATGGTGCGCCTGAACTGGGCAATGGTTTCGAGATGGAGCTTTTTCTCGAAACCGGGGATCTTGCCGAAGGTACTCGAGGCGATGTTGGCGACGTCACTCCCCTGATGCGCAGTTGGGCTTTCGATGTAATGCGTACCGTCGCTGGCACAGTCGCCGATGCAGGCGGCATCACCCACCAACTGGAAAATTACGGGGTGCTATCGGTGGAGTTGCCCGGTGCGAGCGAGGCACCTCACCTGATCGATCAGATACCGAGGCGATTCGTCACAGAGGACGATTGCGTTGGCGTCCTGGTTGGCGGCCCGGCGCCGGATTTCGCTACACGTCTTGAGGACATGCCGCTTTCGCCGGTCACCTTGGTGCCTGTGGTGCTGATCACTGCAGCAGAACTTGAGCACGTGCGCATGGGAGGCAGGAAGGCCAGGGAAGCGCTGGTGCAGCAATTGACTGCTGCAGGGCATGGGCACAGGAGTCGTTTGGACCGTCCAGATCTGGTCTGACGCCGCGCAGCGGGGATCGGCGAGAGCGCCGGAAAAGGACCTCCAAGAGGGGGCAGGAACTGCCCTGACCGTAGCGGCTCAGTCGGCCTTGGCCGGCTTCTTCATCAGCATCTCCAGCGCCTTGCCCACCGCCGCGAACGCGAACGCACCGGTGATATGCGTGGCCGCGCCCAGCCCGGCGCCGCAGTCCAGCTTCAACGCCGCGTCGGCGCCGAGGTTCGGGCGGATGCCGCACACGCTGCCGTCGGCCTGCGGGTACTTCACGTTTTCCAGCGAGTACACCGCCGGCACGCCGAAGTAACGCGAGGCGTTCTTGGGGAAGTTGAAGTCGCTGCGCAGCTTCTTGCGGATCAGCGCCATCATCGCGTCGTGTTCGGTGCGCGAGACATCACGGATCCGCACCAGGGTGGGATCGGTACGACCGCCGGCCGCGCCCACGGTCAGGATCGGCAGCTTGCGGCGGCGGCACCAGGCGATGGTCTCGACCTTGACCCGGAAGCTGTCGCAGGCATCGATCACCAGATCGAAATCGCGGTCCAGCAGCTCGACCATGTTGGACACGGTCAAGAACGAGGCAACCGCATCGACGCTGATGTCCGGGTTGATCGCGCGGCAGCGCTCGGCCATCGCCTCGGCCTTGTTGCGGCCGTACTGACCGGCCAGGGCCGGCAGCTGCCGGTTGGTGTTGGATACGCAGATGTCGTCGGCATCGATCAGGGTCAGGTGGCCCACCGCCGTGCGTGCCAGCGCTTCCACCACCCACGAGCCCACGCCGCCCATGCCGACCACCGCCACCCGGCGGGTCGACAGCAGGTCCACGGTGCCCACCCCATACAACCGGTCGATGCCGGCAAATCGTTCGCGCAGTACGTCGTTCATCGGCACATTTTACCGGCGCGCGGGCCGTCGGGAACGCCACATGGACAGGACGCACCGTAAGATCGACCGCAGCCACCCCAACGGACGCCACTGCATGAGCCAGCCCGCCACGCCCCACCGCCCCTCCGCCGCCTACCGCTATCTGTTGGTCGGCGTGCTCGGCCTGGTGGTCGGACTGATCGCCACCGTCATGGTCTCGCGTGCCATCCAGGCCCGCCAGGACCCGTTCCCCGATGCCCTCATGCACGTCATGAACCGCCAGGTGCAGTTGCTGCAGGACGCCCAGGCACAGAACCGCTGCACCCTGGCCGACAGCGTGCCGCGCCTGCAGACCCTGCGCTCGCTGTCCAACGACGTGGACCTGGCCTTCCCCGGCCTCAAGGACAGCCAGGGCTTCCAGCAGCACGCCAGCGCGTTGCGCGCCACGCTCAACCAGGCCCTGGCCGCCCCGCCCACCGACTGCGTCGGCATGGGCCAGCTGGTCGAAAAGATCCAGAACGACTGCAAGGCCTGCCACCAGGATTTCCGCTGATTCATCTGGCAGCCACCCTTGGGGGGCGGGATTGGCGCGCTGTTCACGTATGACAGGACAGGATCTGCGGCATGCGCCCCAGACGCATTCGACCACCCCTCTGGCCAGGAGAACCACCATGAAGATCCAACTCATTGCTGCAGCCGCCGTCGCCACCGTCGCACTGGCCGGCTGTGCGACCACCTCGCCCGGCTATGGCAGCGGCGGTTACAACAACGGTTACGGCAACAACGGCGGCTACAACAACACCACCAACAACCGCTGCGCCGACTGCGGCATCGTCACCCGCATCAACCAGGTCGCCTCCGGGCGTACCGCGCCTTCGGCCACCGGCGCGATCCTGGGCGGCCTTGTCGGCGCGGTCGCCGGCCATGAGATCTCCGACCACACCGGCGGCAGCAAGGGCAACCAGAACATCGCCGCCGCCGCTGGCGCCGTGGGCGGCGCGCTGGCCGGCAACCAGATCCAGAAGAACGTCACCAGCGACACCTTCGACATCAGCGTGCGCATGGACGACGGCCGCACCGTGGTGGTCAACCAGCGCGACCTGGGTGGCATCCGCGAGAACACCTATGTCCGCGTCGTCAACGGCAAGGTGATCCTGCGCTGATTACGCCGGGCCCCGCCGCGACGTAAAAAAAGGGCCCGCGCAAGCGGGCCCTTTTCGTGTTTCATCCAGCTGACGTCGGTGTGCGCTTAGAGCGGCTTCACCTTGTCGGCCTGCAAGCCCTTCTGGCCGGTCACTACTTCGAACTCGACTGCCTGGCCTTCCTTCAGGCTCTTGAAGCCCTGGGACTCGATCGCGCGGAAATGCACGAACACGTCCTCGCCGCTTTCACGGCTGATGAAACCAAAACCCTTAGCGTCGTTGAACCACTTGACGGTGCCCTTCTCAGCCATCTCAGCTACTCCCTAACTGTCTGTCTTGTTGTTGGATACGCCCTGACAGGCGGCTGACAGCAAGGGGGAAGCGAGGTGCAACGATGCAGCGGATCAGAAGATCTACCATCATCAGGCCACGATCCACGGTGACCTTGCCAAGCTCAGCGAGTGCAACTTAACCCGAGCAAAACGAAAAATCAACTGTGAAAAGCTTTCACATGTCAACCCTATTTCCCAGACCATACCGGACAGCATGGACTATTCATTCATCTTCTACCTGGTAGCCGCCCTGCTCGTGCTCACCGGCATCGCAGGCATCATCCTGCCGGCCCTGCCCGGCATCCCACTGGTATTCGCCGGCCTGCTGGTGGCCGCCTGGGCCGACGGCTTCGCCCATGTGGGCTGGGTGCCGCTGACCCTGCTCGGGATCCTGACCCTGCTCTCCTTCGCGGTGGACATCCTGGCCACCGTGGTCGGCGCGCAGCGGGTGGGGGCCAGCCGCAAGGCGCTGTGGGGCACGGTGTTGGGCAGCATCGCCGGGCTGTTCTTCATGCCGATCGGGCTGCTGGCCGGACCGCTGCTGGGCGCCCTGGCGGGCGAGTACTGGCATACCCGCGAACTGGGCCGCTCCACCAAGGTGGGCTTTGCGACCTGGCTGGGCATCCTGCTCGGGGTGGCGCTGAAAATGGCACTGGTGGTGGCGATGCTGGGCCTGTTCGCCTTTGCCTGGTTCTTCTGATGCCCGCGCTTTTCACGCCCCGCGCACGGGCCTGCCCGGCATAAACCCTGCTGCGGGACCACGGCGGGCGCTGGCAGGATCGGCGGGCAACGGCCACACTGTTCCCGAAACCCCATTCATCTTTGCCACCTGGCCTGCTTTCATGACCTCTTCGCGCCCACGCTCCGCCCTGTTTACCGCCTTGGCTTTGGCCTCTGCCAGCCTGCCCGTGGCCGCCCAGGAAGCGGCCCCCACCCCGGCCTCGCCGGAGGCGTGTGCGCTGGTCGATACCGACGCCGCGCGGCTGACCTGCTACGACAAACTGTTCGGGCACACCCGCGGGGTGACCGAGGCCGCCGATGCCGCCGCCGTTGCCGCGCAGCAGGCCCGTCGCGACGAACGCCAAGCCGCGCGCACGGCCGAGGCCGATGCACCGGCAACGCAGCGCGCCAAACAGCGTATCGGCGAGCTGTTCAAAAGCGACGGCCACGAAGATGCACTGGCCAACGCGGGCAAGGGCTCGCTGCTGGACAGCCGTTGGGAGCTGGCGCAGGACTCCAAGCTGGGCGCGTTCCAGCTGCGTGCCTACAAGCCGGTGTACCTGCTGCCGGCGTTCTGGACCAGCGACAAGAACCAGACCCCGCAGTCACCCAACCCGGCCAACACGGTCACCACCCCGCAGCTGCTGGACAGCAACGAGCTGAAGTTCCAGCTGAGCTTCAAGACCAAGGTGGTGGAGAACCTGTTCGGCGACAACGGCGACATCTGGGCCGGCTATACCCAGAGCTCGCGCTGGCAGGCCTACAACGCCGAGAACTCGCGCCCGTTCCGCGAAACTAACTACGAACCCGAAATGATGCTGCTGTTCCGCAACGGCTATTCGATCGGCGGCTGGCGCGGGCGCATGAGCGGGATCAGCGTCAACCACATGTCCAACGGCCGCCCCGACCCCTTGTCGCGCAGCTGGAACCGGGTGATCGCCACCATCGGCCTGGACCGCGAAAACTGGGCACTGGTGCTGCGCCCGTGGTATCGCCTGCCCGAAGATCGCAAGGACGACAACAACCCGGATATCGAGGATTACATGGGCCGCGGCGACGCGACCCTGACCTGGAACCGGAATGGCCATGAAGTCTCGCTGATGGCGCGCCATTCGCTGCGCGGCGGCGACCGTTCGCACGGGGCGGTGCAGCTGGACTACGGCTTCCCGATCAGCAACCTGCTGCGTGGCCACGTGCAGGTGTTTGATGGCTATGGCGAGAGCATGATCGACTACAACCACAAGGCCACCTACATCGGCCTCGGCGTGTCGCTGCTGGAGTGGTACTGATGGCGGTAACGATCTGGCACAACCCGCGCTGCAGCAATTCGCGCGGGGCGTTGCAGATCCTGCGTGAGCACGGCATCGAACCCACCGTCATCGCCTACCTGGACACCCCGCCGGACGTGGCCACGCTGACGGCGCTGGTGGCGGCGATGGGCACCGGCGCACGCGCCCTGCTGCGTACCAAGGAAGACGCGTATGCCACGCTCGGGCTGGCCGATCCCACGCTGGACGACACGGCCCTGATCGCGGCGATGCACGCGCACCCGGCACTGATCAACCGGCCGATCGTGCGCACCCCGCGTGGCGTGCGGCTGTGCCGGCCGCCGGAAACAGTGCTGGAGATCCTGCCGGCCTGACGCCGGCCCGCGGAGGCTCAACCGCCGCAGCGGCTCACGCAGCGGTCGCGTTCTTCACCGCAGCGCAGCGCCGGCGAACGGTTGCGGCAGAAGTCGGCACTGGCCTGGCACGAACGGCGAAGCTCCGGGTTCTCGATCTTGTCGCAGCGACCGTCGCGCTGGGTGGCCACCCCGGTGCCGCAGGTGTCGCTGCTGCCACTGCCCAGTGGGCTGGCCGAACAACTGTCGTACCGGCTCTGGCAGACCGCCATGCACTGGTTGGCGGCGGTCACCTCGCGCAGGCTGGGTGCCGGATAGGTATCGCCGCCGCTGCTGCAGGCAGCAAGCAGCAGGGTCAGCAGCATCACAGACAGCATCCTTGGCATGGTCGTGCTCCTTGTCGGGTCGGTGCCGATGCACCCTGCGCATCCCAGGCAAATGTAGCACCCGGCCGTCGCGGACGCCTCTTCCGCCCTGCGTGGGATCGGGGTGACAATGGCCGGGCCTTTTCACCGGGATGCCAGCGGATGGCCCGACCACGACGCTCTTTCTTTGCTTACGCCTCGGCCCTGCTCGGGCTGCTCAGCCTGCTGGGCGTGGCCTGCTTCCATTTCCCCGACCTGTTGACCAGCCGCGAGTTCCGCGCGGTCTACAACGAACAGTTCGCCCGGCACCTGCTGCTGGTGGGGCTGGCCGCGGCCTTCATCCTGGGGACGCTGGCAATCGTGCGCGACCGCAACAAGCGCATCGCGTTGGTAGGGGTATGCAGTGCAACGCTGGCGGTGCTGCTGGGCGGCACCAATGTGCAGTTCGATGCGATCGGCCAGACCCCCTACTCGCTGGGGCTGGACTGGTTCGTGCTGTCGCTGTTCTTCTCGGCGCTGGTGTTCGTGCCGCTGGAACGTTACCTGGGCAAGCGCGCGCTGTCGCCGCTGCGGCCGGGCTGGCGCACCGACGTGGCGTACTTCTTCATGAGCCATGTGCTGGTGCAGTTCATCCTGATCCTGGTCACCGCCTCCACCTCGACCGTGGCCGGGTTGGCGGCGTTCCCCACCCTGAAGCAGCTGATCCAGTCGATGCCGGTGTGGCTGCAGTTCCTGGCGGCCGTGTTCGTGGCCGACATGGCCCAGGCGCTGCTGCACCGGGCGTACCACAACGTGCCCTGGCTCTGGCGCTTCCATGCCGTGCACCACTCCAGCCGCCACATGGACTGGCTGGCCGGCTCGCGCATCCACTTTGTTGAAATCGTGCTGACCCGCAGCTGCGTGCTGTTGCCGCTGCTGGTGCTGGGCTTCTCCACGCCCGCGGTGAACGCCTACGTAATCCTGGTAGGGCTGCAGGCGGTGCTGGCCCATGCCAATCTGGGCATGCGGTTCGGCTGGCTGGAGTACCTGCTGGTGTTGCCGCGGTACCACCATTGGCACCACGCCCGGCAGCAGGACTATGTCGACGTCAACTACGCCATCCACCTGCCGCTGGTGGACATGCTCATGGGCACCTTCAAGCTGCCCCGCGACCAGGCCCACTGGCCGCAGGAGTATGGGGTGATGAAGCTCGAAACGGTGCCCAAGGGCATCCTTCGGCAACACGTCATGCCGTTCCGCGCGCGCAAGACCTTCGACGCGTTCGTCGACTGAACCGCGCCGCCAAACCGGGTATCACCGCCAGTCGGTGATGCCTTCGCGGCGGTACACCTCGATGAAGGCCGGGCGCGCCTTGAGCCGATCGGCGTAGGCCTTGAGCACCGGCCAGGTGTCGCTTGGCACGGGCATGTTGCGCGACCAGCGCAGCAACATCACCAGCATCAGGTCGACCACGCTCAGCTGCGCGCCCAGCATGTACGGCCCACCGGCCTGCAGGTGGTCGGACAGTCGCTGCCACGCGGCCTGCAGCCTTTCGCGGGCCATCTCGCGGGTAGCGCCGGCGCTGTCCGGCCCGGCCATTTCATGGGCGTAGAACCAGGCGCGGTACGCCGGTTGCACGGTGTTGGCGCACCAGAACATCCAGCGATACGCTTCGCCGCGCTCGGCAGTGCCCGGCGCCGGCAACAGAGCCGCCTGCGGATGCAGGTCGGCCAGGTGCAGGGCAATCGCCGCCGCTTCGGTCAGCACCTGGCCATCCATCACCAGCGTGGGCACCACGCCTGCGGGATTGAGCGCCAGGTAGTCGTCGGACTTGTGCTGCCGGGTTTCGAAATCGAGCAGGACCAGTTCGTGCTCGATGCCCAGTTCGATCAGCAGCCAGTGCACCACCAGCGAGGCGGTACTGGGGGAACCATACAAGGTGGTGGGCATGCGCGGCGCCTGTCAGGGGAAGCCTTCGATTATGCGCCGTCCGGCGGTCTGCGATGGATACAGATGCACGCCTGCGCATGGCGGCGCTGTGGCTGTTGCGCCGCGCCAGGCAGGCCTAGCATGCGCAGCACCTTTCCCCCGGAGTGCGGCGATGCCCGAGCTGTCCCACCTGCTGGCATTCGGCCTGATCTCGCTGGGCATGGTGCTCACCCCCGGGCCGAACATGATCTACCTGGTGTCGCGCTCGATCTGCCAGGGGCGCGCGGCCGGGCTGGTGTCGCTGGGCGGCATCGCGCTGGGGTTCCTGGTCTACCTGCTGTGCGCGGCGCTGGGCATCACCGCGTTGTTGATGGCCGTGCCGCATGCCTACGACACCCTGCGCATCGCCGGGGCGCTGTACCTGCTGTACCTGGCGTGGCAGGCGCTGCGCCCGGGCGGGCCGTCGCCGTTCCAGCTGCGTGAACTGCCGCGTGACAGCCCGCGCCGGTTGTTTGCGATGGGCCTGTTCACGGCGTTGCTCAACCCGAAGATCGCGGTGATGTACCTGTCGTTGCTGCCGCAGTTCATCCAGCCCAGCGGCCATGGCAGCGTGATGGCGCAATCGGTGGTGCTGGGGCTGGTGCAGATTGCCACCAGCCTGGGCGTCAATGCGTTGATCGTGCTGGCCGCCGGCAGCATTGCCGCCTTGCTGGCGCGGCGGCCGCGCTGGCAGGCGATGCAGCGCGCGCTGATGGGCACGGTGCTGGGTGCGCTGGCGGTGCGGATGCTGGTGGACGTGCGGCGGTGAGAGTGCGCGCCGACCAACGGTCGGCGCCTACCGGGGGTTGCGGTGCGTACCCCGATCCGCGCGACACGCCGGGGGTCGCGGCGCGTACCCCGATCCGCGCGGCACGCCGGGGGGCGCGGCGCGTACCGCGAACCGCACGGGACGCAGCGGTCCGCGCGCGTCCACCGCGATCGGCAACGAAAAACGGCGCCCTCGGGCGCCGTTTTTTCCTGTCTGCGTGCCGATCAGCGACCGGCATCTGCAGAGGTCAGGCCACCACCACCGGAATCTTGCCGATGCGGGCCTGCCATTCGCGCGGGCCGGTGATGTGCACCGATTCGCCGGTGGAATCCACCGCCACGGTCACCGGCATGTCCTGCACGGTGAACTCGTAGATCGCTTCCATGCCCAGGTCGGCAAAACCGACCACCTTGGCCGCCTTGATCGCCTTGGACACCAGATAGGCCGAGCCGCCGACCGCCATCAGGTAGGCCGACTTGTTGTCGCGGATCGCTTCGATCGCCGCCGGGCCGCGCTCGGCCTTGCCGACCATGCCCAGCAGGCCGGTCTGTTCCAGCACCTGGCGGGTGAACTTGTCCATGCGGGTGGCGGTGGTCGGACCGGCCGGGCCCACTACTTCGTCGCGCACCGGATCGACCGGGCCCACGTAGTAGATGAAACGGCCCTTGAGGTCGACCGGCAGCGGCTCGCCCTTGTCCAGCATTTCCACGATGCGCTTGTGCGCGGCATCGCGGCCGGTGAGCAGCTTGCCGTTGAGCAGCAGGGTCTGGCCCGGCGTCCAGCTGGCGACGTCTTCCGGGGTGATCGTGTCGAGGTCGACGCGGGTGCCCTTGGAGGCGTCATAGGTGATCTGCGGCCAGTCTTCCAGCGACGGCGGATCCAGCATCACCGGGCCGCTGCCGTCCAGGGTGAAGTGCGCATGGCGGGTGGCCGCGCAGTTGGGAATCATCGCCACCGGCAGGTTGGCCGCGTGGGTCGGGAAGTCCTTGACCTTGATGTCCAGCACCGTGGTCAGGCCGCCCAGGCCCTGGGCACCGATACCCAGCGCATTGACCTTGTCGAACAGTTCCAGGCGCAGTTCTTCGGCCCGGTTGGAGGCGCCACGGGCCTTGAGCTCGTTGATGTCGATCGGCTCCATCAGCGATTCCTTGGCCAGCAGCATCGCCTTCTCGGCGGTGCCGCCGATGCCGATGCCGAGCATGCCCGGCGGGCACCACCCCGCGCCCATGGTCGGCACGGTCTTGAGCACCCAGTCCACGATCGAGTCGGACGGGTTGAGCATGGCGAACTTGCTCTTGGCTTCCGACCCACCGCCCTTGGCAGCGACGATCACCTCGACATGGTCACCCGGCACCACCTTGACGTTGACCACGCCCGGCGTGTTGTCCTTGGTGTTGGTGCGCTTGCCGGCCGGGTCGGCCAGCACCGAGGCGCGCAGCTTGTTGTCCGGATGGTTGTAGGCGCGGCGCACGCCTTCATTGGCCATGTCTTCCACGCCCATGGTGGCATCATCCCAACGGACGTTCATGCCGATTTCCAGGAACACGGTGACGATGCCGGTGTCCTGGCAGATCGGGCGGTGGCCTTCGGCGCACATCCGTGAATTGATCAGGATCTGGGCCATCGCTTCCTTCGCGGCCGGCGATTCCTCGCGCTCGTAGGCGGCGGCGAGGCTCTTGATGTAATCGACCGGGTGGTAGTACGAAATGTACTGCAGCGCGTCGGCGATGGACTGGATGAGGTCTTCCTGCTTGATCGATGTCACGACTTGCTCGCTTGCTGGAGGCTGGCGGGGATTCAGCCCATCATTTTACCCCCCTCGCGCCGCCAAGGGGCATCGGCCGTAGCGCGCCCCCCCGCCATCGCGCCGGCACGGCGTCTGCGGCACAGTGGCCCTACCCCTGTCACAACCGCGCCCCTGGCGGCGTCCTCCCGGCATGACCCCGACCGATACCTTCCAGACCCACCGCCCCCGCCTGTTTGCCTTGGCCTACCGCCTGCTGGGCAGCCGCAGCGACGCCGAGGACGTGGTCCAGGACGCCTGGCTGCGCTGGCAGGGGGCCGACATCGCCGGCATCCGCGACCCGGAAGGCTGGCTGGTGACCGCCACCACCCGGCTGGGCCTGGACCGCCTGCGAGCGCGGCGCAACGCCCGCATCGACTACGTGGGGCCGTGGCTGCCCGAGCCGCTGGAGATCGCGCTGGATCCGGATCCGCTGCACGACCCGGCCCAGCGCCATGCGCGGGCCGACGAGGTGTCAATGGCCTTCCTGGCCCTGCTGGAGCAGCTGGGGCCGGACGAGCGCGCCGCCTTTCTGCTCAAGGACGTGTTCGACTACGACTACCCCGACATCGCCCCCCTGCTCGACCACAGCCCGGCCAACTGCCGCCAGCTGGTCCATCGCGCCCGCCAACGCCTGCAGGCCGGCAAACCGCGCTTCGAGGTCAGCGCCGGGCAGCACCGCGACCTGCTGACCCGCTTCATGGATGCCTCCCAGCGTGGCGACCAGGCCGCGATCCTGTCGTTGCTGCATGCCAATGCCGAGATGGTGTCCGACGGCGGCGGCCGGGTCACCGCGGCCATCCGCCCGTTGCTGGGTGCCGAACGCATCGCCCAGCTTTACTGGGCGATCGCGCGGCGCAACGGGGCGCACCCGGCCCGGATCGGCTACGTCAACGGCGAGCCGGCCATCCTGCGTTTCCAGGGCGACCAACTGCACTCGGTCACCCTGGTGAGCATCGACGGCGACCGCATCGCGCGGGTGCTGAGCGTGCTCAATCCAGAAAAACTCACCGCCCTTGTCACAGCGCGCGACGCCGGCGCGTCCTCCTGATGAAGACGGCCAACGGGGCCGTCATGGAGTCCACCATGTCCGCTTCTCCCCGCGTTCCCTATTTCCGCCTGGCCAACGAGGCCATCAAGGGCCTGCTGGCCACCAGCAAGGCCGTGCATGAGAGTTCGATCGACCCCACGTTGATGGAGCTGGTGTTCCTGCGCGTGTCGCAGATCAATGGCTGCGGCTACTGCATGGACATGCACGGCACGGCCCTGCGCAAGGGCGGCATCGAACCGCGCAAGCTTGACACGCTGCCGGCCTGGCACGAAAGCCGTTTCTTCGACGCCCGCGAACGCGCCGCGCTGGGCTGGGCCGAAGCACTGACCCGGCTTCCCGACGGTGCGCCCTCGGACGCGGCGTTCGATGCACTGGCGCCGCACTTCGATGAAAAGGGCATCAGCGACCTGAGCGTCGGCGTCGCGGTGATCAATGCGTGGAACCGTCTGGGTGCGGGGCTGCTGCCGCCGCTGCCGTAACCCGGTAGTGCCGGCCGCTGGCCGGCTCCACGGACATCCATCCAACCCGCGGTGCCGACCAACGGTCGGCACCTACGGTGTGATTGCCGTGCCGGCCAACGGTCGGCACCTACGGTGTGATTGCCGTGCCGACCAACGGTCGGCACCTACCGCTTGGGATGGGTGCGCGCTTTGGTGGCGTGGCATGCAACGCATTCATCCCTCCGCCACGGCGCGGGCGCGCACAATAGCGGCCATGCCTGCCTCCCCCGCTGCCGGTGCGCCCGGCCAGAAGAATCCCAGCCTGCGCGAACGCTTCCAGGCGATGCGCAACCTGCCCCCGTTCCTGCGCCAGGTGTGGCAGACCAGCCCCAGCCTGGCCAGCGCCAGCCTGGGCCTGCGCCTGATCCGTGCGTTGCTGCCGGTGGCGATGTTGTACGTGGGCAAGTTGATCATCGACGCGGCGCTGCACCTGAGCCAGCACGAGGCCGGGTTCCCGCCGTTCGGCGAGGCGCTGTCCAGTGGCCTGCTCAATCCACTGCTGGGCCTGCTGGCGTTGGAGTTCGGCCTGGCGATCGTCTCCGACCTGCTGGGCCGCGCGGTGAACTACGCCGACAGCCTGCTCTCGGAACTGTTCACCAACGTCACCAGCGTGCGGCTGATGGAACACGCCGCCGAGCTGGACCTGGAGGACTTCGAAGACCCCGACCTGCAGGACAAGCTGGACCGCGCGCGGCGCCAGACCATGGGGCGAATGAACCTGATGAGCCAGTTGTTCGGCCAGGTGCAGGACGCCATCACCGTGGCCAGCCTGGCGGTGGGCCTGCTGGTGTACGCGCCGTGGCTGATCCTGCTGCTGGCGGTCGCGCTGGTGCCGGCGTTCATCGGCGAATCGCACTTCAATGCGGCCGGCTACTCGCTCAATTTCCAGTGGACGCCCGAGCGCCGCCAGCTGGACTACCTGCGCCAGATCGGGGCCAGCGTGGAAACCGCTAAGGAGGTGAAGATCTTCAACCTCCACCGGTTCCTGATCGAGCGCTACAAGTACCTGGCCGACAAGTTCTTCCACGCCAACCGCGCACTGGCGCGCAAGCGTGCGTTCTGGGGCACGCTGCTGGCCGCGCTCGGCACGCTGGGCTACTACACCGCCTATGCCTACATCGCGTGGCGCACCGTGCGCGGCGACTTCTCCATCGGCGACCTCACCTTCCTGGCCGGCAGCTTCCTGCGCCTGCGCCAGCTGCTGGAAGGCCTGCTGATCGGGTTCTCGCAGGTGGCCGGCCAGGCGCTGTACCTGGACGACCTGTTCTCGTTCTTCCAGATCCAGCCGGAAATCCACTCGCGCACCGACGCAGTGGCGATCCCGCAGCCGATCACCCAGGGCTTCGTGTTCGAGAACGTGGGCTTCCGCTATCCCGACGCCGAGTCGTGGGCCGTGCGCCACCTGGACTTCGAGCTGCGTGCCGGCGAAGTGCTGGCCCTGGTGGGTGAGAACGGGGCCGGCAAGACCACGCTGGTGAAGCTGCTGGCGCGTCTGTACGACCCCGACGAGGGTCGCATCCTGCTCGACGGCCGTGACCTGCGCGACTACGACCTGGACGACCTGCGCGCCAACATGGGCGTGATCTTCCAGGACTTCGTGCGCTACAACCTGAGCGCCGGCGAGAACATCGGCGTGGGCCTGGTGGAGGCGATGACCGACGATGCGCGGATCCGCGACGCGGCCCGCCGCGGCATGGCCGACGAGGTCATCAACGCCCTGCCCAACGGCTACGACCAGTTGATCGGCCGGCGCTTCAAACAGGGCGTGGACCTGTCCGGCGGGCAGTGGCAGAAGATCGCCATCGCGCGGGCCTACATGCGCGACGCCCAGGTGATGATCCTCGACGAGCCCACCGCCGCGTTGGATGCGCGCAGCGAGTTCGAGGTCTTCCAGCGCTTCAAGGAACTGTCCGACAACCGCACCGCCGTGCTGATCTCGCACCGCTTCTCCTCGGTGCGCATGGCCGACCGCATCCTGGTGCTGGCCGGCGGCCGGATCGAGGCCAGCGGCACCCACGCCGAGCTGATGACCCAGGGCGGTCGGTATGCCGAATTGTTCGAACTGCAGGCGGCGGGATACCGCTGACAGCCCCGTTCCACCGGCCTTCCCGGCCAGTCAATGAGAATTTATCTCATTTGAGATAAACTGGCCGGGACAAAACAGATCAGACCCCACCCCCATGTCTTCCGCTTTCGGCGCCGAAACGGTGCTTGAGGTCCGTCACTGGACCGACGCCTACTTCAGCTTCACCACGACCCGCGACAGCGGTTTCCGCTTCGAGAATGGCCAGTTCGTGATGATCGGCCTGGAAACCGAGACGCGGCCGCTGCTGCGTGCCTACTCCATCGCCAGCGCCAACTGGGAAGAGAACCTGGAGTTCTTCAGCATCAAGGTGCAGGACGGCCCGCTGACCTCGCGCCTGCAGCACATCCAGCCCGGCGACAAGGTACTGGTTGGCAAGAAGCCCACCGGCACCCTGCTGATCAGCGACCTGCACCCGGGCAAGCACCTGTACCTGCTGGGCACCGGCACCGGCCTGGCGCCGTGGCTGTCGGTGATCAAGGACCCGGAAACCTACGAACGCTTCGACAAGGTGATCCTCACCCACGGCGTGCGTTACGAAAAGGACCTGGCCTACCGCGACCTGTTCGAGAAGGAACTGCGCGAGCACGAATTCCTCGGCGAGATGATCGGCGACAAGCTGCTGTATTACCCGGCCGTCACCCGTGAGGCGTTCCCCAACCAGGGCCGCCTGACCTCGCTGATGGAAAGCGGCGAGATGCAGAAGACCCTCGGCCTGCCGCCGCTGGATCCGGAAAACGACCGCGCCATGATCTGCGGCAGCCCGCAGATGCTGGCCGACCTGCGCACCGTGCTGGACAGCCGTGGCTTCCAGACCTCGCCGCGCATCGGCACCCCGGGCCATTACGTCTTCGAGCGCGCGTTCGTCGAAAAGTAATCGCCGCGCCGGGCTCCGCCCGGCTGATCGACCAACCTGTGCCACCCCGTAGCGCCGGGCTCTGCCCGGCTGATCGACCAACCGGCGCCAACCCGTAGCGCCGGGCTCTGCCCGGCTGATCGACCAATCTGCGCTCCAGCCGGGCAGAGCCCGGCTCTACGGGGCTGATTCGCCAACCTGCGCGCCAGCCGGGCAGAGCCCGGCTCTACGGGCTGATTCGCCAACCTGCGCGCCAGCCGGGCAGAGCCCGGCTCTACGGGCTGATTCGCCGACCGCGGCCCTGCCGGGTAGAGCCGACCGTTGGTCGGCTTCCGCGCCAACGATCGCACGCACGTTCGGCTATATTCCGCGTCAGCCCGGCAACGGTCGGGCCTGACCTGGAGCCGTGCCGATGATCAGGAAGATCCGCCCCGCCCTCGCCTGCCTGCTGCTCGCCACGAGCCTGGCCGCCAGCGCCGCCGCGCCCGCAACACCCTCACCGAAAGCCGGCGATATCCCGCCGCAGATCCTCGGCAAGGACCGCCAGGGCAACGTGGTCGACCTGGCCAGCCAGCGCGGCAAGGTTGTCATCGTCACGTTCTGGGCCTCGTGGTGCGGCCCGTGCCGCAAGGAACTGCCGATCCTGGGCCAGCTGCAGAAGGTCATCGGGCATGACGCGCTGCAGGTCTACGCGGTGAACCTGAAGGAACCGCGCGCCGATTTCGCCGCCATCGCCCGCAGCCGCAACGCCCCGCCACTGGACTACATCCACGACGCCAAGGGCGAGGTCAGCGACCAGTACGGCATCCAGGCCATCCCGCACATGTTCATCATCGGCCACGACGGCAGCATCGCCCGCGTGCATCGCGGCTACTCCGAGCAAAGCCTGCCGAAAATCGTCGACGACATCCTCGCGCTGCTGCCCGAAGACGTGCGCAACCGCAAAGCAGGCGGCTGATTCCACCGCCGCGGCGTAGAGCCACGCCATGCGTGGCTGGAAGGTTGGGCGAACCGGTGATGCGAGGAGCCGGCCAGCGGCCGGCACTACCGGGATCACGGAGCCGGGCAGAGCCCGGCGCTACGCCGGTGCCGCCTCGCTCCGGCGTTACGCCAGCGCCGCCTCGATATCGTCGCGCAGCGACTCGGGCTTATCGGTCGGCGCATAGCGCTGCAGCACCTGCCCGTCGCGACCGACCAGGAACTTGCTGAAGTTCCACTTGATCCCGCGCGTCCCCAACACCCCGGATTTCTCCGCCTTCAGCCACTGCCACAGCGGGTGCGCGCCCTCGCCGTTGACCTCGACCTTGTCCGACAACGGGAAATCCACCGCGTAGGTCAGCGAACAGAAACTGCGGATCTCCTCGGCGTTGCCCGGCTCCTGGTGCCCGAACTGGTCGCACGGGAACCCGATCACCACCAGCCCGCGCGCCGCGTACTCCCGCCAGAGCGCCTCCAGCCCTTCGTACTGCGGGGTAAACCCGCACTTGCTGGCCACGTTCACCAACAGCAGCACCTTGCCCCGGTACTGCTCCAGCGCCTGCGGCTGCCCGGTGAGGTCCACGAACGAGAAATCAAAGGCGGTGGTCATGGCCGAGCTCCTGCGCAAAAAAGCATCTTAGCGCCGTGGTGGGGATGAACGGGGCAACGGGCCGTGGGGTGGCGCTTACGCGGTGGGGTTCATGGGGAGCCGGCCAGCGGCCGGCACTACCGTCTGATTTACCACTCAGCGATGCGCCGGCCAAGTGTCCAGCGCAGCCCCACCGCCGCGCCTTGCGCTCCACGCTTTCAACATGCCTTTCGACACAAGCCCCACCGCGCCACCCCGGGTTACCCTCGGGCACTTGTCTGACCGGAGAATTCCCCTTGACCACCCGTCTTGCCCTTGCCGTCGCCGTCACCCTCGGCCTGGCCCTGCCTGCCTATTCCGCCGTCGCCGCTGCCCCCGCTGCCGCGAACGCCCAGCAGGCCAACCCGTTCTTCGCCGACAGCCCGCTGCCGCTGCATTACCCGCAGTTCGACAAGATCAAGGACAGCGACTTCGCCCCCGCCTTCGACGCTGGCATGGCCCAGCAGCTCAAGGAAGTGGAGGCCATCGCCAACAACAAGGCCAAGCCGACCTTCGACAACACCCTCATCGCCCTGGAAAAGAGCGGTGACACCCTGGATCGCGCCACGACCGTCTTCTTCAGCCTGGTCGGCGCCGACACCAACGACACCCGCAAGAAGCTCCAGGCCGACTACTCGGCCAAGTTTGCCGCCCACAGCGATGCCATCGCCCTCAACGGCAAGCTGTTCGCCCGCATCCAGACCCTGTACGACACCCGCGCCCAGCTCGGCCTCGACGCCGAAGGCGTGCGCCTGGTCGAAAAGTATTACGAAAGCTACGTCCGCGCCGGCGCCAAGCTCAACGATGCCGACAAGACCAAGCTCAAGGCCATGAACGCCGAACTGGCCAACCTCGGCACCACGTTCAGCCAGAACGTCCAGAACGAAGTGAACGCCTCGGCGGTTGTCGTCGACGACGTCAAGCAGCTCGACGGCCTGTCGCCCGAGCAGATCGCCGCCGCCGCCGAAGCCGCCAAGGCCCGCAAGCTGGACGGCAAGTACGTCATCGCCCTGCTCAACACCACCGGCCAGCCGCCGCTGACCAACCTGCGCAACCGCGACCTGCGCCAGAAGATCTACGAAGCCTCCATCACCCGCGGCAGCCGCGGCGGCCAGTACGACAACACCGCCCTGGTCTCGCGCATCATGCAGCTGCGCGCCGACAAGGCCAAGCTGATGGGCTTTGCCAACTTCGCCGCCTACAACCTCACCAACCAGACCGCCAAGACCCCCGAAGCGGTCAACGCCATGCTCGGCCAGCTCGCCCCGGCCGCCGTGGCCAACGCCAAGCGCGAAGCGGCCGACCTGCAGGCCATGATCGACCAGGAACAGAAGGCCGCCGGCAAGCCCACCTTCAAGCTGGAAGCCTGGGATTGGGCGTTCTACAGCGAGAAGGTCCGCCAGGCCAAGTACAACTTCGACGAATCCCAGCTCAAGCCGTACTTCGAGCTGAAGAACGTGCTGGAGAACGGCGTGTTCTTCGCCGCCAACCAGGAATACGGCCTGACCTTCAAGCAGCGCACCGACCTGCCGGTCTACCACGAGGATGTCACCGTCTATGACGTGTTCGACGCCGACGGCAGCCAGCTGGCGATCTTCATCTTCGACCCGTACGCACGCGCCTCCAAGCGCGGTGGCGCCTGGATGAACTCGTATGTGTCCCAGTCCGCGCTGACCGGCTTCAAGCCGGTGGTGGCCAACCACCTCAACATTCCCAAGCCGCCGGCCGGCCAGCAGACCCTGCTGACCTGGGATGAAGTGACCACCACCTTCCACGAGTTCGGCCACGCCCTGCACGGCATGTTCTCCAACGTGAAGTACCCCTACTTCTCCGGTACCGCCGTGCCGCGCGACTTCGTCGAGTTCCCCTCGCAGGTCAACGAAATGTGGTCGGACAACCCGGCCATCCTGAAGAACTACGCCAAGCACTACCAGAACGGCTCGGCCATGCCGCAGGCGCTGCTGGACAAGGTGATTGCCGCGGCCAAGTTCAACCAGGGCTTTGCCACCACCGAGTACCTGGGCGCGGCCATGCTTGACCAGCGCTGGCACCAGATCGGCCCGGACCAGGTGCCGGCCGCCAAGGACGTGATGGCCTTCGAGCGCGCCGCGCTGGAGAAGGACGGCATCTACTACGCGCCGGTTCCGCCGCGCTACAAGACCCCGTACTTCAGCCACATCATGGGCGGCTACTCGGCCGGCTACTACGCCTACATCTGGTCCGAAGTGCTCGACGCCAACACCCAGAAGTGGTTCCGCGAGAACGGCGGCCTGAGCCGCAAGAACGGCGACCACTTCCGCAAGGCGCTGCTGTCCAAGGGCGGCAGCGTGGACGCGATGCAGCTGTTCCAGGACTTCGCCGGGCACGCCCCGCAGATCGAGCCGCTGCTCGAAAAGCGTGGCCTGACCTCGGGTGACAGCAAGAAGTAAGCGTCCGCTCGACCGACGTGCACCACCAGAACGCCCGGCCATGCCGGGCGTTCTTTTTGGGTTCTTCTGCCCATGGCGATACGGACGTGGCGGTAGGTACCAACCGTTGGTTGGTACGGCCCTCAATGCGCCTGCGGGTCGAACCAGGCGTCCCAGGTAAACGGTGAGGCAGCCATCGTGCGCGCCTGTTCGAACGCCGCCCTCGCCTGCGCCGTGCGCCCGGTATTGAGCAACGCCACGCCAAGGTTGAATGCCGCATGCCGATCATCGCTACCCAGCGCCAATGCCCGCTGCAACACCTCACGCGCATCGGCGTACTGCGCGCGGTCACAGGCAACGGCGCCGAGCCCGGTCAGCAGCAGCGGATCGTCGCCGTGTGCCGACAATGCGGCCTCCAGCGTGGCCGCGGCCGTTGCAAGTGCAGCGTCCGCATCGCGCGTGCCGGCGAACGCGGCCTCCACCTCGCTGCGGGCGCTGCGCAACGCGTGGACTACGGCGGAAGAAACGGCGTCATGCATGCGGGGATGCTACCCGGAAACGCCGGGAGTGGCGGTCGAGGCCGTGGTGCGCCATCAACAGGTGCGTTCATCCACACGTGCTGTGGCTCTACATCGCGCGCCGTCAGCGCGGCGCCACATACCCACCCGGCACCCCATGCGGCGACAGCACCAGTTGCCACAGCTGCGCATGCCGGCAGCGGAAGCTGGCCATCGAGGCGGCCAGGTAGAAACGCCACATGCGCTTGAAGCGTTCGTCGTAACGCTGCGGGTCCAGCTGCGGCCACGCGTTTTCCACGTTCAACCGCCAGGCCTGCAGCGTACGGTCGTAGTCGGTGCCGAAGTTGTGCCAGTCCTCCAGCACGAACAGCCCTTCGAACGCGGCGGTGAGCTGGGCGGCCGAGGGCAGCATCGAGTTGGGGAAGATGTAGCGCGCAATCCAGGGATCGGTGCGGTGGCGCGACAGGTTGCCGCCGATGCTGTGCAGCAGGAACAAACCGTGCGGATGCAGGCAGCGCCGCGCCACCTCGAAGTACCCGCGGTAGTTCTTGTCGCCCACGTGCTCGAACATGCCCACCGAGAAGATCGCGTCGAAGGTCTCGTTGAGGTCGTGGTAGTCCTGCAGGCGGATCTCGATCGGCAGCCCAGCGCACAACTCGCGCGCGTACTCGGCCTGCTCCTGCGAAATGGTGATGCCCACGCCGGATACGCCATAGCGTTCGGCGGCGAACTTCAACGCTTCGCCCCAGCCACAGCCGATATCCAGCACGTGCTGGCCCGGGCGCAATCCCAGTTTGCGGCAGATCAGGTCGAGCTTGGCCTCCTGCGCCCCGTCCAGGTCCTGCGCGTCGCGCCAGTAGCCGCAGCTGTAGACCAGGCGCTCGCCGAGCATGGCCTCATACAGGTCGTTGCCGAGGTCATAGTGGCGCTTGCCGACTTCGAAGCTGCCACTGCCCGCCTGCAGGTTGAACAGGCGCGCCTTGAGTCCATCGGCCACTTCGCGCCAGCTGTGCACGCGCTCGTCCAGGTGGGCCTGCATCAGGTGATACAGGAAGCCGTCCAGCGAGGCGGCGTCCCACTGGCCGTCCATGTAACTCTCGCCCAGGCCGAGCGAGCCCTGGGCCATGACCCGCGTATGGAACTGCGGGTCATGCACGTGGATGTCGTGCGGCTGGTCACCGTCAACGGTGACCCCCGCCTCGTGCAGCAACAGCGTCACTCGTCGTTGCAGTCCCGCGTCCACATTGCCTCCGTCGGTCAGCCCCGGGCAAACAACCCCGCGTAGGCGGTGCCGACGTGCGGCGCCAGCACGCTCGCCGGAACATCCACGGTCTGCGTGCCATCCGAGTACGGCCCCACCTGGTACGGCGGGAACACAAAGCGTACCGCGCTGATCTTGCCATCGGTACCGGTGAGCGGTTGGAACTGACTGAAGTTCTCCGCGCTCGGCTCGGTGCCGTCGGCGATCATGCGGCTGGCGCTGCGGAGCGACTCCTGCAGTTGGCCCGGGTCCATGTCTTCGCTGCTCAGGCGGGTGGCCACGCGCTCGCGCAGCTGGTCGCCGATGTAATCACTGACCGCCTTCCAGCCCTTGGCGTCGGCCACCAGCTTGTCGGCGGTGAGCATCTGCTGCTGCTCGGGCAACCACACAAAGCGCGCCACCAACGGCTCGCCATGGGCACCGCCGGTGTAGCGGCTGCCATCGGCGCTGACCACCACAAGCTGCGGGGTTTCCAGCACCTTCTCGAAGCTCAGCGACAGCTCGTAAGGCATCGTCGGCTTGTCATTGCCCAGGCCATCCACGGCCTGCTGCAATTCGCCGCGCGCCGCGCCGGCATAGTCGGACAGGGCCTTGGCCAGGCCCGGGTACCGCGCGATGTCGGTCGGGTAGCTGATCCCCACCACGGCCTGCGGCGTATTTTCGATCACGTCGCGCAGTTCCACCGGGGCCGCTGCTTCGGCAGGCGTTTCGATGTTGGCCGGCTGCGCTGCCGTGCTGCCATCGGCCACTGGTGCGGCGGCATCGGCGGCGTCGCGCTTGCAGCCGGCCACCAGCACCAGGCCCACGGCCAGGGCCAACGCGCTGGCGCGCAGCGCGCGACGGTTTACTACGATGTTCATTGCAATCCCCTTGTTGAAACCCAGCATGATGATCGGTCGTCCGTGAGACACCCCCTGCTGCCGTCAGCCGGCCAGCAGGTCGTCGTATTCCTCATGGCGTTGCATGAAGGCTTCGGCGTAGGCACACGCCGGCACCACCTTGTATTTGTGTTCGCGCGCATAGCGGAGCGCCACCTTGGTCAACTCCCCTGCGATGCCACGCCCCTCGATGGGTTCGGGCACCTCGGTGTGGGTGATGACCATGCGCTTCTGTCGTTTCAGCGACTTGATCTGGTAATCCAGCAGTGCCAGATGCCCTTGAACCCGGGCCTGGAACCGGTGGTTGGCCAGATCGTGCTCCACCTCGTATGCCAATCCGGGCGGGGTGACCGAAGCCATGGGCGGTGTCTCCTGCGGCAACTGACGCGATAGTGCGCAGCGTAGCGCCATGATCGCGTGAAGTCTGAACAGGGGCAAGCAACGACGTAGAGCGTCACATCCGGCCCTAAAGCTCCGCCGATTCAAGCCGATATCGGTAACGGACAGGGCGTGAAAGCTGGCACGAGTTTTGCGACACCTGCCTACCCGATCGTGCTCCACAAGGAGGTCCACATGGACAACGCACCTACCTCCCCCGCCCCTGGCGATGCCGACAGCTCGCTGCTGGAAGGTCTGTTCCAGCTGGCCGTGAATGGCCAGACCCAGAGCTGGGAATTCGACCAGATCGACAACGAGGTCTATGCCCGCCTGCTCAGCGCCTACGGTGCGGAAGGCAAGAAGGCCGCGTAAGTGGCCTGGGTCACGACCAACGGTCGTGACCTACCACGATGGGGGCGTGGCGGCCCGATAAGGGCGTCACGACCAACGGTCGTGACCTACCGCGAAACGTACCCCGAATGCGTCACGACCAACGGTCGTGACCTACCGCGAAACGTACCCCGAATGCGTCACGACCAACGGTCGTGACATGCCCCGGTGGCGGCATGCTGCCCCGGTACACCCGTCTCGATCAACGGCCGTGACCTGCCGTCGGCTGCCGGTGACCCCGGTCCCGTCAGGTACCGACCGTTGGTCGGTACCCCAGGCGCAGGAACCCCGGCCCAGGTAGGTACCGACCGTTGGTCGGTACCCCTGCTGCAGGAACCCCGGCCCAGGTAGGTACCGACCGTTGGTCGGTACCCTTGCTGCAGGGGCCCCGGTCCCGGTAGGTACCGACCGTTGGTCGGTACCCCCGGCGCAGGCTCAGCCCAGCGGGCGGAAGCTGGGGTTGCTCAGCTCGCGCAGGAAATGCTCGAAGATCGCCGGGCGCATGGCCAGCAGGAAAATCACACCGAACGCAGCACCGGCCAGGTGCGCGCTGTGGTTGATGCGGTCACCGCCCCGCTTGTCCATCCAGATGCTGTAGCCCACGTAGAACACCGCGTAGACGATCGCCGGGGCCGGGATGAAGAAGACGTAGATCACGCTCCACGGGCTGAGCAGGATGAAGGCGAACAGCACCGCCGACACCGCGCCCGACGCGCCCAGGCTGAGGTAGTTCGGGTTCTTCTGGTTTTTCAGGTAGCTGGGCAGGATCGACACCACCAGCGCCGCCAGATAGAACGCCGGATAGGTCAGGTAGCTGCCGGTCAGGTTGATCATCAACGACTCGATCTGGCCGCCGAAGAAGAACAGCGTGATCATGTTGAACGCCAGATGCGCCAGGTCCGCATGGATGAACCCGTAGGTCACCAGGCGGTCGTACTGGCGATGGCGGTCCACCGCCGGTGGCCACAGGATCAGGCGGTCGCCGAGTTTTCGGTTCTTGAAGGCCATCCACGACACGATGACGGTGATGGCGATCAACAGCAGATTGACGGGGGTCATGTCAGGGCTCAGGCCGTACGGTAGTTGTCGACCATACGATAGCGCCTGGCATACCAACCGAAGGCCAACGCCGCCACAAACGCGAATCCGGCGAAGAAGAACATCAGGAAGGCCGCCTCGCTCAAGCCGGTACTGGCGATCTGGTGGGTGACCGTGTCATTGCGCACCGCGGCGTTGGACAGCAGCACCCACAGGTTGCCGATGGTGGTGGTGAGGTTCCAGAAGCTCATCACCACGCCCTTCATCGCCTGCGGGGCCTGGCTGTAGGCAAACTCCAGGCCGGTGGCCGAGACCAGCACTTCACCGAAGGTCAGCAGCGCATACGGCAGCATCTGCCAGAAGATGGACATGACGTTGCCGCCGTCCATCATCACCTGGATGCCGCCGACCACGATCCAGGCCAGGCCGCTGAAGGCGATACCGGCGGTCATGCGGCGCAGCGCGGTCGGCTCGAAACCGAAGCGGCGCAGTGTCGGGTACAGCACCAGGTTGTTGAACGGAATCAGGATCATCACCAGCAGCGGATTCAGCGCCTGCATCTGCGAGGCGGTGAACCACGACGGCATGGCCATCTGCTGGCCCTGCAGCACCCAGGTGGAGGCCTTCTGGTCGAACAGCGAGAAGAACGGCGTGGTCAGCGCGAAGATCACCAGCACGCGCAGCACCGAGCGCACGCCTTCCACAGCCTCGGCCGGGTGTACCGCGCGGGCGCGGTCCAGCTGGATCCAGGTGCCACCGCCGATGCCGGCCAGCAGCAGGACCAGGGCGATGCACAGGCAGATCACGATGCCCAGGCTGCCAACGAGGCCCATCGAGGCCACCGCCAGCACCGCGCCCAGGATGGCCAGGGTGAGGCCCGGGCGTCCCTTGCCCGGCACCTGCGCGGTCAGCGCGGTACGCACCACGTTGCCGAACGAATGCGGGTCCTTCGGCGGCAGCGGCACCAGCACGTAGCGCTTGCGACCCAGCCAGAACACGAAGGTGGCCACGAACATCAGGATGCCGGGAATGCCGAACGCCCACTGCGGGCCCAGGTTCTTCAGCGCCAGCGGAATCAGCAGCGAGGCGAACAGCGAGCCGAAGTTGATGATCCAGTAGAAGGCGTCGAAGACGATCTTGGCCAGATGCTTGTTGCTCTGGTCGAACTGGTCGCCCATGAAGGAGGCCACCAGCGGCTTGATGCCGCCGGCACCCAGCGCGATCAGGCCCAAGCCGACGAAGAAGCCCTGGCGGCTGTCTTCAAACACCGCCAGGCAGGCGTGGCCGGCGCAGTAGATCAGGCTGAACCACAGAATGGTGTGGTACTTGCCGAAGAACTTGTCGGCCAGCCAGCCACCGAGCAGCGGGAAGAAATACACGCCGATCATGAAGCTGTGCATGATGTCCTTGGCCTCGCCCGCACGGCCTTCGGCGGTGATCTCCTGCAGCAGCAGCGAGGTGATCAGGAACTGCACCAGGATGTTGCGCATCCCGTAGAAACTGAACCGTTCGCAGGCCTCGTTGCCAATGATGTACGGAATCTGGCGCGGCATTTTTCCCTTGCCTGCGCTGGCGGCTGCGATCGTGCTCATCCTATGGGGCTGTCCTGCGAATACGAAAGGGCGCGAGCTTACCGGAACCCCTACGCCCACGCACGCTGCGCCCCTACATGACAGCGCGCCACGGACATGGCAGGCAAACGCGCCAAATCGCGGCGGAAGTCACGAAGCGTCGACGGACAAAGCGTAAACTTATCGTTATGCGCATGATCTCCACTGCTGTCACGGGACGTTGGCCGGGCTGGTTGCTGCTCATGCTCTGGGCCGCCTCGGCGGCGCAGGTGCAGGCGCGCCAGGCCGACCCCGGCCCGCGTCTGCTCAAGGTGGCCACGCTGGAGCTGCCCACCCTGGACGAGGGCCAATGGGAGCAACGCCGCGACCAGGTATTGCAGATGCTGGAGACACTGCAGCCGGACGTGATCGCGGTCCAGCGCGTCATGCAGGCGCAGGGCCGCAACCCGGCCTGCTGGCTGGCCACCCGGCTGCGCTACAGCTGCGACTTCGTCACCGCCGACCCGCCCAGCCAGGCATTGCGCCATGGCAGCGCCATGCTGACCCGGCTACCGGTGAGCGAAGACGGCGTCACCCTCCTGCACCCCCCGGGCCAGTTCAGCGCTGCGGGCATGTTGCGGGTGAAACTGCAGGAAGAGCTGATCAACATCTATGTGGCACGGCTGCGCCCGGACCCGGACGAACCGGAGGTACGCCGCCACCAGAGCAGCGACCTGATGACCTGGATCGGCGCCACGGGCGAAGGGCTGCCCTCGCTGATCGCGGGCGATTTTTCGGCCGACACCGCCGAACTGGTGCGCAGCACCCCCGGCTTCCAGCCGGCGCGACGCAACCCCGGTGAACGGGTCGATCCCCCCTCGGTGGCCGGCAGCGCGCGCGGCCATGGGCTGGACGTGCTGTTCCAGGTCAAGCATTTCGAGGGCGTCGGCCAGCAGGCGTTGAAGCTGCCCGCTGCCGACGGCGCCGTTCCCGACAAGGGCGCGCTGCGGCTGGGGGTGATGGCTACGTTGCGGCTGCAGTCACCGGTGCCCGCCAGCGCGCCCTGATCCACCTGGCGCGGCGCCCCGAACGAAAACGGCCAGGCATTGCTGCCTGGCCGTTTTGTCATGCTACCGGCGGTATCGCTCAGGCGATCGCGGCCTGGTAACGACGCTCGACTTCGTTCCAGTCGACCACGTTGAAGAACGCGCCGATGTATTCCGGGCGACGGTTCTGGTACTTCAGGTAGTAGGCGTGTTCCCAGACGTCCAGCGCCAGGATCGGCGTGTTGCCGTCCATCAGCGGGCTGTCCTGGTTGGCGCTGCTTTCCACCACCACCTTCTTGTCGGGGGTGACGCTCAACCATGCCCAGCCGCTGCCGAAGCGGGTCAGTGCGGCCTTGGTGAAGGCTTCCTTGAACTTCTCGAAGCCACCCAGCTGCGACTCGATGGCCTTGCCCACCTCGCCCACCGGTGCACCGCCGCCGTTGGGCGACATCACGGTCCAGAACAGGCTGTGGTTGGCGTGGCCGCCACCGTTGTTGCGCACCGGACCCTGCAGGTTCTCGGGCAGCGACTTGGTCTTCTTGACCAGTTCTTCGATCGGCAGGTCGGCGAACTCGGTGCCTTCCAGCGCCGCGTTGACGTTGTTGATGTAGGTCTGGTGATGCTTGGTGTGATGGATTTCCATCGTGGCCGCGTCGATATTCGGCTCAAGTGCGTCGTAGGCGTAGGACAGCTTGGGGAGGGTATAGGCCATGTGGTTCTCCTGGTAGCTCACTCACCCGGCGAAGACCGGGCGTTGCGCTGACGATGATGGGGATGGCCGACAAGCTTACCAAGGCCCATGTAAAGGAAACTTGGTCCTGCACATGCCACTTCTACACACGGTGTTACGCAGCGGTGACGGCAACGCGCGGCGCGGCGGCGCTGTTCGGCTGCGCCTCATCGCCGGCTACGCGCTTGGCGGTACAGTAGCGACTGTCTTCCCTGGCCCGCCCTGCCCCATGCGCAAGCCCCTTCTGTTGCTGGTTGCCATTGTGCTGCTGATCGGCGGCCTGGCTGCGGTCAAGCTGATGCAGCGCCCGCCGCCGCCGCAGTTCGCCCCCTCGTTGTCACAACCGATCGAGGCCGCGCCGGCCGCTGCGGCGGCGCGCACGCCCGCGGGCGACCCGCTGCCCCCGTTCTTGCCGCCCGAGGCACGCGCCACGATCGCGCTGATCCAGCGCGGTGGCCCGTTCCCGCACCGCCAGGACGGCAGCGTGTTCGGCAACCGCGAGCAGCGCCTGCCGCCGCGTCCACGCGGCTACTACCACGAGTACACCGTCGACACCCCCGGTGCCGGCAATCGCGGTGCACGTCGCATCGTCACCGGTGGCACCCCGCCCACCGGCTGGTTCTACACCGACGACCACTACGAAACATTCCGCAGTTTTGATGTACCACCGGCCGGGAGCTGGCAATGAACCACGACGCATTCGAATTGGGCCTGCACGACATCAACAACGCCGGCGTGTACGCCATCGGCAACGGCGACGTGGGCCCGCTGTCGGCGGCGATGCGCGATGCCGGCCTGCGCGTGGTCCAGATCGACCTGGACGGCTGCCAGGACAAGCGCACGCTGCTGATGCGGCTGGCTGCGCGCCTGGACTTCCCGACCGGCTTCGGCGGCAACTGGGACGCACTGACGGACAACCTGCGCGACCTGGCCTGGCTGCCGGCCAACGGCTATGCGCTGCTTTTCAATGATGCCGATGCACTGCGCGCGCAGGCTGGCGCCGACTTCGACACGCTGCTGGAGGTGCTCGACGAAGCCAGCCGCTTCTGGAGCGATAGCAACGTGCCGTTCTGGGCGTTCGTGGCCCTGCAGGATGCAGACGTGGAACTGGACGCGGACGCCGCGCCGTAACCCGCATCCGGGTAGAGCCACGCCATGCGTGGCTGTGACGCGCGCCATGACGCCTGGCCCGAGGGGCAGCCACCCATGGGGTGGCTCTACCCGCCGATGAGGCGAGGCCTCATCGGCTGCCGTTGTCGTCCTGCAGCTCTTTCTTGAACGGAATATCCGGCGGCGGGCGCGCCACGGCCGGCTGGTCCTGCATGTTTGGATCGCTCAGGCCGCAGCCGCCGCCGAACTGGAGGATGGACACCACGCACGAGATCGACGAGCTGGTGCCCGGGATCGGGATCTCCACCGTCTTGATGCCCTTGCGTACCCACTCGGCCAGCAACGATTCGTTGGGCGCCCAGTATTTCTCGAACGAGGTCGGGGTGTAGTCGTACGGCGGCCGCTTGAGCCACGTGCCGGACTGGGCGATGCGCTCCTTGGTCCAGCCGTCCTTGTCGCCACCGGGCGCGCCCCGCTCGGCCGCGCCTTTTCCGTCCTGGCCGGCCACGCGCACGCCGCCGTCCGCATTGAACAGGCTGCCGCCACTGGCGCCGGTCGCGCTCACCGCGCGGCCGTTGAGGTCACGGTCCTGCGGGTGGTTGGCGGCCGCCCAGTCGTCGCCGCGACGCGACGCGGCCCAGTTGCCCGGATCCGCAGCGGGCTTGGCCGGCGACGGACTCGGCGTGGCCGGGGCGGTGCTGGTGGCGCTGTTGGTGCTGGGCGCAGGGGTGGAACGCGGCGCGGTCGCCGTGGATGCGCTGGCCGGGGCGGTGGTGGGGGTCGGCGGCGCCGGGCGCGGCGTGGCATTGGGCACGGCCCGTTCGCGCACGGCCACCTGCGCCGGCGATGGTGCCGGGACGCTCAGGTCGCGCTGCGGCACGCGCGCCACCGTCACCGGGGGCGTGAGCAACGGCTGCACCTGGCGCTCGCGCACCTGTACCTCACGCTGCGGCAGCGGCACATCCACGCGCGGGCCGGGCACCACCACAGGCGGGGCCGGTGCCTCGACCACGCTGACCTCACGCTCGCGCACCGTCAGCTCGGGGGTGCGCAGCTGCGGTTCGGTCGGGCGCGGCATCGCCACGTTGGCACGCGCCGACGGGGCCTCCACGGTGGCAACCGTGCGCTCACGCACCGCGATGTCCTGCGGATCGCGGGGTACCACGCGCACCTCGGTGCGCACCGCGCTGGGCGGTGGCACCACGAAATCGGTGGTGGCCTGCGCCACGTCAGTGGCCTGCAGCGGCTGTTCCGGGGTGGGCGTGGCCGGGCTCGGCGGCGCCGGCTGCGGCTCGCTGGCCGGCGGCGGGTTGGCACGCGGCTGGGGCGCGGACGCCGTGGCCGCCGCCGTGGATTCAGCCTGTGCCGGCGCACGCGACTGCGCGGTGTCGGGCGTCGCCTCGGCCGGCGCAGCGGCCGCCGCCTGGCCACCGTCGTCCTGCTGTGGCGTGCCACGCCCCACCAGCGACACCTGCACGCGGCCACTTTCGCCGCCCTGCTCGGGCACCACCGGCGGCCGGATCAGCGCCACCCACAGCAGCAGCGCGGCAAACAGCGCGTGCAGCAGAAGGCTGATCGTAGCCGAGCTCCAGCGCATCCAGCGCTGGTCGCGCGGCGCCGGTTCCCAGCCTTGCCACAGCAGGCGCCGCAGCGACTGCACGAACCCCAGCTGCGGCAGCCGCCCGGTGGACACCGGCAACGGGCGCCCGATCAGGGTGGCAATGACCTCGCTGGAACGAAACGGGCGCGGCAACGGACGCAACGCGCGCAGCCACAGGCCCCACCCGTAGGGAAGGCCCGTGGTTTTTTCAAGGATGCGGTTGTCCGGCTGGCGTGCCAGCAGCCAATCGAGGATGTCGTCGGCCCGGCGCAGTGGCACGCAGCGCGATCAGGCGGCCGTGCCGCGCGGGATGTACGGCGCGTCGCCACTGTCGTGGTCGGTCGCGTCGCGTACCGCGGTGATCCCGGGCACCCGGCCCATCAGGGTTTTTTCGATGCCCTGCTTGAGGGTCACATCGGCCATGCCGCAGCCCTGGCAGCCGCCACCGAAGCGCAGCAGCACCACGCCGTCGGCGGACACTTCCTGCACGGCGACCTTGCCGCCGTGGGAGGCCAGCTGCGGGTTCACTTCGTTCTCCACCACCCAGCGCACGCGTTCGACCAGCGAGTTCGCCTCGCCCGGGGCTTCGCCCTTGATCTTCGGCGCCTTGATGGTCAGCTGCTGGCTGCCGGTGGCGTTGCTGACGATGTCGATCTCCGCCCCGTCCAGCCAGCCCACGCTGGGCGCGTCCACGAACAGGGTGAAGCCATCGCAGTCCACCGCCCATTCGTCGCCGAGCAGTTGGGCAGGCTCGGCAAACTCCAGCCGGGCATCGGCGCGGGGGGTGCCCGCATCGACGGCGCTCAGGCGCACGCCCATGCCGGGCACGGCCTCACGCTCGATCAGCTTGCGGAAATAGGTTTGGGCGGTGTCGGATATCTGGATCATCGGGCTATTCTAGCGGCTTACATGTTATGCGCTCATTCGGTTTATACATTGGCCGGCGCATCGTTCAGTCATCTTGCTAGAACACTGGGAGTGGAGGATTTCATGGCCGACCTGATTCCGCTGGCGCGGGCGCACTGCGTGCCGCGCAAGGGCAGCGACCACAAGCTGGGCGAGGCCCGGGTGGCCGAACTGCTGGCCCAGGTGCCCGGCTGGGAGCTGGCCGAACACGGCCTGGCGCTCACCCGCACCTTCCGCTTCGACAACTACCACGGAACCATGGCGTTCGTGAACGCCCTGGCCTGGGTAGCCCACCGCGAAGACCACCACCCCGACCTGGGCGTGCATTACGACCGGGCCGTGGTGCGCTTTTCCACCCACGACGTGGGTGGCCTGAGCGAAAACGACTTCATCTGCGCAGCGAAGGCTTCGGCCCTGACGGAGTGACCCCATGAAACTGCAGTCCCTCGTGTTGTCCAGCATCGCCCTTGCCGCCCTCGCCGGCTGCAACAAGCCGGCCGAGCCTGCCACCCCGGTGGCCGCGCCGACCGAAGTGGCCGCCGTGAAGACCCCGCCGCCGCAGTATCCGATCGAACTGGCCTGCCAGGGCATCGGCGGCACCAGCACCTTCAAGGTGGTGATCGCCGCCAACGGCAAGCCCGGTGAAGTGGCGCTGGTGAGCGGCAGCGGCAACGCCCAGCTCGACGCGCAGGCCAAGACGGCGGTGGAAGGCTGGGAGTTCAAGGCGGCCACCCGCGCCGGCCAGACGGTGTCCACCACCATCCAGGTACCGGTGAGCTTCAACCCCCCGCAGCCCAAGCCGGACGAGTGCTTCGCGGTGGAAGAGCGGCTTCGCCGCGGCGGTTGAGTCGGCCCTGATCCGAGGTCAGCCAGCGCCAGCCTCCCCTTACCGCGCCCGGGTGAACCCCACCGGGGCGCGTTGCACTTCTCCAAGGACGCTGTAGCGCATGCTCGAAATCTCCGCTGAAAATGTCTGGGTCGCACTGGGTGTGACCCTGGCCGCCGGCCTGGCCACGGGCCTGGGCAGCCTGATGGTGCTGTTCTCGCGACGGCCCAACCCCCGGCTGCTGGCCTTCGGTCTGGCCTTTGCCGGCGGTGCGATGGTGTTCGTGTCGCTTACCGAGATCCTGAACAAGGCGATCGATTCGTTCACCCAGGCCTACGATGCCCGGCTGGGCTTCGCCTACGGCACGGCCGCGTTCCTGGCCGGGGTGCTGCTGATCGTGGTGATCGACCACCTGATCCCGAACCCGCACGAAAGCCTGGACAAGCAGGACCCGGTGTTCCGCGACAACAACAAGGCCTACATCAAGCGGGTTGGCCTGCTGACCGCGATCGCGATCACCGCGCACAACTTCCCCGAGGGCCTTGCCACGTTCTTTGCCACGCTGGAAAGCCCGTCGGTGGGCATGCCGCTGGCGTTCGCCATCGCCATCCACAACATTCCCGAAGGCATTGCCATCGCGGTACCGGTGTATTTCGCCACCCAGAACAAGTGGTACGCCTTCGGCGCCAGCCTGCTGTCGGGCCTGGCCGAGCCGGTCGGCGCCGCCATCGGCTACTTCGCGCTGTCGGGCATGCTCAACCACGCCACCTTCGGCTGGGTGTTCGGCCTGATCTCCGGGGTGATGGTGTTCCTGGCCCTGGACGAACTGCTGCCCGCAGCCAAACGCTACGCCAAGGGCCACGAAACCGTGTACGGCCTGGTGGCCGGCATGGGCAGCCTGGCGATCAGCCTGGTGTTGTTCAAGTGGTGAAGCCGGCGGCAGGGCCGTAATCGCCCATGTTGCCGTATCCACCAACGGTGGATACCTACCGCCACGGTGCGTGGGCATGTCTGTATCCACCAACGGTGGATACCTACCGCGGCGGTGCGCGGGCATGTCTGTATCCACCAACGGTGGATACCTACCGCCACGGTGCGCGGGCATGCCTGTATCCACCAACGGTGGATACCTACCGCCACGGTGCGCGGGCATGTCTGTATCCACCAACGGTGGATACCTACCGCGGCGGTGCGCGGGCATGAACCGGTAGGCCATGACCGTTGGTCATGGCCCCCGGAGCACCTGCCGGGAGGTGCGCTGGTTTACTTCAACCGGTTCAACACCTCGGTCAGCTCATCGGCCAGCGGCGCGTTGAGCAGGTACGGGGTCTTGCCGGCGTCCAGGGCGAACTCCAGCGAGGCGGCGTGCAGGAACAGGCGTTTGAGCCCGATCTGGTCACGAAGCCGCTTGTTGACGTCCGGATCGCCGTACTTGTCGTCACCGGCCACCGGGTGGCCCAGATGCTGGGCATGCACGCGGATCTGGTGGGTGCGGCCGGTTTCGATGCGGACCTCGCAGTACGAATGCCCGCCCTTGCGCTCCAGCACCTTGAAGTGGCTGATCGACTCCTTGCCGATCGGGTTGACCTGCACGTGGCGCTCCCCGCCCTGGCGCAGCCCCACATGCAACGGCGCATCCACCGTCATGGTGCCATCGGGCATGCGCCCGACCAGCAGGGTCAGGTAGTGCTTGCGGATGCCCGAACCGTGGTCTTCGCGCAGCAGCGCCTGCAGCTCGCTCAGCGCTGAACGCTTCTTGGCCACGATCAGCAGGCCCGACGTGTCGCGGTCCAAGCGGTGCACCAGTTCCAGGGTCTTGCCCGGGCGCAGCGCACGCAGTGTCTCGATCGCGCCGAAGCTGATCCCGCTGCCGCCGTGGCTGGCCACGCCGGACGGCTTGTTCAGCGCCAGCAGCCGATCGTCTTCGAACACGATGGCATCTTCCAAGCGCTTCATGAACGCGGCGGGCGGACCGGCCTTGTCGCCTTCCTCGGTGAGACGGACCGGCGGCACCCGGACCTCGTCGCCCGGCTCCAGCTTGCGCTCGGCCTTGGCACGACCGCCGTTGACCCGGACCTGCCCACTGCGCACCAGCTTGTAGATCAGGCTGCGTGGCGCACCCTTGAGCTGGCCGAGCAGGAAGTTGTCCAGGCGCTGCCCGGCGCGGTCGGCCGGGACGGTGATGATACGTACGCTGGTCATGGCTTCAGCGGCTTTGGGGGTGGGCTCGGTAACGGTCATTGGCCTTTTATTCTGTTACACTCGGCATGCGAGATAAGGGATTGATTTCGTTGGAAGTTGCTCTGGGCCAGAAGCCCGACTTCCCGCGATTCCGGCACAGTGCGCAGCCACCGCCCCCGGGGCGGCCATGTTAGCGGCTCACCGGCGGTCCCGGCCATCGCCGGATGCCTGACAAGCGTCTGTGCTGAAAAACATGTCCCTGTGGCGCTCCAGCCTGGCTGACAGCTGCCTCCGGCCCGTAACACCCAAACCAAAACAAATGAAGCGCTCCCGCGGGCTGCCGTGGTGTTGTAGCGCTGGAAACCCAAGCCGCCCTCCCCGCGCCTGCGCGATGGGCGTCGAAGCGTGACCAGAAGCGAAACCCCATGGTGTTCCGCGCGGTAGCAGCGCGCGAGGAACCCAACAATGAAGCGAATGCTGATCAATGCCACGCAGGCTGAAGAGCTGCGGGTAGCCATCGTGGATGGCCAGACGCTGTACGACATCGACATCGAACAGCCGTCCAAGGAACAGAAGAAGTCGAACATTTACAAGGGTCGCATCACGCGCCTTGAACCGTCGCTGGAAGCAGCCTTCGTCGAATACGGCGGTGAACGCCACGGCTTCCTGCCGCTGAAGGAAATCTCGCGCGATTACTTCGCCGCGGGCGTGGACCACAACAAGGCCGGCATCCGCGAACTGCTGCGTGAAGGCCAGGAAGTGGTTGTCCAGGTCGACAAGGAAGAGCGTGGCAACAAGGGCGCCGCCCTGACCACGTTCATCTCCCTGGCCGGCCGCTACATGGTCCTGATGCCGAACTCGCCCACCGCCGGCGGCGTGTCGCGTCGCATCGAGGGTGAAGACCGCGCCGCGCTGAAGGAAGCGCTGGACAAGCTGGACATCCCCGACGACATGGGCGTGATCATCCGCACCGCCGGCGTCGGCCGCGATGCCGAAGAACTGCAGTGGGATCTGGATTACCTGCTGCAGGTGTGGAAGTCGATCGCCGAAGCGGCGCTGACCAAGCCGGCCTCCTTCCTGATCTACCAGGAGTCGCGCCTGATCGTGCGCGCCCTGCGTGACTACCTGCGCGCCGACGTCGGCGAGATCCTGGTGGACACCCAGGAACTGTACGAGACCGCCCGCGAGTTCATGCAGCAGGTGATGCCGCAGACCCTGCGCAAGCTCAAGCACTACACCGACGACATCCCGCTGTTCAACCGCTTCCAGATCGAATCGCAGATCGAAGGCGCGTATGAGCGCAACGTGCGCCTGCCGTCCGGCGGCTCGATCGTGGTCGACCAGACCGAAGCGCTGACCGCCATCGACGTCAACTCCTCGCGCGCCACCAAGGGCAGCGACATCGAGGACACCGCGTTCCAGACCAACCTGGAAGCGGCCGAAGAAGTGGCCCGCCAGCTGCGCCTGCGCGACCTGGGCGGCCTGGTGGTCATCGATTTCATCGACATGGCCTCCAACAAGCACCAGCGCGAAGTTGAAAACCGCCTGCAGAACGCGCTCAAGTACGACCGTGCGCGCGTGCAGCTGGGCCGCATCTCGCGCTTTGGCCTGATGGAAATGAGCCGCCAGCGCCTGCGCCCGAGCCTGGGCGAATCCAGCCAGATCGTCTGCCCGCGTTGCGACGGCCATGGCCGCATGCGCAGCGTCGAGTCGCTGTCGCTGTCGATCATCCGCGTGGCTGAAGAGCATGCGATGAAGGAAAACACCGGGCAGGTGCTGGTCCAGGCCCCGGTCGAGATCGCCAACTACCTGCTCAATGAAAAGCGCAGCGCCCTGCGCGAGATCGAACAGCGCCATGACGCGCCGATCGTGATCGTCGCCGACGAACAGCTGCACACCCCGCATTACGAAGTGACCCGCCTGCGCGACAACGAGCTGGGCGAAGAAAGCGGCAAGCCGAGCTACCAGCGCGGCACCCCGCGCAAGCTGCCGGTGCACGCCCTGACCAAGGCCCAGCTGAACATCCCGGTGGCCCCGGTGGTGACCCAGGTCAAGCACAGCCAACCGGCGCCGATCCGCGAAGCCCCGGAACCGGAAGCCGCGCCCGCACCGGTCGCTGCCCCGGCCCCGGTGGCCGCACCGGCCGCCACCGGCGTGGTGGGCTGGCTCAAGCGCATCTTCGGTGGCGAACCGGCCCCGGCCGCTGCCCCGCCGGCGAACGCACGCCAGGCCCAGGACGGCAACCGCAACAACCGCAACAAGGATCGCAACAAGGACCGCACTGGCGGCCGCCGCGATGAACGCGGTGGCGAGCGCAACGGCAATGGCGGCGCACAGGCGCAGGGCCAGGGTCGTGGCAAGGACCGCGGTGAACGTGGCGAGCGTGGCGAACGCGGTGGCAAGAACGAGCGTCGCGACGAGCGCCGCCAGGACGTGGCCGCACCGGTGGCCGGCAATGCCGCGCAGGTGCAGGCACCGGGCCAGGCCAAGCCGCGCAACGAACAGCAGCCCAAGCAGCCGCGCAATGAGCAGCAGCCGAAGCTGAAGCAGAAGCAGAACCCGCAGCAGCCCAGGCAGCAGGGCGATGCCGACAAGGCCGTGGCCAGCGACAAGCCGGCACGCCAGCCGCAGGCCGATGCGCCGAAGCCGGGCAACACGACCGCACCGGTCGCCGATGCCGCACTGGTGACCGCCGCTGCCGTGGGCGTGGCCGACGCCGCCGCCCCGTACGCCGCCGCGCAGGACAGCGCGCAGACCGCGGCCGCCGTGGACGAGGCACAGGTCGCCACCGGCGAGAACGGTGAACAGACCGACGCCCCGGGCACCGGCGATGACGCCAATGGCGAAGGCGGCTCGCGCCGTCGTCGCGGCCGTCGCGGTGGCCGTCGTCGTCGTCGTGGCAATGGCGAGCAGGCTGCCGGCAGCGATGGTCTGAACGATGACGCCGGTCTGGATGATGACGGCGACAGCGACGACCAGGATGGCGACCAGGACGGTGGCGACACCGCCCAGGCCCCGCGTCCGGCGGCCGGCAATGGCCAGCCGCAGCCGGAGTTCGAGTTCGACGACGAAACCGCTGCTGCGCCCGCCGCGGCACCGGTCCAGGCACCGCGCCCGGCACCCGCTGCTGCTCCGGTGGCCGCAGTTGCCGCCGCCGCACCGGTGGCCGCGGTCAGCAGCCCGGTCGTGACCGCCGGTCACAGCGAGGCCGCCCCGGTGGCCCCGCAGGCCCCGGCCGAGACGCCCGCCCCGTCCTACACCGACCGCGTGCCGTTCGTGGAATCGCCGATGCCGGCACCGCCGATGGTCGGCGCTGCCAAGCCGGTGCAGGCTGCGCCGGTGGTCGACGCGCCGAAGGTTGCCGACGCTGCCCCGGTTGTTGAAGCACCGAAGGCGGTTGAGGCCGCTCCGGTTGCCGCAGCACCGAAGGTGATTGAAGCTGCCCCGGTGGTTGAAGCCCCGAAGCCTGCTGAGGCCGCTCCGGTCGCCGCCGCACCGAAGCCGGTTGAAGCTGCCCCGGTGGTTGAAGCCCCGAAGGCTGCTGAAGCCGCTCCGGTTGCTGCCGCGCCGAAGGCTGTCGAAGCTGCCCCGGTTGTTGAAGCGCCGAAGGCTGTTGAAGCCGCCCCGGTTGTTGAAGCGCCGAAGGCTGTTGAAGCCGCCCCGGTCGTTGAAGCACCGAAGCCGGTTGAGGCTGCCCCGGTGGCCGCAGCACCGAAGGCTGTTGAAGCTGCGCCGGTCGTCCAAGCACCGAAGGCGGTCGAAGCCGCCCCGATTGTCGACGCGCCGAAGCCGGTGGAAACCGCCCCCGTCGCCGTGACCGCCGATGCGGGCCAGGCCGGTCGCCCCGTGCAGTCGAGCATGCTCGATGCCGTCGACCCGACCCAGCCGGCACCGGAGAAGGCCGCACCGGCACCGGTCGCCCGCACCGAGGCCGCCCCGGCCGCCCCGGTCGTGCATAACGGCCAGCTGTTCGGCAATGCAGGCAGCGACACCCCCGCCAGCACCGACGCTGCCGCACAGGCTGCCCAGGCCGAAGCCCGCGATGACATCCCCACCGATGTCGCGCAGGCCGAAGAAGCCGGCAAGCCGGATCAGGACAAGCACGACAAGGCCTGATCCCGCGCCAGTGGGAACGTAGTAAACAGACAGCGGCCTTCGGGCCGCTGTCTGCGTTTGGGCCGCCCGTGGGCTGTGGCATGCTCGGCGCATGAATCGACGCCTTCGCCTCACGCCGTGCACCGCGATGCTGGTGCTGCTGTCGGCCTGCCAGCCCGCCCCTGTGCCCCTCAGTGACGCGGCCATCGCGTTGCGCGATGCCGCGCCGGAAGACCTGTTCGTGGGCCGGCTGCAGAACGTGGACGTCGAACTGCTGGTGCAGCACTGCAAGGTCTTCCAGGTGACGCGCGGACCCGAACAGGCGGTCGCCCTCACCGAAGTGCTGGCACCGCCGCCCTACCCGTTTTTCACCGACTGCCAGCGGCAATCATTGCGCCACGAAGACGGCGCGGTGGTTGCGGTGCTGGGGCGCATGGCGTTCGGCGCGGGCGGGTGCTGCGCCACCGGCGGCACCTGGCGCACGCGCGACGGCCAGACGTGGGAGAAGATCAGCGAGCACACCATCCCGTAACGCAGGCGCAGGTACCCACCGTTGGTGGGTACACACATGCAGCGAAGGGGCAGCCACGCATGGCGTCCATCTCGCACTCAGGGCGTGGTGGCGGCCGGGCTGCCCGGGCTGGGCGCGAACTGCAGGCGCGTCCAAACACCGTAGTGGTCCGACGCCCAGCGCCCTTCGGCGTAAGGCTGGTCGAACAGGATCCGCGCCTCGCGCGCGAGCAGGCGGTCCTGCTGGAAGAAGATGTGGTCGATGCGCGACGGCGCTTCGTAGTAGTGCCGGTTGAGCGTGCTCACCTGGGCCAGCTCATTGTTGACGTGCACGCTGCCGAAGCTGTCGCCGTAGTGGTTGCGCAGTTCGCTCAGATCGCCCGCATCCACCAGCGCATTGAAGTCACCGGCGATCACCACCGGCGCCGTGCCCGAGGTGGTCGCAATGAATTTCAACAGGTCGGCCACCTGCTCGCCGCGGATGCGGCTGCCGCTGTCATCGGAACGCTCGTTCAGATGCGTGGCATAGACGTTGACCGGCTGACCGTCGACATCGATGCGCAGGTGCGCCACCGTGCGGTAGTCGCCCAGCGGTGCCAGCAGGTGGTCATTGCGCGCCAGCACCGGGCGCCGGGTCAGCAGCGCATTGCCATACCGCTTGAAGCGGCCGGGCGGGTCGGTGGAGACGAACTGGTAGTCGTAGCCGAGCTTGCGCGCCAGCCACGCGGCCTGGTTGCGCACGTGCGGTTTCTGGATCACTTCCTGCAGGGCAATCGCATCGGGGCGCAGCGCCTGCAGTTCGCGCAGGATCACCTTGCGCCGCGCAGGCCAGTCTTCGCGGTCGTGGTGCAGGTTGAAGGTGACCATGCTCATGCCCGGCGCAGCGCTCGTCGACGGCGCGGGTGCCGGGGTGACGACGGCGACGGGTTCGGCAGCCAGGGCGACGCCGGCCAGCAAGGCCGCCGATGCCAGCAGCCCGGCCATGCCACGGCGAAGCCACGCGCGATAACGATGCATGTCCATCACTGTGCCTTCCGCTCGGCGCGGCGCACCGACGACGGCACGTCGATCTCGACCCGCGCCGGCACCTGGGTGATGCGCAGCTCGCCGTTCACCCACTGCGCCGGTTCGCCGTTGACGCTGGTGTTACCCGGTTCGCCAGTGTAGGGCCACGGCAGGACCACCCCGCCCTGCGGCGGCACCAGGCCGGCCGACAGGTCCAGCACCAGCTGCTTGTCGCTGCGGCTGAGCGCGTAGCTCAGCTGGCCGTTCGGGGTGCGCAGGCCCTTGATCGCCACGCCCTTCCCTTCCAGCCATCGCGTCGGCACGCCGGCGGCCAGCACCAGGCTGTCGTCGACGTCACGGCTGTAGGCAAACATGTCCAGCGCCGAGCGCACGAAGTCCGAGGCAACCCAGGCATGCGGCAGGTCACCGACGAAGAACGGCTTGCGCGGCGTGTGCGAGACCACTTCGGCCCATTGGTTCCAGGCCTGCGGGGCACGGTCCTTGAAGAAGAACTCGGTGGCCTGCCAGGCGCGGTCGCGCCAGCCCAGGCGCACGAACGCGGCCACGTTGCGCCACTCGTACGGGGTGTAGTCCTTCCACTCGCGCTTGCCGTCGCGGCGTTCCTCGAACTGCGTCCAGTAACGCTCGAACGTGTTGTCCAGGTACGGCTGCGGCAGACGGCCCTGCTCGCCGCCCGGGGCCAGCGCGATGGTGGTGGAAGTAGCGTCGAAGTCGCCCAGCTCGGCCGCGCCGGGCAGGTAGTCGATCTTGTGCAGGGCCACGGCGGCCAGCAGCGAGGCCTGCAGGTCGTCACGGAACTGGTCGCGCGATTCGCTGATCTGCATGGCGTCCACCTTGCCCAGCGTGCTGGCGATGGTGGCCGCGTCCTTGTAGCCGCGCAGCGCCCAGAAGTTGTCCCAGTACGAATGCATCGGCTTGGCCGAATAGCCTTCGTGGCTGATCGAGACCGGCATCATCCCGTAGAAGGCCGGGTTGCGCGCGCGGTTCTCTTCGGTGCGCTCGCTCAGGCGCAGCTGTTCCATATAGGAGTAGGCGCCCTGCACGTGCGGCCACATCACCTCCAGGAAGGTGCTGTCGCCGGTGTAGCGCCAGTACTCGGCGATGTTGAAGATCAACTCGCCGTGGCTGTCGTTTTCCGGCACCGGATCGCTGCCGCGCGGATCGACGCAGCACGGCACCTTGCCGTTGTCGAACTGGTGCGGGGCATACCAGGTGACGTACTCGCGCACCGCGTCGCTGCGGCCCATGCGCAGCAGGCCTTCGGAAATCATCGCGCCGTCGCGGATCCAGCTGCGCGAGTACGAGCGCGTGCCCGGCTGGATGCTCGGGCCGATCCGCGAGATCAGCATGTGTGCCAGCGCGGTGCGCAGGGTGTCGGCCAGCGGCTTGCCGGCGGCGGGCACCTGCAGGGTCACCTGGTCCAGCTTGGTCCGCCACATCGAGGCCACGACCTGCTGGGCCTTGGCCGCATCGAAGTCCTTGGGCATCGTCCAGCTGCCGGTCTGCGGCAGCACGATGGCCACCTCGCGGCTCTGGCCCGGCTCCAGCCGCCAGCGGTACAGCAGCGCACCGCTGGCCAGCCCGGTCGGGTCGCGCACTTCGGTGGTGCCCGGCAGCTTGCCGCTGGCCAGGTGGACCACGTCCAGCTTGCCATCGAAGGTGGTGGCAAACGTGCTGTCCGGGGCCTGCGCCGGGTACAGGCGCGGGCTGCCGTTGACCTCCACGTCGGTGGCGTCCACCGACAGGTTGTCAATCCGGCTGACGCCGCCGACGGTGTTGAGGAACTGCGTGGGCGGGTTCACCTGCCACGGCCGCACAGCCAGCGCCAGGGTGTAGTCGTGGGCCACCTTGTCGGGGTTGCGCAGCGTGTAGCGCCCCACCAGCTGCGCCTTGTCCGGGGTGCCCTGCACGAACCCGGTGACCTTCAACGCGGCCTTGTCGTGGCGCCAGTCGACGCTGGCGATGGGCAGGTAATCGTCCTGCAGCGACTGGCTGCTGGCCACGTCGGCCCAGCTCAGCAGCTGCTTGCCGTCCACCTGCACGAACGGCTCCACGCTGAAGCTGGCCTTGGCCACTTCCAGCGCACCGTCCTCGCCGATCAACGCCTGTTCGCGGCCGCCGTCCAGGCCCAGCAGGGTCCAGTACGGCTGCTCGCCACTGAACCCGCGCGGCACCGAACCCCGCGGCAGGTCGGCGCCTACCGAACGCACGAAGTCGTTGGGGGTGGCCGCAAAATCGAGCGGCTTCAGGCTGATGTCACGGATGCCGTAGCGCCAGCTCGGACCGCCCTTGAGGTCGAAGCGCAGGTAACGCGCTTCGGTATCGGGCAGTGCCAGCCAGTCGCGGTCGCCGCCGCCGCCCACCACTTCGCGTACTTCCTTCCAGCTGCGTCCGTCCTGCGAGGTACGCACCACGTAGCGCGTGGCCTCCAGGCCCGGCAGCCACTGGATCACCGCACCGCCGAACTCGCGCACCTTGTGCAGGTCCAGGCTGATGGTCTGGTCGGCCACGCCGCCGCTGATCCATACCGTGTCCGGCTTGCCATCGGCAATGCGGCTCTGCAGTGCGGTGGCGGTATCGGCAATCACCGAGGGGGTCAGTGCCGAGGTATCCATCGGCGGCAGGCCCTGCAGGGTGAGGCGGTCAAAACAGACCGTGCCCTTGCCGCCGACCTTGCTGTAAATGGTGAACTCGACCGCGGCGCTGCGCGCCAGCGCGGGGTCCTTGCCCGGGCCCCAGGCCTTGTCGATCTGGCGCGCGCGGTACTGCACCGTGCTCCACGCCTTGGGGAAGGTGTAGCCGGGCCGGTTGACCCACCACACGTTGTCGCCGCTGGCGTCGATCAGCTTGAACTGCAGGTCGTTGGCCGGCGAGTCGCCGCGCAGCTGCAGGCCGAACTGGTAGTTGGCCGGGTACTCGATGCCCAGCTCGCGGCGGATGCCCACGTAACCGGACACATCGTGGAAGTCGTAGTCCACGCACAGCGCGCGCCCGCCGCCACTGCCGACCACGCTGCGCAGCGAGCCGCTGACCTGGTCGGACACGACCAGCTTCCAGGGCGTCATGTCGTCGAAACTGTCCAGCACCTTCGGTGCCGGCAACGGGGCCGGCGCGGCGGCCGGGGCCGCCAGCGACCACAACAGCCCAAGACCCAGACCCACCGCGACGACGGCATGTTTCACCCTTTGACACTCCCCAGCAGCAGACCTTGGATGTAGTAACGCTGCAATGCCAGGAACAGCAGCAGCACCGGAACCACCGTGACCACCGCGCCGGCCATCATCATTTCCACGTCCATGATGTGCTCGCGCGACAGGGTGGCCAGGGCGACCGGCAGAGTGTAGTGCTCCTGGTCGGTCAACACGATCAACGGCCACATGAAATCGTTCCAGGCGCCCATGAAGGTGAAGATCGACAGGGTGACCAGCACCGGCTTGAGCATCGGCAGCACGATCTGGAAGAAGATCCGCATCTCCCCTGCCCCGTCGATGCGCGCCGCTTCCAGCAGCTCATCGGGAATCGAGCGCGCGTACTGGCGCACCAGGAAGATGCCGAACACGCTGGCCAGCGCCGGCACGATCACCCCGCCGAAGCTGTTGACCAGGCCCAGCTGCTTCATCAGCAGGAACAGCGGCAGCATGGCCACCTGCGCTGGGATCACCAGCGCGGCCAGCAGTACCTGGAAGATGCGCTCGCGGCCGGCGAAACGCAGCTTGGCGAACGCATAGCCGGCCATGGTGTTGAGCAGCAGCGACCCCAGCGTGATCGCCAGCGACACGCCCAGGCTGTTGACGAAGTTGTTGCCCATGCCGGTGCGCGCGAACAGCTCGTGGTAGTTCGCGGTGGTCACCGAGGACGGCAGCAGCGGCGGCGGGAAATGCGCCGCCTCGCCGGTGGGCATGAACGACACCGACAGCATCCACAGCAGCGGCGCCAGGCTGACCAGCGCCAATACCGTCAAGCCACCGTTGACCCACCATGCATGCCAGCGCGACTGGCCGATTTCACGACTCATACCAACTGCCTCTTGCGGCCGAAACGCAGCATGACGCTGGTTACCGCCAGGATGATCAGGAACAGCAGGAACGCCACCGCGGAGGCGCGGCCCAGGTTCCACCACTTGAAGCCTTCTTCGAACATGAAGTACAGCACGCTGACGGTGCTCTGCAGTGGGTCGCCACGGGTCATCACGTAGGGTTCGGCGAACAGCTGGAAGTAGCCGGACACGGTAATCACGCCCACCACCAGCAGCACCGGGCCGAGCATGGGCAGGGTGATGTGCAGGAACTGCTTCCAGCGCGAGGCGCCGTCGATGCGCGCGGCCTCGTACAGGTCATGCGGGATCGCCTGCAGGCCGGCCAGGAAGATCACCATGTTGTAGCCGAAGTTCTTCCACACCGCGAACAGCATGATGGTCGGCATGGCCCAGTTGGGATCGCCCAGCCAGTCGATCGGATTGATCCCGATGTGGCCCAGCCCGTAGTTCACCAGGCCGTAGCTGGTGTGGAACAGGTAACGCCAGATCACCGCCACCGCCACCAGGGTGGTCACCACCGGGGCGAACAACGCGGTACGGAACAGCGCCTTGAAACGCGCCGCCGGGGCGTTGAGCAGGATCGCCGCACCCAGCGATACGCCGATCGACATCGGCACGCCCACGATCACAAAGTACGTGGTGTTCCACAGCGACTTCCAGAACATCGGGGTCTGCAGCAGGTCGATGTAGTTGCCCAGCCCGACAAAGCGCAGGTTGCCGCCGTCGGCCAGGGCGTACAGGTCGAAATCGGTGATGCTCAGGGCCAGCGCCGAGAACACCGGCAGGCCGAAGAACACGCCGATCACCAGGATGGCCGGGCCGGCGAACAGCCAGCCGGCAAGCGAACGTTGCTTCATTGCGCCGCTCCCGTGGCCACCGCACTGGAATGCACGCCCGAACCGGCGGCCTTCTCCTGCGCATCGCGCTCATGCATCCAACGGCGCTTGGCGAGGACCTTGTCCACGCGCTTGTCCAGTTCCTTCACTGCTACATCCTGATCAAGGCCACCACGCACCACCTGTTCGGTGATGATCCGCATTTCCTGCACGATACGTTCCCACTCCAGCACCTTGGGCGTGGGCTTGACGCGTTCCAGCTGGTCGCGGAACGGCTGCGCCAGCGGGTCGTTGGCCAGCGAGGGATATTCCCAGGTGCTGCGCCGCGGCGGCAGGTCGCCGATGATGGAATGGAAGCGCTCCTGGATCGCCGGGCGCGACAGGAACTCGATCAGCTTCCACGACGCTTCCTTCTGCTGCGAGGAGCGGAAGATCACCAGGCTGGTACCGCCGGCGATACCGGCGCCCGGGCCGTCCGGGCCCGGCAGTGCGGCGGTGCCCCACTTGCCTTCCAGTTCCTTGGGCTGCAGCTTCTTGAACTCACGGATGTTCCACGGGCCGGACAGGTAGAACACGTTGAAGCCGCGGAAGAACTCATCCCACACGTTGGAGATCTGGGTTTCGGACATGCGCGGCGCCCAGCCCTGGGCGAACATGTTTTCGTAGAATCCCAGGGTCTTGCGGAAGCCGGGGCTGCTGAAGTTGCCGCGGGTATCGGCATCGCGCAGCAGCGGGTCGGGCTGCTGCAACGCGAAGGACAGCTGCTGCTCGAATTCGTTGATCGGCATCAGCACCGCATAGCGCTTGGGGCCCTGCATCTTCTTGATGGCGGCCATCATCTCGTTCCACTCCGCCCAGGTACGCGGGGGGTGGTCGTAGCCGGCCTGGGCCAGCAGGTCCTTGCGGTAGTACAGCAGGCGCGTGTCCACGTACCACGGCACACCCACCAGCTCGTCATGCACCACGTTGGTGTCCCAGATGCCCTGGAAGTAGTCGGCCGGGTCCACCACCTTGGACTGCGCCACGTACGGCTGCAGCGGCACCAGGGTGTTCAGTTCGGCGAACTCGGGGATCCAGGTGTTGCCCAGCTGGCACACATCTGGCAGGCCGTCGGCGGCGAACGCAGTCAGCAGCTTTTCGTGCGCGGCCGTCCACGGAATGTTCTGCACATCGACGTGGATGCCCGGGTTTTCCGCCTCGAACTCCTTGATCAGGCCGGTGACCACTTCGGCCTCGCGGCCCATCGCCCAGAAACGTACCGTCACCCCTTCCGGCTCTTTCCGGCAGGCACTCAACAACAGGCTGCCAACCAGCAGCAACACCAGGCTCAACCCCCGCTTCGGGCGCGACATCGATTGCACTGCTCTACTTCCCCTGCTGCTGGTTGCGGTTGGTGGTGGCATTGTTCTTCTGTTCCTGGGCGGCCGCCGCACGCGATTCGGCAATGCCGACCGAGCGCGCCGACGCGGCCTTCTCGTCTTTCTGCAGCTCCATCGGCTGCTGTTCCCCTTCCGGGGTGAGCCATCCGCCACTGAAACCGGCGCGCTCCAGACCCTTGCGGATGTGCACGTTCTTCTTCATCACGTCCCAGACGAAATCGTTCCGGTAGTTGGCGATCATCGTCAGGATCGGCCCCTGGTCGATGCCGATGTAATCGCTGGCCACCCAGCCGCGATCGGGCACCAGCCGACCGGTCTTGATCGGGATGTCGTAGTTGAAGCTGGGGTTGAACGAATCCAGGAACCCGTAGCTGGAATAGATGTAGTCGCCGTAGCGCTTGTGCATCTCTTCGGTGGCCGGGATCACTTCTTCCGGGGCGAACACCACCGAGGCGATGGCTGCGGTCGGAGCGATTGTGCCGTCATCGAAGTTCTCGCGCAGGCCGGCGCCGCGCGAGGAGTAATGGCGGAACTGGCGCTGTTCGCCGCGGTATTCCTGGGTGGTGTTCTGCGGGCCATCGCTGGCAGTCAGGCCCCACACGTTCTCGCCATAGTCCTTCCAGTTCATCGGGTTGGCGATGGCGTACTCGCGCTGGGCCAGCGCGGCCGAGCGGCTGTTGAGGAAGTAGGTGCTGCCACGCTCGCGCATGTAGGCATCCTGGATGTCGCGGAAGTCCACCCACACATGCGTGTACTGGTGCCCGAACAGCGGGCCGAAGGACAGGTATTCCTGGCCCTGGTACACGCCCCAGTCGTTGTCGTAGGTGCGCGTCCAGACCGTCCACGCGTCCGGGCTGACCGGGTGGGTCGGCGAGCCGAGCGCGAGGATGTAGACCATCATCGCCTCGTTGTAGCCCATCCAGTCGTGGTCGATGAAGCCGCTTTCGGGGAACCAGCCCATCGAGATCAGCGGCGCACGCTGCTGCAGCCACGCCCAGTCCACGCGCTTGTAGAGCGTGTCGGCAATCTCGCGGATCTCTTTTTCGCGGGCGTCGTCACCGCTGTAGTACGACTGCGCGAACAGCACGCCCATCATCAGCAGCGCGGTATCCACGCTGGACAGTTCCACCCAGCTGTCGTAACGACGGCCCTGCTGCATGTCCAGGAAGTGGTAGTAGAAGCCCTTGTAGCCACCCTTGCCGGTGCGCTGCGGGCCCATCGGCAGGTCGCGGAAGAACTTCAGCGTGAGCAGGGTGCGGTCCACGGCCTGGGTACGGCTGACCCAGCCGTTCTCCACGCCGATCGGATAGGCGGTGAGCGCGTAGCCCACCGAGGCGATGCTGGCAAACGGGCGCGACGGGTAGCGGTCGGGGCTGAGGCCGTTGACCTCGTTGGTGGTATCCCAGAAGAACTGGAAGGTGCGGCGTTCGATGTCGTCGAACAGCGGCGGCAGCTCCGGCTTCATCGGGCGCGGCGGCACGTCGGCTTCAACCAGGATCACCGGCGGCTTCGGCTTTGCCGGTTTGTCCGGCGCCTGCTGCTGGCAACCGGCCATGGCCACGGACAGCAACGCCAGCGACACCACCCGAGATGCATTCATCGATCACCACCTTTTGCGCATGTTCGTGCTGGAGAGCATAGCCTCAACCAAGCTGAAATCGTTTACAGATCACGATCCAAAAAAATCCGCCGGGGCGGACCGTATGCGTACCGACCAACGGTCGGTACCTACCGCACACGCGCTTGCCCATCCGTGGACGGCAAGCGCCTGTACAGTCCCGCCGGCGGACCCAAGCCAACCGGCGGTGCTGCCCCGACACCGCCCAGAGGGCGGTGCCGGGTAACGCTGTCATCAGAAGCGGAAGCCGACTTCCGCCTTGACCTGGCGCGGCGTACCGATGATGTCGCCGGTCTCGTTGTAGCTGGCCTGCAGCTTGCCGTTGGTCTTGACGTAGTTGTAGTTGGAGAAGTTGTCGAAGTTGAACACGTTGATGATGTCGATGCGCGCGTACAGCTCGGTCTCGCCCGGCATCTTGAACGTCTTCGTCGCCTGCAGATCGACCGAACGGTAGCCGAAGATCTTGCCACCCAGCAGGAACTTGCCATTGGCGTTGGGCACCGCGGCCTGCGGGGTCGGCAGGTCGTAGCCACTGGCCTGCGGCACGCCGTACCAGTCATTGACGGCAGTCGGGGTGGCCAGGGTGACCTTGCCGCCGAAGGTGATGCCCCAGAAGCCCGCGTACGAACCGGTGACCACCAGGCGGTGGCGCGGCGCGCCGTTGGAACGGATGGTCGGGTAGTCGCCGATCAGGCCGCGGTCGAACGCGTACTTCTCATTGATGTCGCGGTTGTGGCGCGCGGTGGTCCAGGTGTAGGCGATCGAGGAACCCCAGCCGCTTTCCTGGGTGAACGGCTTCTGCGCCGACAGCAGGACCTGGGTAGCGCGGGTCTTGATGCCCTGCTGACCGATGATCAGGCTGCCGAAGCCCGGCACGTTGCAGCTCCAGGCCTGGCTCAGGCCCGGGTCGGTGCCACCGCACAGGCGCGGGTCATCGAAGAACTGGCCGGTCGGGTAACGGTTGCCCAGGGTGAAGGCAAAGCCGTCGTAGCTCAGCGTGCGGGCGATGGTGGCGTCGGTCAGCCAGTCACCGACCTGGTTGCTCATGCCCAGGCTGAACTGGTCGGAGTACGGCACCTTCAGGTTGTTGTTGAGCAGATCCACTTCCAGGCCGGCATTGCTGGTCGAACCGACCAGGGACTGCAGGTTGCCGATACCGTTGAGCAGGTTCGGGTTCCAGTCATAGCAGGCAGCCTGGCCGTTGAGGCAGCTGCCGGTGGCCGGGTTGCGGAAGTAGATGGTCGGCTGCGGCAGGGCCAGCTTGGTGGTTTCCAGCTGCAGGTTGTCGAACAGGTCGCGGTCATACGAACGACCGGCACCACCGTGGATCACGTGCTGCTCGTCGGCGTTGATGTCATACGAGAAGCCCAGGCGCGGCTGCCAGGCATCCTTGAACGCCTTGCGGTTGTGGCCGTTGCTGATGTAGTTGCTGATGTCCAGCCCGCCCAGCGCCAGCGTATCGGCGAAGGTCTGGCCAGCGGCAGCGCGCGGGTCCTGCGAGTAGATCGCATCGACCACGGCCTGCGGGGTCACGAAGTCCAGGTAGGCCGGGGTCTTTTCGTAGTCCCAGCGCAGGCCGATGTTCAGCTGCAGGTGGTCGTTGACCTGCCAGTCGTCCTGGATGAACAGGCCGATCTGCTTGGACTTCGAACGCACTTCGCCGGACACGCCCGTTACGCCGTTCACCGGCTTGACGAACTGCGCCTTGTACGGGATGTCGGACGGGAAGTCCGCATCGCCCAGCGAGTAGGTGAACTGCGGATTGATCTGCGCCGCATCGGAGGCGTACAGGTCGATCTGCTTGTACTTGGCGCCCATCTTGATGGTGTGGTCGCCCATCCACTGGATGCCATCCAGGGTCAGGTTGTCTTCAATCGCCCAGCCCTTCTGGCCCTTCACCTGCGAATCCAGTGCCGAGGCGCCACCGATCTTCACCAGGGTGCGGTCTTCGGTGCCGTCCGGCGCGGTGTAGGTGAAGCCGTTGCCCAAGGTCAGCGGGGTCGGGTTGTTGAAGGAATCTTCGTGGGTGAGCATCAGCTCGTTGTAGTAACGCTCACCGCTGTGGTTCCAGCGCAGCGCGTAACGACGGTCGGTGTTGACCACTTCACGGCCGGCTTCCGGCGCGGTCTGGCCACTGAACTGCTGCTGGGTCTCGTCGCGGTCCTGGAAGCTCAGTTCGATGCGATCGTTGTCGGTCGGCTCGAAGTCGATCTTGGCGAAGATCAGGTCCTGCTCGAACGGCTGGCTGGCCGGGCCGAGGCCGGCGGCGGCGTCTGCCGGCAGCAGGCCGACGCGGTTGGTGACCGAGCCTTCCGGCGCGATGGTGACCGGGAGGTCGAAGCGCTTGGCTTCGTAGGTCACGAAGAAGTGGGCCTTGTCCTGGATGATCGGGCCACCCAATGCAAACCCGTATTCCTTCTCGGCCGATGCTTCCTTGGTCTGGCCGTACTGACGCTCGGCCGGGGTCTTGGCGCGCATGTCTTCGTTGGTGTAACGGTAGAAGGTTTCACCCTTGAACTCGTTGGTACCGGACTTGGTCGCCGCGGTCACGGCCGCGCTCGACACCTGGCCGTACTCGGCCTTGTAGTTGCCGCTGATGACCTTGTATTCGCCGATGGCCAGCTGCGGGAACGGGTTGCCGGCGCTGCCGGACTGGCCGGCCACGCCGCCGCCCTTGACGTAGCTCTTCTGGCCCACGCCGTCGATATAGACGTTGGTGCCGTCGGCATTGGTGGCACCGCCGCGCAGCGAGGTGTTGCCCTTGGCATCACGGGTGAAGATCATGCCCGGCACCGCGTCGGCGAACTCCAGGAAGTTGCGCGACACCTGCGGGGTGGTCTGGATCTGCTGCAGGCTGACGGTCTTGCCCACTTCGGAGGTACGCACTTCCTGCAGCAGGGTCGGTGCAATGACGTTGACGGTGTCCAGGTTGGTGGCGTTGGCAGTGCCGCCGTTGGCCGGCGCGCCGCTGAAGTTCAGCGTCGCGGTCGAAGCCACGGTCACCGTCACCTTCTGCGTCTGGCCGTTGGCCACCACGTCATAGGTGCCCGGGTCCAGGCCCATCAGCGAGTAGCTGCCGTCGGCGCGGGTGGTGGCACGGCGAACGGTGCCACTGGCCAGGTTGGTGGCGGTCACTTCGGTGCCGGCCTCGGCCTGGGCAACCTGGCCGCGAAGCGAGGAGGTGGCCGACTGCGCCATCAGGGACGGTGCAGCGCCCAGCATCAGGCAGGTAACCAGTGCACTGGTCAGCAGACTGCGCGCCGGTGCTCGGTTGCGGTGATTGGAATACGTCATGTAAATCTCCGGGTGGTGGTGGCCGTCTTTGCGGCCCCTGTCGTTTTTTTTAAAGCGTGGTTTGAATGCATCACGACCAACGGTCGTGATTTACAGCAAAGGCGTCACGACCAACGGTCGTGACCTACACGAATCACGCACGATCAGACGCGGCACAAGCGTCTGCTTGTCACCGGCCACTTCCGTGTTGTTGCCGTCCATCAACTGCAACAGACGCGTCATCGCCTTATCGCCGAGGTCGGCGATACTCACCTGCATCGTCGTCAACGACGGGTGAACGAAACGCGCCAGCGGAATGTCATCGAAGCCCGCCAGGGCGACATCGGCTGGAACCCGCACGCCTGCCTGCGCGAACGCATACAGGCACCCCAGCGCCATCATGTCGTTGGCGGCGAACACCGCATCGGGCAGCGCGCCGGCTGCCAGCAACTCCTGTCCAGCGCGATGGCCGGAGGCTTCGTCAAAGTCACCGGGCAACTCGATGCCCACCGCGTCGGTACCGAACGCGGCCAGCGCGTCGCGGAAACCGCGCAGGCGCTCACGCGCATCGAAGTTGAGGTCCGGGCCGGAAATGAACGCGATGCGGCGGTGGCCGACACCGAGCAGATGGCGGGTCATGGCCATCGCGCCGGCATGGTCATCGATGCTGAGCACCGGATGATCCTGCTCGGGCAGGTAGGTATTGATCAGGACCGTGGGCAGCGCCTGCGGCAGGTTGTCGGTGAGGAAGCCGGGGCTTTCCGCATACGGCGACAACACCAGCAGACCGTCCACTCGACCGCGCATGGCACGCAGGGCCGCGCCCTGCTGCTCCTGGTCACCGTGGTAGCTGGACACCAGCAGGTGCTGGCGGCGCTCACGGGCGACCCCGTCGATGCCGCGCATCAACTCGGAGAAGAATTCACCGTACAGGTCCGGCAGCACCACACCGATGGTGTTGGTGCGCCGGCTGCTTAGGCTCCGCGCGGCGGCATGGGGGGTGTAGCGCAGACGCGCAGCGACCTCCAGCACCAGCTTGCGGACCGGTTCGGCGACATTTTCATGTCCATTGAGCGCACGCGACACCGTGGCCACGGAGACCCGGGCTTCGCGGGCTACATCTTTGATTGTGATGGCTGCCTTGTTCACTTCGCCGCCCTCCACGGCTTAGAGATCTGGGGCTTGGCGCGGAATGTAAGCGTTTTCAATCCTGAATGTAAACACTACGTTAGGCAAATGTCGTCCGCCGGTAACATGAAAGTGTCTTCAGGGGCCCTGTCCTGGACTGGCCAGGACAAGGCAGGACAAGGCTTTCAGCCGTTTTTGGCTGGTGCTTCAGCGCGGATGGACAGCGCGTGGATATCGGTGTCCATCAGGGTGCCCAGGGCGGCATAGACGGCCCGGTGGCGCGCAAGTGGCAGCTTGCCTTCGAAGGCGGCGCTGACAATGTGCACATTGAAGTGGCCGCGCCCATCGCGCGCGCCCTCATGGCCGGCATGGCGGTGGCTGTCGTCCTCCACCTCCAGCAACTGCGGGTCCAGGGCCTGCTGCAGGGCCGCCCGGATCTGCTCGACCCGGGTCACGGCAGGACCTTGCGGAACGGGCGCACCTGCACGCGTGTATAGACGCCGGCGTCCACGTAGGGGTCGGCGTCGGCCCAGGCCTGGGCCTGCTCCAGCGCGTCGAACTGGGCGATCACCACGCTGCCACTGAACCCGGCCGGGCCCGGGTCTTCGCTGTCGATCGCCGGGCACGGCCCGGCCAGCAGCAGCCGGCCTTCATCGCGCAGGGCGGTCAAACGGGCCAGATGCGCGCCGCGCACTGCCATCCGGGCCGCCAGTACGTCGGCACCGTCATAGCCTTCAATCACATACCACACAGGCAACTCCCAAGGCTCAGCTAAACGAACGGGACGATTCTAGCCCGGCTCGCTGGACACTGCCGGGCTGAACCCGTACTCTTGGCTCCATTGCACGTGGCTGGACGCAGCAGCCCCGCCGGTAGACGGCTTCACCGCCGCCCGACGATCGACCCGCTGCCCCACACCAGTACACGTAGACGACCTCCCCGTAGTTCTGTCGCTGCCCGTCGCGGCGCGCCTTGCTGTTTGAAGTGTGGAACCGCGCCGACCCAGGCGTGTCATGGCTTGCCATCCTGCCGCCGGGCGTTCCGGAACGGCTGAGGGTGCGGCGACCGGTCCGTTGCAATACTGACATCACTCTTGATGACCTCCGAACTCGCGCTCGACGCGAACCCGCAAACCCGGCCGACCGCCCCACAGCAGCAGGAAATGCCGCTGGCCGTGGTGCATGGTCAACCGGTCCTGCAGATTCCGCAGGATCTGTACATTCCGCCGGACGCGCTGGAAGTCATCCTGGATGCCTTCGAAGGCCCGCTGGACCTGCTGCTGTACCTGATCCGCCGGCAGAACCTGGACATCCTGGACATCCCGGTGGCCGAGATCACCCGCCAGTACGTCGAGTACATCAACGTCATGCAGGAGCTGCGCTTCGAACTGGCGGCCGAGTACCTGGTGATGGCGGCGATCCTGGCCGAAGTGAAGTCGCGGATGCTGCTGCCGCGACCGCCCAGCATCGAGGGCGAGGAAGCCGACCCGCGCGCCGAGCTGGTGCGCCGGCTGCAGGAGTACGAACGTTTCAAGCAGGCTGCCGAAGATATCGACGCCCTGCCCCGGCAGGACCGCGACACCACCCCGGTACATGCCTTCGTGCCCGACCGCGCCGCAGTGAAGCTGCCGCCGCCGGTGGACCTGAAGGAAATGCTGATGGCGCTGCACGACGTGCTCAAGCGCGCCGAGCTGTTCACCGGCCACGCGATCAAGCGCGAGGCCCTGAGCGTGCGCCAGCGCATGGGCGACGTGCTGGGGCGGCTGGAAGACGGCCGGTTCTACCGGTTTGAATCGCTGTTCACCGCCGAAGAAGGCAAGCTGGGCGTACTGGTGACGTTCCTGGCCTTGCTGGAACTGGCCAAGGAACAGCTGCTGGACATCGTCCAGGAAGCACCGCTGGCGCCGATCTATGTCAAATCCCTGGCTGCCGGCAACACCAACGAACCGCTGCAGTTCAATAGCGAGTTCGACGACGCCGACGCCGCCAACGCATCCGACTGAGCACCCGACCCACGCATGGATCAATCGCTGATCAACCGTATTGTCGAAGGGGCGCTGCTGGCCTCCAGCCAGCCGCTGACCCTGGCGCAGCTGCAGGGCCTGTTCCCGGAAGAGGAACCGGCGCCGCCGGGCAGCATCGAGCGCGCACTGGAACTGCTGCGCGACGGCTGCGCCCAGCGCGGCGTGGAACTGGTGGAGGTGGCCTCCGGCTTCCGCTTCCAGGTCACCAATGAAGTGCACGGCTACATCACCCGGCTGTGGACCGAACGCAAGACCCGCTACACCCGCGCCACCCTGGAAACCCTGGCGTTGATCGCCTACCGCCAGCCGATCACCCGCGGCGAAATTGAGCAGGTGCGTGGCGTGGCGGTCAGCAGCAACATCATCCAGGCGCTGGAAGAACGCGAGTGGATCCGCGTGATCGGCCACCGCGACGTACCCGGCAAGCCGGCCCTGTTCGGCACCACCAAGGGCTTCCTGGACTACTTCGGGCTCAAGCGCCTGGACGAACTGCCGCCGCTGTCCGAGCTGCGCGACCTGGGCGAACTGGAGCCGCAGCTGCCGCTGGACCGCGATGGCCAGCCGGCCGGTCGCCTGGCCGCCGGCGCCGCCACCCCCGACGCCGAGCTGGACGGGGACGCGGCAAACGACGACACCCCGCCACTGGCAGGTGACGACGAATCGCAGGACAATTCACCCGATGGCGGGCACGCGCCCACCACCGATACCGTTGCAGACACCGAATCCAAAGCGCCGTTGCCGCCCCGCGACGACGACGCTGGAATGACCGCCCCTGATGGCGAACCCGATACCGCGCCGGGCGAGCGCGCGGCGCCCCAGAACGAAACCGAAAACAACGCCGTCGCGAAGACGACCGTGGCTGTTGACGAAGCCGATCCCGAACCAGAGGCCGACGCACCCGTTGCCGGCCGGAGCCAAGTAAATGAGTGACACCCCCCGCAAGCCGTCTTTGAACAAGCTTTCGCTCAAGCGCGAAACCGCCACCGACCAGCCCAAGCTGGAAGAACGCCTGCACAAGGTGCTGGCCCAGGCCGGCCTCGGTTCGCGCCGCGCGCTGGAACAGCGCATCGCCGATGGCCTGGTCAAGGTCAACGGTGAAGTCGCGCAGACCGGCCAGTCGATCAAGAGCGGCGACAAGGTCGAGCTGGACGGCCGCGGCTTCGTAGCCACGGCGCTGACCGAAACCTCGCGCGTGCTGGCCTACAACAAGCCGGAAGGCGAAGTAACCACCCGCGAAGATCCCGAAGGTCGCCCGACCGTGTTCGAAGCGCTGCCTGCCCTCAAGGGCGCGCGCTGGATCGCGATCGGCCGCTTGGACATCAACACCACCGGCCTGCTGCTGGCGACCACCGACGGTGAGCTGGCCAACGCGATGATGCACCCCTCCTACGAGGTCGAACGCGAGTACGTGGTGCGCGTGCGCGCCCCGGAAGGCGAAGAGAAGGTGCCCGACAACATCGTCGACCGCCTCGCCCGTGGCGTGGCGCTGGAAGACGGCCCGGCCAAGTTCGACGAGATCGAACGCATCGGCGGCACCGATTCGCACGACTGGTTCCGCGTGGTCGTCAAGGAAGGCCGCAACCGCGAAGTGCGCCGCCTGTGGGAATCCCAGGGCTGCCAGGTCAGCCGCCTGAAGCGTACCCGCTACGGCAAGGTCAGCCTGCCGCGCGAACTGCTGCGTGGCCAGTCGGTCGAACTGCCGGCCAAGCAGGTTGAAGCGCTGCGCGCCGAACTGAAGCTGGAAGAAGGTGCGCCGTCGGCGCTGACCCTGCAGCCGGTGATCGGCCAGCGTCGCGCCGCCAAGACCACCGTGCGCGTGTCGCGCGAGGGTGGCCGTGGCAATGCCTATGTCAACGGCCACAACTCGGCCGACGAAGGCCGCGAACTGCGTCGTTTCGACAACGTGCGCGAAGAGCGCGGCCGTGGTCGCGGCGGCAAGGGCGGCGGCTTCAAGGGTGGCCTGACGGTCAGCGGTGAAGCGGCGGCCAAGCAGTCGCAGCGTCCGTTCAAGGCGCGCCCGGACAAGGGCAACCGCGCGCTGCCCGAAGGCAACCCGGCCGCGTTCCGCAGCTGGTACGTGCCGGACGGTGTCAGCACCGGCCCGAGCAACCACCGCAATGCCGGTCCGGGCGCAGCCCGTGGCCCGGGTGCGCGTGGTCCGGGTGCCGGCGCAGGCGCCGGTGGCCAGGGCCGTCCGTACGGCAAGCCGAAGGGTCCGGGCGGCGCAGGCGGCCCGGGTCGCGGCAGCTACGGCGGGGGCGCTGAAGGCCGTGGCGGCTACGCCGGCGGTGGCGGTGGTTACGGCGGCGAGAACCGCGGTGGCGAAAGCCGTGGCGGCTACGGTGGCCAGGGCCGTCCGGCCGGTGCCGGTGGTAACCGCGGTGGCCAGAGCGGCCAGGGTCCGTCGCGTCATCCGTACGGCCATCCGGGCAATGCCCCGAGCTTCCCGTCCGACCACGCCAATCCGGGCAGCAGCCCGTACGGCAGCGCGCGTCCGGCGGGTAACCGCGGTCCGGGTGGTCCGGGTGGCAATCGTGGTCCGGGCGGTCCCGGTGCGCGTGGTCCCGGCGCCAATGCGCGCGGCCCCGGTGGTCCGGGCGGCAATCGCGGTCCGGGTGGCCCGGGTGGCAACCGTGGCCCGGGCGGTCCCGGTGGCCGTGGTCCCGGCGGCCCGGGCGGTCGGCCCGGCGGCAGCCGCGGTCCGGGCGGCGGCGGTCACCGTGGTGGCGGCCCGCGTGGCGGCTGATCACTGATACCCTGAGATCAAAAAACCCCGGCTTCGGCCGGGGTTTTTTTTTGTTCTTCTCCCATCTGAGGGAAGCGTCTAGTTGCAATGGCCGTCGCAGAGTGAGCACGACGGGACGCGGGTCGCCGGATGTGCAGACGCCGCGACTGGCGTCTCCGATCAGGGCGGTCGCGAGCGTGAGGGCCCCGTAGCAGCCGGTAGGCCCCTGGCGCAAATGTCCCCCGGCCGCTGGGCGGCCTCCTCCTTTATTTTGCCCAGGAGCCTACCGGCTGCTACGGGGCTCGGCTCGCGGTACAAGTTGGGGAAGCCACGCTTTTTCCTGGCTGTCGGTGGGCCGGGCGCTGCGCCTGAAAAGCGTCAAGGCACGTTTCTGCCTGCCCCGCAGATGGGCGAAGAACCTTTTTTATGGCCTGGCTGCGCGTTGTGCCGGCTGCGGCAGCCACCCATGGGGTGGCTCTACCGTCAGCGGCGCTCGATGGTGAACTTGCCCAGGCCCACGCCCAGGTCCCAGCCCTTGCCGGTACCGGCCAGCGCCAGCGACACATCGCCCTTGGTCATGACCTGCGCATTGCTGGATTTGTCGGCGCCCGCATGGGCTTCCACCGAGGCGTAGGAGCCGATCAGGTCGTTGACCGAATAGGCGCCGGAGAACTTGCCCTTGCCATCGACGATCTTGGACTTGCCCACGGTCAGCCCGCCCCCCTTGACGGTGATCTTCACCGGGATGCGCGCGCCGTTGTCGCAGCTGATGGTGCCGGTGCCCGATGCGGTCTTGTACAGCACCGACCAGCCGGCCAGGTTGTAGTGCAGCTCGCAGTCGATGTTGCCGGCTGCCTGGGCGGCCGAGGCCGTCGACAGGCCGGCCAGCGCGATCAAAACCAGGGAAAACTTCTTCATGCGATCCGCTCGTGCTCAGTTGGTGACGAGGCGAATCTAGCAGTGGCCGCGTGTGACCCGGATGAGGCCACGCGCCGCCGTCAGGCCATCGTTCAGCCAGCGTCGACCGGGCCGTCCAGGGTGAACGCATCGGCATCGAGCATCGCCGGGAAGCGTGCGCGGTGCGCGGCCAGTGCCGCCGCCGAAATGGTGGTGGTGACCACCTGCTCGACCTCGCGCACTTCCACCTGCGGCTGGCCGAGGAAGTCGATCACCGCGCTGTCGCCGGCATAGTGCAGGTCGTTGCCATCCACGCCCACCCGGTTGACCGCGGCCACGAAGCACAGGTTTTCGATCGCGCGTGCCCGCAGCAAGGTGCGCCACGGATACGCGCGTGCCGACGGCCAGTTGGCCACGAAGATCTGCAGGTCGAAGTCCAGCTCGCCCGGGCGCTCCACATCGAAGCGGTTGCGGCAGAACACCGGGAAACGCAGGTCGTAGCAGACCTGCGGATTGATCCGCCAGCCCTTCCATTCCACGCTCAGGCGCTCGTTGCCGGCCGCGTAGCGCAGGTGCTCGTTGCCGTAACGGAACAGATGGCGCTTGTCGTAATGCTGCAGCTCGCCGTCGGGCGTGGCCCACAGCAAACGGTTGTACACGCCCTGCCCCACCCGCAGCTGCACGCTACCGGTGACCGCCGCGCCCAGCCGCACGGCCTGCTCGCGGATCCAGGCCACGGTCGGGCCGTCCATGCCTTCGGCCTTGTCGATGGCCTCGTTGGAGAAGCCACTGGTGAAGGTTTCCGGCAGGATCACCAGGTCGGTCTGCCCGGCCAGCGGGGCCAGCAGCGCACCGTAGTACGCGCGGTTGCCCGCAGGGTCGTGCCAGCGGGTATCGCCCTGGACCAGGGAGACGCGCAGGTCACCACGTTCGACGGGGGCGCCCATCACAGCACCTGCAGGCGTTCGATCGCCGCATCCAGCGTGGCGTCGTTCTTGGCAAAGCACAGCCGCACCAGGCGCTGCCCGGCCGGCGCGGTTTCATAGAACGGCGACAGCGGGATGGCGGCCACGCCCTTTTCGATGGTCAGCCACTTCACGAATTCGTGGTCGGGCAGATCGCTGATGGCCGAGTAATCCACCAGCTGGAAGTAACCGCCCGGCACCGGCAGCGGGGTCAGGCGGGTGGTCAGCAGCTGGTCGCGGAAGCGGTCGCGCTTGGCCTGGTAGAACGCGCCCAGTTCCAGGTGGTGTTCGGGCTCGTCACGGATCATCGCGGCAAAGCCGTACTGGGCCGGGCCGAAGCTGGTGAAGGTGTTGTACTGGTGGACCTTGCGGAACTCGGCGCTCATCGCCGGCGGTGCGATCGCATAGCCGATCTTCCAGCCGGTGCAGTGGTAGGTCTTGCCGAAGCTGGAGATCACGAACGCGCGTTCGCGCAGTTCCGGGTAGCGCAGCGCCGATTCGTGGCGGCGGCCGTCGTAGATGATGTGCTCGTACACCTCATCGGAAATCAGGTAAATGCTGGTGCCGCGCAGCACATCGGCCAGCGCCTGCATGTCGTCGGCACTCAGCATCGCACCGGACGGATTGTGCGGGGTGTTGACCATCAGCAGGCGGGTGCGCGGGGTGATCGCCGCACGCACGCGGTCCCAATCCACCGCGAAGGTCTGCGGGTCCAGCGGCACGTGCACCGCGCGCGCGCCGGCCAGGTCGATGGCCGGCTCGTAGCAGTCGTAGGCCGGGTCCAGCACGATCACTTCCTCGCCCGGGCGCACCACGGCGTGGATGGCGTTGAAGATCGCCTCGGTGGCGCCGCTGGTGACGGTAATTTCCGTGTCCGGGTCCACCTGCGCGCCGTACAGATCCAGCGATTTCTGCGCGATGGCCTGGCGCAGCGGCGCCACCCCGGTCATCGGCGGGTACTGGTTCAAGCCGCCCTGCATGGCCTTGATGGTTTCATCCACCAGGCGCTGCGGCGCGGAGAAATCCGGAAACCCCTGCCCCAGGTTCACGGCGCCATGCTCGGCAGCCAGCTGGGACATCACGGTGAAAATGGTGGTGCCCACCTTGGGCAGCTTGGTTTGCGGTTGCATCGGCCGGAAAGAAGAAAAGGGGGAAAGGCCAGTGTACGCAAAACCCCCGATACAATGACCGCCCCTTCCGCCGCAAAGACCGCCCCTTGAACGCTCCTCCGTTGCTGGCCGCCCAAGGCCTTGCCTTCAGTCGCAACGATGAGCCGGTATTCGGCCCGCTCGATTTCCACATCGACGCCGGTGAAGCGCTGCTGGTGCAGGGCGACAACGGGTCCGGCAAGACCACCCTGCTGCGGGTGCTGGCCGGCCTGCTGCGCGCCGATGCCGGGCAGGTGCAGATCGACGGGCGGGCCGCCGGGCACAAGGAGCGCGCGCGGTTCGTGGCCTACCTGAGTCACCTGCCGGCGCTGAAGGCCGATCTGGACACGCTGGAGAACCTGCATTTCCTGTGCGGCCTGCACGGCCGGCGCACGCGCCAGATGCCGGGCAACGCGCTGGCCATCGTCGGCCTGGCCGGCTATGAAGACACCCTGGTGCGCCAGCTCTCGGCCGGGCAGAAGCGACGCCTGGCGCTGGCCCGGATCTGGCTGTCGCCGGCCCCGCTGTGGCTGCTCGACGAACCCTACGCCAACCTCGACCTGGACGGCATCAACCTGGTGAACCGGATGATTTCCGCGCACCTGCGCAGCGGCGGTGCCGCCCTGGTGACCACCCACGGTGCGTATGCCGCACCGCCGGTTCAGACGCGGCTGCTGCGGCTGTCGCCTGCGGGGGAGATTTCAGCGCCCACCGGGCAGAACCCGGCACCACACGGGGGTGCCGCATGATCGCGCCGGGTACCGAACCGGGCCTGTGGCAGACCGCGCGGGCGCTGGCCCGGCGCGACCTGCGCCTGCTGTGGCGGCGCCGCGGCGATGCCCTGCAACCGCTGATGTTCGCGGTGCTGGTGGTGGTGTTGTTCGCCCTGGCGCTGGGCCGCGAGCCGCAGCTGATGGCGCAGGTAGGCGCGGCGGTGCTGTGGCTGGCGGTGCTGCTGGCCGGCCAGCTGGCGCTGGATTCCATGTTCCGCAGCGACGCCGAGGACGGCTCGCTGGAGCAGTGGCTGCTGGCCCCGGTGCCGCTGGCCTGGCTGGTGCTGGTGCGGGTGCTGCTGCATTGGGCCACCACCGCCCTGCCGCTGATCGTGGTCAGCCCGTTGCTGGCGGAAATGCTGCATCTGCCGCATGACCAACTGCCCATCCTGCTGGCATCGTTGCTGCTGGGAACACCGTTGCTCAGCCTGATCGGCGGCGTGGTTGCCGCGCTGACCGTGGGCATCCGGCGCTCTGGTATTCTCGTGGCGTTGCTGGCCTTGCCGCTGTACGTACCGGTGCTGGTGTTCGGTGCAGGCAGTGTCGGGGCCGCCGCACGCGGTCAGGATCCGGTGGGGGCGCTGCTGTTGCTGGGCGCCGGGCTGGTGGTGGCGCTGGTGCTTGCACCGCTGGCCACCGCCGCGGCCATCCGGATATCGTTGAATTGAGCAGTCGTCCACCGCCACACCGTTTACAGCGTCACCGTTCAACACGCCGCTCCACGTCCGTTGAATCGTCGCCCTAGGTTGGATAGCTACCGCTGCATGCACACTCTCGTCCGCTGGTTCCACCACGTCGCATCGCCGCCCATCTTCGACCGCTTCGCCGCGCGCTGGTCGCGTGTGTTCTACGTGGCCGCCCTGCCGGTGCTGCTGATCGGGCTGTGGCAGGGCCTGTTCGTCGTCCCGCCGGAGCAGAGCCAGGGCGACGCCTTCCGCATCATCTACATCCACGTGCCCAGCGCGTGGATGAGCCTGTTCGTGTTCGCCCTGATGGCGCTGTATTCGGCCATCGCGCTGGTCTGGCGGATCAAGGTCTGCGAGATCCTGGCCATGGCCTGCGCGCCGATGGGCGCAGGTTTCACCCTGATCACCCTGCTCACCGGCAGCATCTGGGGCAAGTCCACCTGGGGCACCTGGTGGGACTGGGACCCGCGCATGACCAGCGAACTGATCCTGCTGTTCCTGTACCTGGGCGTGATCGGGCTCTACTACGCCATCGAAGACCGCCGCAGCGCCGCGCGCGCGGCCGGGCTGCTGGCCATCGTCGGGGTGGCACTGCTGCCGGTGATCCGCTATTCGGTGGACTGGTGGGGCGGCCTGCACCAGCGCCAGTCGATCAACGTGTTCGGTGACAACGCCGTCCGCGCCGAGCTGATCGCGCCGCTGTGGTGGATGGTGGTGGGCACCAAGCTGTGGTTCGCCGGCTCGCTGCTGGCCAAGGCGCGTGCCGACAACCTGCTGCGCGAGGCCGGCAAGGCCTGGGTGGCCGAACGCATCGGCGGCGGTGCCGCCAGCGCTACCGGGGAGATGCCGCGATGACCCACCTGCCCTTCATCATTGCCGCCTTCGCGGTGTTCGTGCTGGTGCTGTGCTGCGATGCGTTCGGGTCCTGGCTGCGCCTGCGCCTGGCGCGCTGGCAGGCCCGCCACCGCCAGCAGCGGCTGCAGGCCCGCGCCAAACCGCAGGCCGGCACCCCGCTGGCCACGGAGCTCATCCGATGACCCCGGTGCAGCGCCGCCGCATGGTGTGGGTGTTGCTGCTGTTGCTGGCCTCCGGCCTGGCCACCACGCTGGTAGCCTTCGCCCTGCAGCGCAATATCGCCTACCTGTACACGCCGGCCGAAGTGCTGCGCGGTGACGTGGATCCGCAGTCGCGGTTCCGCCTGGGCGGGATGGTGGTGAAAGGTTCGTTCCAGCGCGCCAGCGGTTCGCTGGAAGCACACTTCGTGGTCACCGATGGCGATGCCACGCTGCCGGTGAGCACCTCGCGGATCCTGCCGGACATGTTCCGCGAAGGCACCGCAGTGGTGGCCAGCGGCCGCCTGCAGGACGGCCGCTTCATCGCCGATGAAGTGCTGGCCAAGCACGACGAAAACTACATTCCCAAGGAAGTGGCCGACAAGATGGGCCAGGCGCATACCAAGCACGATGTACCGGTGACCGCACCGGAGGTGCGCTGAGTGCTGCCCGAACTGGGGCAGATCCTGCTGGTGACTGCGCTGCTGGTAGCGGTGCTGCAGGCGGTGCTGCCGCTGTGGGGCGCCCAGCGTGGCTACGCGGCGTGGATGGCCGTGGCCCGCCCGGCCGCGTACGCGCAGCTGGTGCTGCTGCTGGGCGCGTTCGGCGTGCTCACCGCGGCCTTCGTCACCCAGGATTTTTCGGTGCGCTATGTGGCCGAAAACTCCAACTCGCTGCTGCCGCTGGCCTACCGTTACTCCGCGGTGTGGGGCGCCCATGAGGGCTCGCTGCTGCTGTGGGCGCTGGTGCTGGCACTGTGGAATGCCGCCGTAGCGCGGTGGTCGCGACAATTGCCGATGCAGGTGCTGGCCCGCGTGCTGGGCGTGCTGGGCATCATCAGCATCGGCTTCCTGGCCTTCCTGATCTTCACTTCCAACCCGTTCGCGCGGCTCCTGCCAGCGCCCCTGGAAGGACACGACCTCAACCCGCTGCTGCAGGACCCGGGGCTGATCATCCATCCGCCGATGCTGTACCTGGGTTACGTCGGCTTCGCGGTGCCGTTCGCCTTCGCCATCGCCGCGCTGCTGGAAGGGCGCGTGGATGCGCGCTGGCTGCGCTGGACCCGGCCGTGGACCAACGTGGCGTGGGGCTTCCTCACCCTGGGTATCGCGCTGGGCAGCTGGTGGGCGTACTACGAACTGGGCTGGGGCGGCTGGTGGTTCTGGGACCCGGTGGAAAACGCCAGCTTCCTGCCGTGGCTGGCCGGCGCGGCCTTGATCCACTCGCAGGCGGTCACGGAAAAGCGCGGCAGCTTCGCCAGCTGGACGTTGCTGCTGGCCATTGCCGCCTTCGCGCTGTCGTTGCTGGGCACCTTCCTGGTCCGCTCGGGCGTGCTCACCAGCGTGCATTCGTTTGCCGCCGATCCCTCGCGCGGCACCTTCATCCTGATTTTCCTGGCCCTAGTCATTGGCGGCGCATTGCTGCTGTACGCGCTCCGCGCCGGTGCGCTGGGCAACGACGACCCGCGCCGCGGCTTCATGGCCACCTCGCGCGAAACCCTGCTGCTGGCCAACAACCTGCTGCTGGCCGCGGCGTGCGCGATGGTGCTGCTGGGCACGCTGTACCCGCTGCTGGCCGATGCGATGGGGCTCGGCAAGGTGTCGGTCGGCCCGCCCTACTTCGGCACCCTGTTCCTGCTGCTGATGGCGCCGCTGGTGGCGCTGCTGCCGTTCGGCCCGCTGGTGAACTGGCAACGCGACCAGGCCTCACGCGCACTGGCGATGCTGGCGCCGTGGGCGGTGCTGGCGCTGCTGCTCGGCGCCATTGCCTACTTCATGGCACCGCAGGGCGCGCTGAAAACCGCGGCCGGTGTGACCGCCGCTGCCTGGGTCGCCTTCGGTACCGCGCGCTTTGTGTGGAGCCGGCTGCGTGGCAATGGCCGCTTCACCGCCGAAATGGTCGGCATGCTGCTGGCCCATGGCGGCGTGGCGGTGTTCCTGGCCGGGGCCCTGCTGGTGGAAGCGCTGAACGTGCAGCGCGAGGTGGCGCTGTCGCCGGGCCAATCGCTGCAGGTGTCCGGGTACGAAGTGCGCTTCGAGGGCGTGGACCACCAGCAGGGCCCCAACTACACCGCCGACCGCGGCCACATGCGCATTCTGCGCGATGACCGCGAACTGGCCCTGCTGCACCCGGAAAAACGCGCCTACGCCAGTGGCGGCCAGATGATGACGGAGGCCGGCATCCATGCACGCATCGGCGGCGATGTGTACGTGGCGCTGGGCGAGCCGCTGGGCAACAATGCCTGGGCGGTGCGCGTGCACATCAAACCGTTCGTCCGCTGGATCTGGCTGGGCGCACTGCTGATGGCCCTGGGCGCTTTCGTCACCGCCGCTGACCGCCGTTTCCGCCGTCCCTGAGTCCTGGAGTTACCCCGTGTCCGATCCGCGTCCCGTTTCCCGCCCCCTGCCGCCCGTGGCCATCGTCATCGGCGTGCTGTTCTTCTTCGGGCTGCTGGGGCTGATGATCTACGGGGTGATGAAATCCGGCGCGCCCGACCGCGACGTGCTGCCGTCGGCCTTGATCGGCAAGCCCGCCCCGGCCTTCACCCTGCCGGTGCTGCACGACCCCACCATCAAGGTCAGCAGCAATGAACTGCGCGGCGCGCCGTACGTGCTGAATGTGTGGGGCAGCTGGTGCGCGGCCTGCCGCGAAGAACACCCGGTGCTGACCCGCTTCGCCGAAACCAAGCGCGTGCGCGTGATCGGCTACAACTGGAAAGATGAACCGGCCGACGCCCTGCGCTGGCTGGAACAGCTGGGCAACCCGTTCGTGCTGGTGCTGGCCGACATCGAAGGCCGCACCGCAATCGACTGGGGCGTCACCGCCGCGCCGGAGACCTTCCTGGTGGATGCCAGTGGCGTGGTGCGCTGGAAGTACAGCGGCGCGCTCACCCAGCGGGTGGTGGACACCCAGCTGATTCCCGAACTGGACAAGGTGGAGCGGAGCCATGCCAATGCCCAGACAACGCTGCCCGCAGCGCCGTAAGCTGCCCGCGCTGCTGCTCGGCGGCCTGCTGGCCGCTGCGGCACTGCTGCCGGCAACGGCCAGCGCGCAGGCGGTGTCCGACCCGACGCCGCTGCACTACCGCGACGCCGCCGAAGAGGCACGCTTCCATGCACTGGCTGCCGAACTGCGCTGCGTGCAGTGCCAGAACCAGTCGCTGGCCGATTCCAACGCGCAGATCGCACACGACCTGCGCCGTGAAGTGCTCACCCTGATGCAGCAGGGCCACGACGACGCGCAGATCAAGCAGTTCCTGGTCGACCGCTACGGCGCGTTCGTGCTGTACCGCCCACCGATGGACGCCCGCAACAGCCTGTTGTGGTTCGGCCCGGCCGTGCTGCTGCTGGGCGGCGCGGGCGTGCTGGTGTGGGTGGTGCGCCGACGCAGCCGCCAGCTGCAGCCGATGGACAAGAGCGAGGAGCGCTGGTGAGCGGATCGTGGTTACCAACACTTGCCGCCATGGCCGCCACTGTCGTCGGCCTGGTGGTGCTGTGGCCGCTGCGCGCCACAGGCCGGCGCGCGCCCTTCCTCGTGATGGTGGTGGCCGTGGGCGTGGCCGGTTCGGCGCTGTATTACCTGGTGGGTACGCCAGAGGCCGCCACGCCGACCGCGCGCACGGGCGAACCGGCCACCCTGCGCGATGGCGTGGTGGAACTGCAGCGCGCACTGGAACGCGACCCGCAGCGCGCAGACGGCTGGGCCCTGCTCGGTCGCTCGCAACAGGCCCTGGGCAACCTGCCCGAGGCCAACCGCGCCTTCACCCGTGCCGTGCAGCTGGCCCCCGATGAGCCCGAGCTGCTGGTGGAGGCCGCACAGACCCGCGCACAGGCCGACCCGGCCAAGCAGTTCGACGATACCGGGCTGCAGTGGCTGCGCCATGCCCAGCGGCTGGCGCCGGGCAGCGAACGCGCCGGCTGGCTGATCGGCATCGCGCTGCGCCAGCGCGGCCAGGATGCCGAGGCGGCCGCCACTTGGGAGGCGCTACTGCCGCGTCTGGACCCGGGGGCAGCCACCGCGCTGCGCGAACAGATTGCCATTGCCCGCGAGAAGGCCGGGCTACCCGCCGCAGCGACGCCGCCCGCGGCGACCACTGCTGCAACCGCACTCACCGTTACGGTCGCGCTGGATCCCGCGTTCGCCGTCCGCGCGCGCCTGCGTGACGATGCCAGTATCTTCGTGATTGCCCGCGTCCCCGGCGGCCCGCCCATGCCGGTGGCCGTGGAAAAACACCGGCTGGCCGACCTGCCGCTACGGGTCACGCTGGACGACGCCGACAGCCCGATGCCGACCCAGCCGTTGTCGGCGCTCAAGGAGGTGGAGGTGTTCGCGCGCCTGTCCGCCTCCGGCCAGGCCAACCGGCAGGAGGGCGACATCGATTCGCCGTCGGTCCGCGTGCCGCTGCCGCATGCCGAGCCAGTGCCGCTGCTGATCGGCGGACCATGAGCCGGGCCGGCGCGATGCTGCGTGCCGCCCATGGCACGGCACGTTGACCGGACCCGGCTAAAATGCGCGCATGACTGAATTCATCCCGCCCGGTACGCGTTACCACGCCCTGCCCTCGCCCTTTCCGTTCAAGCGCGGTGGCCAGCTGCTGGACGCGCACGTGGCCTATGAAACCTGGGGCACCCTGGACGCGCAGGCCAGCAACGCGGTGCTGATCGTCACTGGTCTGTCGCCCGATGCGCACGCTGCCGCCAACGCCGACAACCCGGCCTCCGGCTGGTGGGAAGGCATGCTCGGCCCGGGCAAGGCGATCGACACCGACCGCTGGTTCGTGATCTGCGTGAACTCGCTGGGCAGCTGCAAGGGCTCCACCGGCCCGGCCACGATCAACCCGGCCACCGGCGCACTGTACCGGCTGCAGTTCCCGGAGCTGTCCATCGAAGACGGCGCCCGCGCGGCAGTCGAGGTGGTGCGTGCGCTGGGCGTGGCGCAGCTGGCCTGCGTGATCGGCAACTCGATGGGCGGCATGACCGCACTGGCGCTGCTGTTGCTGCACCCGGGCATCGCGCGCAGCCACATCAATATTTCCGGCAGCGCGCAGGCGTTGCCGTTCTCCATCGCGATTCGCTCGCTGCAGCGCGAAGCCATCCGGCTGGATCCGAAGTGGGACGCCGGCCAGTACACCGAAGACAGCTATCCCGAATCGGGCATGCGCATGGCGCGCAAGCTGGGCGTGATCACCTACCGCTCCGCGCTGGAATGGGACGGCCGGTTCGGCCGCGTGCGGCTGGATTCGGACCAGGCCGACGACGACCCGTTCGGCCTGGAGTTCCAGGTAGAAAGCTACTTGGAAGGCCACGCGCGCCGCTTCGTGCGCTTCTTCGACCCCAACTGCTACCTGTACCTGAGCCGCTCGATGGACTGGTTCGACCTGGCCGAGTACGCCGACGGCGACGTGCTGGCCGGGCTGGCGAAGATCCAGGTGGACAAGGCGCTGGCGATCGGCGCCAACACCGACATCCTGTTCCCGGTGCAGCAGCAACAGCAGATCGCCGACGGCCTGCGGGCCGGTGGCGCCGACGCGCGCTTCATCGGGCTGGATTCGCCGCAGGGACATGATGCGTTCCTGGTGGATTTCGCGCGGTTCGGGCCGGCCGTGGGCGAGTTCCTTTCCGCACTCTAAGGACAGACATGCGACTGCAGGGAAAGCTCAGCGAATGGGACGACGCGCGCGGCTTCGGCTTCGTGCAGCCCAATGGTGGGGGCGACCGTTGCTTCGTGCATATCCGTGCGTTTGCGGCGCGTGACCGGCGGCCGGCACTTGGCGACGTGATTGCCTATGCGGTTGAACGCGATGCGCAGGGGCGCCGGAACGCCGTGCAGGTGCTCTTTGCGCTGCAGCGGGGCGGCGCGCGCAACACGCCTGCGGCCGAGCGGAAGGGCCGCGACGTTTTCCCTCGCAAGACTATCGCACTGCTGTTCCTCGCCGGACTAGCTGGGCTGACCGCGTGGATGCACTGGCCGATGTGGCTGCCAGCGGCGTATCTGGGCGCGAGCGCCGTGACCTTCCTGTTCTACTGGTTCGACAAGAGCGCTGCGCAGCACGACCAGCAACGCACGCCCGAAAAAACCCTGCAACTGCTTGCGTTGTTCGGCGGTTGGCCCGGCGCCTTGTTCGCGCAGTCGGTGCTGCGCCACAAGAATCGCAAAGCCGCGTTCCAGCAGGTGTTCAGGGTGGTGGCGGTGATCAATCTGGGCGCCTTGGCCTGGTTGCTGCACCAGATCCCCCGGTAGAGCCAGGCAACGTGTGGTTCAGCGAGGTGAGAAACAATGGCTGCTAATTCAAAATGGGTCGTGGCAGGAGCTGCGGCGGTCGTATTGGTCGGGGCATCTTTCTGGTACTTGGGCTCATCGCACCAGGAAGAAGTGCATGATCAAACCTCAGCATCATCGCCGTCCGATGGGCAATCTCCGCCCAGCTTGGGGAGTGCAACCAAAACCGGTGTAGCCCAAGCACCTAGCGATCTCGGCAACCTGCCTGAGAATGCTCTTCTGCAGCACTACTCTTGCAAGGGAGACTCATCGACGTGCGCCAACGACCCGCTTGTCGCCTCTACGGCAGAAGAGGCAGTTTGGCTTGAGGCGCGCGGGTACCCGACGCCTGACCAAGTCCAGAACGCCCGCAGCTTCAGCGCGGAGCAACTGAAGGCCGCTGCCGAGAAGAGCGGGGCAGCCGTTGACGCAAGTTTGTATGCTCAAGGTCTATTGCGCGAACAACGGCACCGTGAGGCGCTGGGTGTTGCACTTGATGGCGCCAAGCAAGGAAACCTCTATGGTCTCTATCTCGCTTCAGACATCTACTTGAGCTCCGATGCCCTAAAGAACTTGCCGCTCTCTATGGCGTATTTGCGACTTGCATATCTTGCTGGTGACTCGAAGGCTGGTCCGACGTTTGCAGCAAGATTCCCCAATGTGGCTGCGCCGGAGCTAGCTAGTGCGGACAAGCGTGCAGCTGAGCTCAAGAGTGAGTTGATTTCGCTGGGGAATTGGCCGCGACCATAATCCCGGAAGCTAAACCTGGCCATGCACTCAGAGATACCGGCGTAACTTCGTTGGACGGCGACGGCATCTATCTGATCAACATGGGAAACTGCCAGCAAATAAAGCGCTTGATCGACAGGGGGATCATCCACGTTGCCAGCGATAATGAAAGCTACGGCGAACCCGTACCCATCCCAGAGGGAACCGTGATTGGGGGAAACGTCCTTCTCCGCAATCGGATTGAACGATTTAACTAGTCCGCCGGTACCCAACAAAGAGCCCTGCCAATGCAGGGCTTTTTCGTGCCAGTCATCATCAGCCGGCGGCCGCCTTTGGCCAGAACCGACCTCGCGATGGACTTGGCGCGACACTCTCTAGTGGTCAGGGCGCTGGATGGCCTCGATGCACGCACTGCCATCCGCAGCGCACATCACGCTATCGAGCCAAGTGGCATACCGCGAAATGCGAACGTTGTAGACCATCTGTCCATAGAAGCCCGCTTCCAAGGCGTGCTCCGGAACCGCGGTGATCCACGATCCCAGCCCAATGAGTTGCCACGCATCCTGCTTACGAACAACGAGGGGGCCGCCGCTGTCCCCGCTTCCCAACACCCCCTCAAGCGGCAGGCCTTGTGCAGGCGGATCGAATCGATACCAGACATAGCGATCGTTGGCGCCCGTGATGGAGTTGTAGGCCCGCCTCAGCACGCCACGATGCGGGGCGCTGGCGCTTTGCCCGTCAACGCCGTTGCCGGTTGCCCCTTTGCCCACAAACATGGCGACTTTGGTAACTTCATCGTTGCCTCGGTAAAGAGCTACCGGTGCAACGTGCTCCACCGGCGTATCCAACTCAATCAACGCTATGTCATCCGACCCGGCAAGAAACGCGTGAATCCTGGATGGATCGCCCGTCTTCAACGCTTCCTGACCCAACACGTCGGGCATGCGCTTGAAGCCAGGGTGGACGATCACCCTGGCAACCTTGTATCCCTCGCCGTTGATCATCACCTCGGCGTCCATGCCTTCCATCGGAGCGGCGTGTGCGGCGGTGACGACCCACTTCGGCGCAATGAGAACGCCGTGTCCCTCGCCGGGCATATCTGCCAGCGCCGGAAACTCCGATCGGTCTATCCGGTACTTCAAATCGTCAACATCGCTACGGATGACAATGGCGTTCGCTGCAAACGGCAGGATGGAGAGAGCAAGTAGAAGCCGGAACTTCATATGTGGGAACGTCCTGTTAGGCAGTGGTTTGAGGTTCACCCGCGGCGTTCGTGCGCGCCTCGCACCAGTATGGCCGAGCAGTCTCAATGCTGGGCAAGATCTCCGACAAGACGACGTCAGGTGCGACGAACGCCGGGAAATGAGGCTTGAATCCGGGAGGATCCATACCCGCGCTGCCCATCCCACGCCTCACTGGGACAAATCACCGGTCCGAGCGGCGTTTCCGCTCAGGCTCACGTTTGGGCAAGCATCACTTAGGCTGGCTTGGCGACGGGCGTCCACTTCCGACCAGAAGCGGACGTTGGCCTGCTAGCTGTCGGACGGCGGCTTAGCCGCCCCATCAGGTTCTCGAAGCCCGGCTCGGACTTCCTCCGCGACCCGCTTGGCCGATTCTGGCCAACCCAGCTCCATGGCCCCCACGCAGCCCCAGCAATCTCCGCCGCAATCGGCAGAGAGCAGATCGGCAGAGACGTCAAGCCTTCTACCGCAGATGTTGCACCGGGCGCTGACGTTCGACACATTCCTCATCTGGAGTGTTTAGGCACCGTAGAAGTAGCCTTGGCGGGCCCGGGACCAGACCTCAATCGCCTGCTGTGAATGATCTGGGAAACACTCGGCAAGGTAGTCTGCGGCGGCGTCGAGATCCTTTTGTCGCAGGTACTCGATAGTCTGCTCCACACCGGCCCCCACCATGTTCTCGACGTCGAAGCCACATCCAATATCCATGTTCAGATTTTTGGCGATCCACATGAGTTCGACGTCGGCCGGATCTCCTACATGGAAAAGCAGATATGCGCACCAGTAGACGTTCTCGAAGTACTCCTGATCCTCGTCTCTTTCTCGATAGGCAATTTCTTCGCGAAAGATTTTTCGCAAGAGCAGCTGATGCTGTTTCGCGTCCTCTGGACTGATGCTCCGGAGTACATTTTCCCGCATGGAAGGGGATCGGATATCCAGGTCTGTCATTAGATCCAGCCGAGCAGTAGATGGGTAAGGGGAAGCTGCCGACAAAGTGGCGGATAGTCAGCACTCGCATTTGCAGCTCGATCTTAGGGATCGCCATTTCCGTGTGCAAGGGAACCGGAATTCGATGTCGGCTTTCGGCCAGAAGTGAACACCAGAAAAACCCTCAGTTCGGGGGCCACCGATTTCCGGGCCGGCCAGAATGGGGAAATCAGCGACACTTCAACCTTTACGGCATGGAGCGAAGCCAGGCCGCAGCAGATTCGATGGCATCCTGATCACTGGACACAATGCTCTCCGGCGTTATGCCTTCTGGATATGCCTCGCCATCACGATCAAGCATCGCCGCGGTCGTCAACCGAAGGACACCGCCGTCAGGAAGCGGAAAGGCACGGTTGGACGTCGCAAGCCCTGCGGTGGTCTTCCCGAAGAAACGGGTTGCGGGCCGGGCCCTGAAGGCCACGGCTACCGCCTCTCCGGAGCTTGCCGTTTTCGGGCCCACCAGAACAGCCACTGGGCTATCGGAAAGATCCACCTCACATGCAGGGGTAGCCCGCGATCGCCAGCGGGTCGTGACACCGTGCCGATCGCGAAATGCACCTGCATCGCGCGTTCCCAATAAGGAATGCAGCCCATTAAGCATCGGCCACATATTGCCGCCTATATCCTGACGAAGATCGAGGATCCAACCCTTGGATGAGGTCGGCGCCAGCGTGCCGATGTGCTCGCAGAGTTCCGTGGTGAAGGCCGCAGCAGCACGGGCATCCGTGCCGCGCAGGCCCGGCACCAGCACGTAGCCAATATCCTGCATCGCCCTGACTTCGATGGGCCGGGATGGAATCGCGTCCTGGCGGTACGCCGTCGCGGCTTTGGGCGTTTGAAGGTAGCTGTGGCGGTCTGCCAACGCATCCAGTACCTTGCGTATCCTGGCGTACGCCTCCGGCGCGGGAAGGTCCTTCAAATCAGGCGTCAGCAGTGCAACTTCTTCGGCTGACCAGCTTACGTTGTGCGCGTTCAGTGCATTGGCGCGAATCAGGGGAAGTGCATGGGCCACCATGTCATGGGCGGAAACTGCGCTCGACTTCGCAGGCTGCGACGTCAACGTGAGGTGCTCGACATCCAGATGCCCGGCACTAGTCAGTGTCACGCCGAACTTGATGCTGGTCGTGGCGGCAGGGATGTAAAGCTGGAGCTCGCGCGCGATTGCGCCATCGCCGGCGCGCACAGGCTGGCGTCCCGAACTGGCAAAGGCCAACTTTCCTTTGGGGCCGTCCGCGCGAAGCCAGATCGCGGCTGCACCGGCGCCATCATTGACCCGCAGACTGCCGGCCAGGCGCACTTCCTTTCCTTGGAACGAGTCTGCTTCCAGTGAGGTGATCGCACCGATGAACGCGCTTTCGCCCATCGACCCGGCGGACAAGGTAACGGCCGCACCGCCGGTATCCAGAACATCACCCGAACCACTGGTAATGGAGTGGGTACTGGTACCTTTCCACACGGTCGGTGATTGTGCTCCAGGACTGAAGAGCGCCAACAGGAGAAGGGCCGCTGTGCGGTGCATGTTCAACATCCATGTTTACGTTGAAATGAGATCCTAGTCCAAGGGCATTGCACTCACAAGGTGATCTGAAGGCGCGATTCGCGTCGGCGAAAAGGTGGTGATCAATGTCACCACCGCAGAGCAGCGCGAGGGACCGATTTGGAACTGCCGTTCAACTCGCGCTGGGGAGTGAAGCTCATCCGATGCGAGCTCGCTGAAGATATCGACTCGAACGCGCCCGCATATCTGTACGCAGCGCACACTTCAGTCCACGCCAGAAAAATCCTATCCCATCAAGCGGCGTTCCAGACGTACCATGGTGGCTGTCCATTGCAGCAGTCGGCGCTTCTTCCCAGGCGAAGAGATGCTGTGATCGAGAACGAAATGGATTTCTGGAGATGCTGATGTTAAGGGATGTTTTGCTGGGCGCTGTGGTGTTGATGGGTCTTGGGCTTGCCTCTGGGGAAGCCAGCGCTGTCGCGGTGCGCTGCGACACTTGCCGGGATGATGGGCACTTCCGCGCAGAAGCACTCAGGTTGGGGACGGGCACCCACTTGGTCTACAACGTTCATACCAATTCGATCCAGCAGTACTACATCCAAGGCAACACCTCCGGCGGTGGCGGCGACGTGCCACGCGCCGTGAAAGCGAGCTCTTCCCTGAGTGTGTTTCGCCAAACGCCACCCGCCGCCGCAGTTCAGGAGGTTGACCGCGCGCATCGAGTCATCGTGGAAGGCGGCGGAACGCTTCGGCCAACGTATGTTATCAGCGTCGAGATGCTTGGCCTTAATCCCAGCGCCCGTGAGAAGACGGCGTATGACTACGTCAAGGACGCGAACCTGCGCGCCATGGTTGAGTCGGCGGCTGGCAATGTGAATGTGATCTCGCAAGTCGTTGGCGCCAACGTCATGACGGCTGTAACTGATCTACTCCAATTGGCCTCTAACTATACTGGGCTTGGCGATCAAGCCAGGCTCATGTTCAAGATCGTTTTCAAGGACGGCTCTTACGTCACTGTGATCGTCAATCTTGAGTATCAGAACGGCCAGACCGAAGTAGGTAGCGAGCGTACCGCCGCAGGGCAGAAGATCCCGACTGACATCCAGGAGGTTCAAGGCGAATGGACCGACTATGGTGGCGAAAACCTTGGACGCATGGCAACTCACATGGAATCTCTGGGTGCCAATATGGTCGGCACCGGTCCTACGAACAGCGGCTTTGTGCGGGCCATTTCCTGCACAGGCGGTCCTGCCACCAAGATGTGCTTGGTTGAATACATGATCCGGTAGGCCTACCTGGGTTTTGTCGCTTTGGTTTCGTTGTCCGCGACAGATACCGGGTGTTCTTCAATATTTGAGCTTCACAAAGCCGCCTACGGGCGGCTTTTCTTTGGGTGTCTCATTGACTTCACGATGAGCGCCAAATTTAACTTTCCGAATTGAGGAATGCGATAGGGCCATGCGAGAGGCCATTTCTGGCAGCCCATGACCCATTCGGATGCATCCAGGAGTGCACTGGGTAGAGAGGCCTACCACGCAGACATCCCATCATTCTCGCCGAGGCATGAAAGTAGCGCTTCGATCGACTCCGGGGCCAGATCAAACCCGATCCGATAACTTCCGTTCGGATGCACTTCTATGATCTCCACGTGCTCATCGCTCACTTGCCGGTCATCTTCAAGGCAGCTTCCGGCAAGCGCGCACCGCTGATACTGATCCGGGCCACATCCTGATCGATACGCGCCAGGTCGGCCGCATCGAGCACCAGATCCACCGCACCCAGATTCTCATCCAGCCGATGAAGCTTGGTCGTGCCGGGGATCGGTGAGATCCACGATCGCTGGGCCATCAGCCAGGCCAGGGCCACCTGGGCAGGCGTGGCACCCTTCTCTGCCGCCATCGCCTTCACCACGTCAACCAAGGCCATGTTGGCCCGGCGTGCTTCAGCGGAGAAGCGCGGCACCGCATTACGAAAGTCCGTTGCATCAAACTGCGTGTTCTCGTCGATCTTTCCGGTCAGGAACCCCGCGCCCAGTGGGCTGAAGGGTACGAAGCCAATGCTCAGTTCTTCAAGCAACGGAAGAAGCGCCGTCTCCGGTTCACGCCAGAACAGCGAGTACTCGCTCTGCACAGCCGTGAGCGGCTGTACCGCATGTGCCCTGCGGATTGTCTGCACACCCGCTTCGGACAGGCCGAAATGCGCAACCTTGCCCTCTGCAATGAGCGCCTTCACCGTGTCGGCAACATCCTCGATCGGCACCGCCGGGTCAACGCGATGCTGGTAAAGAAGGTCGATGCGCTCGGTACGAAGCCTCTTCAGACTGGCCTCTACGGCAGCGCGGATGTGTGCGGGCTGGCTGTTGGTACCTGTGCCGCGGGCACCGGTTACGGGGTCGATGTCAAAGCCGAACTTGGTGGCGATCACCACCTGGTCACGAACGGGCGCCAGTGCCTCGCCCACCAGTTCTTCGTTGGCAAAGGGGCCGTAGGCTTCGGCGGTGTCGAAGTGGGTGATCCCACGCTCCACCGCCGTGCGGATCAGCGCAATCATGTCCTGCTTGTCTGCGGCCGGGCCATACGCCGCGCTCATGCCCATGCAGCCCAGGCCGAGGGCGGAAACTTCAAGGCCTTGTCCAAGGGTACGGGTCTTCATGGTCGACTCCTCAGCGTGCAGTGTGCGGAGCGGCCAACCAGGCGTTGACGCTCTCCATGGTTCTACGTTCCTGGTCGGCCTGCATCACGAATGCATCGAGAATGCGGGCGTTGGGTGCGTGGCTGGCGACCACGCGCAGGCTGCTGCCCACGCCGAAGCCGCCGTGGGTGATGAACGGCACGATCGTCTTGCCCCTCATGTCGTGCTGCGACAACAGCGATCGAATGATCGGCGGCGCAGTCTCGCCCCAGATGGGGAAGCCCAGGTAGACGGTGTCATAGCGATCCATGCCGGCAATGCGGGTGCGCAGTGCCGGCTCTACCCCATCGTCGCGCTCCTGCCGCGCCTGGGCCACCGTTTCCAGGTAGTCGGCCGGGTAGTCCACGGCAGGCTGTATCTCGAACAGGTCGCTGGGCATGCTGCGATGAATGAGGCCGGCAACGACCCGGGTGTTGCCCGAGCGTGAGAAGCAGGCAACCAGTGTCCGTGCGTCTGATCGACCCGCAGCGGCGCCCTCCGGCCGCTCCGCAGCGGAGCATCCCAGCGGCAGCGACGCCAGCGCGGCAACGACTGCCCGGCGACCATGATTGGGGGTTGGAATCGTCATGGCGCCAATCTACGCCCCCCAAACACATTCTTGCAGAGGCATAATCGGATATCGCTTATATCCGGTGCGCATCAATGAGCGTAGAGAATTACGACCAGTTGGCCATGTTCGTCCTGGTGGCGCGGGAGCGCAGTTTTACCCGGGCTGCCGCCCAGCTGGGCATGTCCCAGCCTGCCCTGAGCAGATCAATGCGTCAGCTGGAAGAGCGCCTGGGTGTGCGCCTGCTTGCCCGGACCACGCGCAGCGTTTCACCCACCGAGGCCGGAGAGCAGCTGCTGCGGGTGATTTCACCGCGCTTCGAGGAAATCGACACGGAGCTCGCCCAGCTCAACGCTTACCGCGACAAGCCGGCCGGTCGCCTCCGCATCACGGCGGGTGAGCATGCCGCGCTCACCGTGATGCAGCCGGTACTGGGCAAACTGCTGCCGGCCAATCCCGACCTGAACATTGAGGTGATCGTCGACTACGGACTGACCGACATCGTGGCCGAGGGCTTCGACGCCGGTATCCGCATGGGTGAGCAGGTGGCCAAGGATATGATCGCCGTGCGCGTGGGGCCGGACCTGCGCATGGCAGTGGTCGCATCGCCGGCCTATTTCCAGCACCATCCGAAGCCGAAATCACCGCACGACCTCACCCAGCACAATTGCATCACCATCCGCCTGCCGACCCACGGTGGCATTTTCGCGTGGGAGTTCGAAAAGAAGGGCCAGGAGCTGAAGGTGCGGGTGGAAGGCCAGCTGGTGTTCAACAACATCGCCCTGCGCCTGGGCGCCGCACTGGAGGGACTGGGGCTTGCCTACATGCCCGAGGATCTGGTGCGCGCCCATGTGCAGGCAGGCACCCTGGTTCACGTGCTGCAAGACTGGTGCCCCTCCTTCGCCGGCTACCACCTGTACTACCCCAGTCGCAGGCAGTCATCGCCGGCGTTCACCGTGCTGCGTGATGCATTGCGCTATCGGGAGTGAGCGTTAGCGCAAAGGCGCCTCCACGTCGCTGTAAGCCTGCACCGCTGGCGGAAGGCGCTCGCCCTGCACTGCCACCGCGGCAACTGCGGCATTGAGCTCCCGCAGCTCACCTGCGCTTAAGATCACCTCACCTGCGCCAACGTTGTCCAGCAGATGGGCCATCTGCGTAGTACCGGGAATCGGCACGATCCAAGGCTGCTGCGCCATCAGCCAGGCCAGTGCAATCCGCGCAGGCGTGGCCTGCTTTCGCGCGGCCCAGTCCCTGAGCAGGCGCACCAAGGCCAGGTTGTGTTCGATGTTCGGCGGGGTGAAGCGCGTTTCGATGCCGCGAATGTCGCCCTCGGCAAACCGTGTCCTGGCGTCGATCGCACCGGTCAGGAAGCCTACGCCCAGTGGGCTCCACGGCACGAATCCGATGCCAAGCTCGGCGCACGTAGCAAGCACCTCCTGTTCCGGCCCACGCCAGAGCATCGAGTACTCGCTCTGCACAGCCGTCACCGGCAGCGCAGCGTGCGCGCGGCGAAGCGTCTTCAGGCCCATCTCGCACAGGCCCCAATGCAGCACCTTGCCCTCGGTCATCAGGTCCTGGATCGCACCGGCCACGTCTTCGATCGGCACCTGCGGGTCCACGCGATGCTGGTACAGCAGGTCGATGCGGTCGGTACGCAGCCGCGTGAGCATGCCCTCTACCGCCCGCTTGATATGCGCGGGCCTGCTGATCAGGCCCGGGCCACGCGCGCCGGTTTCCAGGTCGATGTTCCAGCCGAACTTGGTGGCGATCACCACGTCGTTGCGGAACGAGGAAACGCCCTCCCCCAGGATCCGTTCCACTTCATGCGGACCATAGGCCTCGGCCGCATCGTAGAACGTCATCCCGCGATCGAACGCGGCACGGATGATGCGGTGCATCTCGGTGCGTGAGGGGATGGTGGTCTGGTAGGTGCGGCTCATGTTCTGCACGCCCAGCCCGATGCTGGAAACCTGCAGCTTGCCGAGCATGCGGCGGCCGCCCATCCGCGGCGCGGCAGCTGCGGGGGAGGCGTTTGCCGACGTGGCCAGCGCGCCGGCCAGCGGCAGCGCCGCCAGCGTAGCGGCCCCCTTCAGAAGCGAGCGGCGTTGGGCGTTGGTGGGCAGGGTGTTCATTGGGGTCTCCATGTGGGGCGCTGTCAGGGCCCGGGTGCCGGGGTCTGTTCCAGTGCCTGCACTGCGCGGGCGGATGCGGCTGCGTAGCCGCTGTGGGCCAGCAGTTGGGCCAGGTGCTGCAACTGTGCGCGGCTGAGGCCCACGCGCTGGCTGGCCGCCATGTGCGAGCGCAACTGAGCCTCCACGCCGGGCATCACTGCCAGCGCGCCCACCGTGGCCAGTTCACGGCTCTGCCAGTCCAGGGTGTCGCGCTCGAAGATGTCGCCGAACAGGTGCGTCTGCAGGTACTGATTGATGATGGGGGCGAAGTCCATGAGCGGCCCGGTCACCGGGGCGCCGGAGATCCGGGTCTGGTTGGCGGTGCCCACCGCGCGCAGCGCTTCGCCCACGGGAACGTTCCTGGTGGGCGGCTGCCCGGGTGCAGTGGCGATGCCCTGCGCTTCACGTACGCGCACCACCTCCATCAGCTCGCCCAGGGCATTGAGGCTCTTCGGGAACCCCGCATAGGCATACAGCTGCACGAGCACTTCTTTGGTCTCACTCAGGGTCAGCCCTGCATCCAGTCCCCGGCGCAACGCGGCAGTGAGCTGCGGCATGTCGCTGCTGGCGGCGGCGGCCGCAATCAGCGGGATCGCCTGCTGCCTGGGCGAAAGCGGCCCGGCAACGGGAGCGTCGATGCCTGCTGACGCCTCGCGATACTGGTCATCACTGACCTGCTCCAGCCACGCCACCGACGTGCCGTCTGCTACCCCGGTCACTGCAAGGTGGGTCATTGCGCTGTGGGGCGCGGCGCCGTGCCAATGCTTGACCCCGGCAGGACACACCACCACATCCCCGGCGTGTATCTGCTGCACCGGCTTACCCCATTCCTGCGTCAGCCCAACGCCGGAGGTAACCACCAGTCGCTGACCGGCGGGGTGCGTGTGCCAGGCCGAGCGCGCACCCGGTTCGAAGCTGACGTATGCGGAAGAGACGTGCACCTGCTCGTCCGCCGGGAACAGAGGATCTACCCGCACCTTGCCGACGAAGGTCGCTGCCGGACCGGCAACGGACGACTGCGTTCCCGCTCGGGTGATCTGCTGCGTGGGTGTTTCGACGGCGCCAGCGAACGGTGCCGCCACACTCAATGCCGCGCCCAGCAGCGCCCTCTGCGCGGTTGATTTACGAGGCGCGCTCATGGCGCAAGCGTCCGGCCGTAGAACGTGGTCAGCGAGGCGACGGCGGCATCCACGTATTTCGACACCCAGTAGGTTTCGATATGCGTAGCACCGTCCAGCAGCACCAGTTGTTTGTCGGTGGTGCCGGTCGCCTTGGCGAAAGCGTCCTGGGTCATGTACAGGCTGTCAGCCTTGCTACCGGCAATCATCAGCAGCGGCTGGTTGATGAGCTCGATCTGGTCGGTGGCGTCCCAACGCATCAGGTCCAGCAGGCTGCTGGTCGTATAGCGGAAGGTGGCGTTGGGATGGGCGTGCGTCTTCCAGTAGTACGCATAACCTTGCCGATACAGATCGAAGGGAAGCGTGGCGATCTGCGCGTCGGTGAGGTTGGCGTCGCCCGAGTACAGCACTTCGCCGCCGGCCGCTTCCTGTGCCCGCGCATTGGCAGCCTGCTGCAGGCGCTGCTGGATCGTGTCCAGCTGCGAGTCGGCATAGCCGTTGCGGCGCACCCGGCCGGAGTTGAACATGCTGATCGTGGCTACGGCCATGAACCGCTTGTCAGTCTGCGCGGCCGCTAACGAATAGCCGCCGCCGCCACAGATGCCCAGCAAACCCAGGCGCGCAGTGTCGACCCAGGGGAATCGACTGATGAAGTCCGCCATGCCGTGGATGTCTTCGATGCGGTGTGAAGGCATGTCCACGCTGCGCGGCTGGCCGCCACTCGCGCCCTGATAGGCCGCATCGGCGGTAATGGCGATGTAGCCCTGCTCGGCCAAACGCTGCGCGTACAGGCCGGCCACCTGCTCCTTGACCCCACCATTGGGGTGGGCAACCACGATGGTCGGGTATTTCCGCGCGGCATCGAAGTTGGCCGGCGTGTAGAAGTTTGCCGCGATCTCGATTCCATTCAGCGGATAGGACACCGAGTGGACGTTGACCTCGCTGGGCACATTCCGCGTGATCGCACCTTCGTAGGCCAATTTGAAGGGGTTGAGCGTGTAGTCGGCGGCGGACGCGTTGCCTGCCGCCAGGCCAAGGGACATCGCCAACAGCGTGGCGTGCACGATGTGCTTCATTCAACTGCTCCCAGTGTGGACGTTACCCCGGCCGGTGCATGTGGCGCGCCCACGTTGGCCGGGATCAGGCGTAAAACTAACCGCCGTGCACTCATGGAAAAAGAGCATCAGCCGGATATCACTCATGCATGAATGATATGAATTATGGATCGGAGAGCGATACAGCACCGGCGCGCCACAGTCCTTTCATGGCGCGATCAATGCATGAGGCAATCCGGCTCAATGATCCAGATTCTTCTTCGATAGAAACTCGCTCACCAGATCGGCGATCTGGACGTTGTTGAGGTCCGAGAACAAGAAATGGCTGTTGCCACGGATTCCCAGGTCCGGCAAATGGATCAGGGTGACGTCCCCGCCCTGCCGATTGACGGCGTCGCGCCAGGCGCGGGCCATTTCCAACCGCGCCCGCCAGCTGTCCTGCGCGGGCAGGTCAACGGGCTTGTCAGGGATGTTGTCGCCATACAGCACCAGAATGGGGATCCGCGTCAGCGCCTTGAACGCTTCGGGCGACACCACCGCCGGTGCGACCGTATCGAATGCACTGGGAATCGGCGCCGGCGCGTCGTTTTTGGCAAATACGAAACTGCTGCCAGGCTCGAAGGCGACGATGGCGCGCACATTGGGGCTCTTTATCGCCGTCATCCAGCCAGGGCCTCCCGCCTGCGAATGGGTAAACAAGATCGCGGGCCCTGTTTTTTGCAGCACGGTAGCTACTCCGTCAGAGACTACCCCGAGGTCGAACGGCCCCGTGTTCGGCGTGACCGAACGGAAAAACTGGTCCAGCGTGGCCTCCCCTGTCGGGAATTGACTGCCGTCGAAGTATGTCGGCCAGAGGCCAATTCGGAACTGGTTGAACCACATCTGATCGTCTGCCACGGGCTTCAGCGTGGACTCGACCATGCTTCGGCCGGCTTTGCCTCGCCGTGGCTGATCGATCAGGTAGGTAGTGAAGCGACGACGCAGGAACAGGTTCTGGAAGCCCTCGCGCCCATCGGCCGTCGTTTCCCAACTCTTGGACGACTGGCCCGCACCGTGCCACATCACGATCGGCAGCGAACGCGCATTCACCGGCTTCTGGTAGAAGGCATAGACGTGATCACCGTGGTAGCTCTGGCCCTCCGGATTGGACGGTTTCAACGGATCGAACGTGCCAGGTTCCGTCTTTTCCATGCCACCTGCGAGGAAACTCCCCTGCGCCTCGATCTGCAGTGGCTCGTTGGCCATGGCGGTCGTGGCACAGAGGGAAACCGCCATCCAGATCAGTGAGGAGGGGAAGCCAAACACCAGAGTGCGAAGGCGGGTGCGTGTCTGCATGGGTCACTCCGTGACAGATTGTCAGGAGAATCTACCCTCGGGTTCACCTTGGAAGAAGCGCGGACGCGCATATCACTCATGCATGGAGGGTATAGATGCCATGTCTACGACATGGCAGTGGCGGTGGCCTGCCAGTGCCCTTCGTGCCGCACTTCTATGCCAACTTCCCATCCCGCAACCGGTAGCTCCGATGCACGATGCCGTCCGGCAACACATCATGCGTAATCATCACCAGACTTCGGCTACCCAGCGCAGCCACCATGTCATGCAACAACGCATGCGCGGTATCCACATCCAGCCCTTCGGTAGGCTCATCCAGCAACAGAATCGGTGAGCCGCGCAGCAGCGCCCGCGCCAGCGCCAGGCGCCGCGCCTGCCCGGCCGACATGGTGGCGCCGTTCTCGCCCACCCACGCCTGCAACCCGCCAATCTGTTCGGCCCAGCCCTGCAGGCGCACATCGGCCAGCACCTGCCACAACTGCGCATCCGTCGCCTGCGGATCACCCAGGCGCAGATTGTCGGCCACGCTGCCCGCAAACACCGGCGCGTTCTGCGGCAACCACGCCACCTGCCGGTGCCAATCGGCCTGGGCGAACTGGCGGATGTCGACGCCGCCGTAGCGCACATAACCCGCGTCGGGGTCCCACAGGCGCAGCAGCAGCGACGACAGCGTGGTTTTGCCACAGCCGCTGTCGCCCTGGATGGCGATACGATCACCCGGGCGCAGCTGCAACTGCAGCCCGTCCAGCAATGCCCGCTCCTGCCCCGGCCAGCGGAACGCCACGTGTTCAACGCGGAGCGTGGCCGGTTCGGCGGGCACCGGCACCGGGTTCACCGGCTCGGCGACACCGGCGGGTTGATCGACGATCTGCTCCAGCCGCACCGCCGCCACCCGTCCGGACAGCCACGACTGCCAGGCCAATCCGATGGCCGCCCACAGTTCCAGCAGCGCGACGGTGAGGAATACCAGGCCCGCGGCCAAGGCGGCATCGATGGCGCCGCGCTCGAAGCCGCGCAACGCCAGCCACAGCATGGCCACCAGTCCAGCGGCCGCGCACACGCCATGCAGCGCATTGCCGCCGATCAACCGCCAGCGGCGGCGACGGTCGCGCGATTTCAGCTGTTTGGCGGCCACCAGCACGCGCAGGTTCCAGTGCTCGCGCGCCTGCAGGGCGGTCAGGTCCGCCGCGCCTTCCAGGCCTTCGAAGGACTGCGCGCGCAGCTGTGCGCGATGCAGCGCGCGGTCGCGCTCCTGGTCGCCGGCACCACGCACAGTGAGCCACGGCACGCCCGCGCCGATCACCAGCGCCAGCACGCCCAGCAGCACCGCCGCAGGCGGATGGATGATGCCGGCGGCGATCACGCCCACCAGCGAGATGCCGCCCAGCGCCAGCAGCGGGCCGATGGCGCGCACCAGCAGGCCGTCCACTTCGCCGATGTCCGACATCAGCCGCGCCAGCAGCTCGCCGGTGCGCACACCGGCCAGTCGCGCCGGCGCCAGCGGCAACGCGCGGCGGAAGAACCACACGCGCAGGTCGCGAGCGATGCGCAGGGTGACGTCGTGGCCCACCAGCTTTTCAAAATAGCGCGAGGCGATCCGCGCCATGGTCAGCCCGCGGATGCCCGCCGAGGGCGAGAAGAAGTTGAAGCCGCTGCCCAACCCGGCCGCACCGGCCAGTGCAGCCGCGGTGAGGAAGCCACCGGACAGCCCAAGCAAGGCGGTGCCGGCCAGCATGGTGGTCCACAGCAGCAGCACGGTCAGTACCAGGCGGCCGCGGTGCCGGGTGAAGACCTGCTTCAACGAATCGATACGCGGCGCACTCATGCCGGCACCTCCCGCGTGTTGCGGGTGCCGCTGGCGGTCAAGGTCAGGCGCGTATCGGCCCAGGCCATGGCGGTGTCGCTGTGGGTGGCGATGATGACGCTGCGGCCGCGCGCGAACGCGGCCAGCGTGCGCAGCAGGTCGGCCTCGGTGTCCGGATCAAGAAAGGCGGTGGGCTCGTCGAGCAGCAGCAGCTGCGGGTCGCGCAGCAGCAACCGGGCCAGACCGATGCGGCGTGCTTCGCCGCCGGACAGACCAAAGCCACGCTCGCCGATCACCGTATCCAGGCCGTTCGGCAGGGCGGACGCGAAGCGCATCACCTGCGCCGCCTCGGCAACCGCGCGCAGGTGCGCATCGGTGGCGCCCGGGTCGGCCAGGCGCAGGTTGTCGGCAATGCTGCCGTGGAACAGGTAGGGGCGCTGCCCGGCATAGCCGATCTCCAGCCCGGGGCGCAGCACGATGCTGCCCGACTGCGGCGGCAGCCAGCCGGCCAGCGCTTCCAGCAGGGTGCTCTTGCCACTGCCACTGGGGCCCACCAATGCCAGCCGCTGCCCGGGCTCGATCTGGAAGGACAACCCTTGGATCACATCGTGCTGCGCCCCCAACGGGCGCAACACCAGGTCGCGCACCTGCACCGGCGGTGCATGTTGTTCCAGCAGTTCGGGGGCACGTGCAACGGCGGCCTGCACATCGCCGCCCTCCTCCGCATCGGGCAGCTCGCCGAGCAGGCGCTCCACCTCGGCCGCGGCGGCCAGCGCGTTGGCGCGGTCGTGGTAGTGCGCGGCCAGGCGCCGCAGCGGCGCGTAGAACTCCGGCGCCAGCAGCAGGCAGAACATGCCCACGCCCAGTGTGGGCACCTGCGCGTGCAGCGACATCAGGCCCAGGTAGCTCAGGCCGAAATACAGCGCGACCATGGCGACGCTGATCGAGGCGAAGAATTCCAGCACCGTAGACGACAGGAACGCGATGCGCAGCACCTTCATGGTGCGCTCGCGCACGCCTTCGGCGGCAGCGGCCACGCCCTCCAGTTCGGCCTCGCCCCGCCCGTACAGGCGCAGCAGGCCCAGGCCCTTGATGCGATCGGCGAAATGCCCGCTCATGCGCGCCAGCTCGCCCAGCTGCGCGCGCCCGGCCGCTTCTGCGCCCCAACCCACCAACATCATGAAGAACGGCACCAGTGGCGCGGTGAACACCAGGATCAGCGCCACCACCCAGTCGGTCCAGGCCACCGCCAGCGCGATCAGCAGCGGCACCACCACCACTTCGATGCGGACCGGCTGATAACCGGCGTAATAGTTCTCGATTGCATCGGCATGGGCCAGCATCAGCTCGCCCAGTTCACCGGTACGCTGCTGGCGCAGCCACAACGGCCCGCGCCCCAGCAGGCGCCGGTAGACCCGCTCACGCAGGGCCAGCCGCGCGGCATCGGCCACATCGCCGGCTGCGGCCTGGGTGGCGCTGCCCAGCAGCGCGCGCGCCACCAGTACCACCAGCAGGCCCAGCAGCACTGGGGTGGCGTCGGCCAGCGGCCGGTGCTCCACCAGCACGGCCTGGATCAACCAGGCAATGGCCGCGGCCTGGCCGATCAACAGCGCCCCGGACACACAGATGCACAGCGCAGCCATGCGCTGGCGCCCCCGCGCGGCCACGCCCAGCCCGCCCAGCCAGTGCAGGCGGCGACGGCGCAGGGCCGCGTTTTCAACAACAGTGGCGTCGGGGGGTATGCTCAAGGCAGATCACGCAGGGACACAGGGAGGTTTCCGTCGATTGTAGTGGGTGCCGGCATGGCCCCCGTGCGGCAAGCGGTCGCAGGTTGCCAGGAACGCATACGATTCCTTGCAAAGACCGCTCGTACATTGATCTGAATCAAGGCTATTTGAAGTTGCAGGTCACAGAATTCATCCCGTAGACCCCCCTTCCCGCCACCTGAAACGCTAAACCCAACGAGGTAGCCAGGCCATGATTGATCAGACAGTCGTAGAACTGTCGCGGCTGCAATTCGCTCTGACCGCGATGTACCACTTCCTATTTGTCCCCCTCACGCTCGGGCTGTCCTTCATGGTGGCCATCATGGAGAGCGTGTACGTCATGACCCGCAAACAGGTCTGGCGGCAGATGACCCTGTTCTGGGGCACCCTGTTCGGCATCAACTTCGCCATCGGCGTGGCTACCGGCCTGGTGATGGAATTCCAGTTCGGCATGAACTGGTCGTACTACAGCCACTACGTCGGCGACATCTTCGGCGCACCGCTGGCCATCGAAGGGTTGATGGCGTTCTTCCTGGAAGCCACCTTCATCGGCCTGTTCTTCTTTGGCTGGAAGCGGCTGAGCGCGGTCAAGCACCTCACCGTGACCTGGCTGATGGCGCTGGGCACCAACCTGTCGGCGGTGTGGATCCTGATCGCCAACGGCTGGATGCAGAACCCGACCGGTGCGGTGTTCAACCCTGAAACGATGCGCATGGAAGTGGTGGATTTCGCCGCGGTGCTGTTCAACCCGGTGGCCCAGGCCAAGTTCGTGCACACCGTCAGTGCCGGCTACGTGACCGGTGCGATCTTCGTGATGTCCATCAGCGCGCTGTACCTGCTGCGCGGCAAGTACAAGGACATGGCCCGCCGTTCGTTCGCGGTGGCTGCGGCCTTTGGCCTGCTGTCGTCGCTGTCGGTGGTGGTGCTGGGTGACGAAAGCGGGTATGCCGCCAGCGAACACCAGAAGATGAAGCTGGCCGCGATCGAAGCGATGTGGGAAACCGAGCGTGCCCCGGCCGACTTCACCGCCTTCGGTATTCCCAACCAGACCACCCATACCAACGACTACGCGATCAAGATTCCGTACCTGATGGGCCTGATCGCCACCCGTTCGCTGGACCAGCCGATCCCGGGCATCCTGGAACTGGTGGGCCGCGCCGAGAACCGCATCCGTGGCGGCCAGCTGGCTTACGGTGCACTGGAACGCGTGCGCAAGGACAAGAACGACGTCGAAGCGCGCGAGATGTTCGACCGCCATTGGCAGGATCTGGGCCACGGCCTGCTGCTTAAGCGTTACCGCGAGGACATCCTCAACGCCACCCCGGAAGAAATCTCCAAGGCGGCGATGGACACGGTACCGCGCGTGGCACCGCTGTTCTGGACCTTCCGCATCATGGCCGGCCTGGGCTTCTACCTGATCGCCTTCTTCGCCCTGGCGTTCTACTTCTCGTGCCGCAACAGCTTCCAGGACAAGCGCTGGTTCCTGCGCCTGGCCGTGTGGTCGCTGCCGGCGCCGTGGATCGCGATCGAGTGCGGCTGGTTCGTGGCCGAATACGGTCGCCAGCCGTGGGCGGTGGATGGCGTGCTGCCCACCTTCTATGCCGCATCGGGCCTGGCCCTGCATGAAATCCTGACCACGCTGGCGGTGTTCACCGGGTTGTACACGGTGCTGCTGGTGATCGAGGTCAAGTTGATGCTGAAGGCGATCCGCAAGGGTCCGGACGAGATCCTGCCCACGTTGCAGGCCGACATCCGCCCCGTTTCCCCCGTTGCCGCCGCCCCCGGCCAAGCCTGAGGCAGGAGAATCCAGATGGAATTCATTGCACTTGATTACACCACGCTCCGCGTGATCTGGTGGCTGCTGCTCGGCATCCTGCTGGTCGGCTGGGCCGTCATGGACGGGTTCGACCTGGGCGTTGGCACCCTGCTGCCGTTCGTGGCCCGCACCGATGACGAACGCCGGCTGGTGATCAACACCGTCGGCCCGGTATGGGAAGGCAACCAGGTCTGGTTGGTGCTGGGTGGCGGCGCGATCTTCGCGGCGTGGCCCCCGCTGTACGCGGTCAGCTTCTCCGGCTTCTACCTCGCCGTGTTCCTGATGCTGTTCGGGCTGATCCTGCGCCCGGTCGCCTTCAAGTACCGCAGCAAGATGCCCGGCAAGCGCTGGCGCCAGAACTGGGACCGGGCGCTGTTTGTCGGCGGCCTGTTGCCGGCCCTGATCGCCGGCGTGGCGGTGGGCAACGTGCTGGTGGGTGTGCCGTTCCACTTCGATGACAGCATGCGCATCTTCTACACCGGCACCCTGATCGGCCTGCTCAACCCGTTCGCCCTGGTGGCGGGTCTGGTCAGCGTGGCGATGGTGGTGTCGCACGGTGCGGCGATGCTGGTGCTGAAGACCGATGGTCCGGTGGCCGAGCGTTCGGCGCGCTATGGCAGCGTGGCTGCACTGGCGAGCTTCGTGTTGTTTGCCGCCGCCGGCGCCTGGGTGGCCTTCGGCCTGCCGGGCTACCAGATCACCTCGCAGGTGGTCACCGATGGCCCGACCAACCCGCTGTTGAAGACCGTTGAACTGGGCAGCGTCGCCGGTGGCTGGCTGCGCAACTACAGCAGCATGCCCGCCACCGTGGTGTTCCCGTTGATCGGCCTGCTGGGTGCCCTGGCCAGCGCAGTGCTGCTGCGTGCCCGTCGTGGCGGCCTGGCCTTCCTCGCCTCGGGCGCGTCCATCGCCGGCATCATCCTCACCGTCGGCTTTGCGATCTTCCCGTTCCTGCTGCCGTCCTCCAGCCAGCCCATCTCAAGCCTGACCGTCTGGGACAGTTCGTCCAGCCATCTGACGCTGTGGATCATGCTGCTGGCCACGGCCATCTTCCTGCCGATCATCATCGCGTACACGAGCTGGGTATACCGCGTCATGAAGGGCAAGACGACCGCCGAGGAAATGGGCGACAACCCCAACGCGTATTGAGTGTTTTCACGCGTGCCGACCCACGGTCGGCACCGCCCCCGAATGAAGGAGAGTGAACATGTGGTATTTCGCCTGGATCCTCGGCGCCGGCCTTGCCTCGGTCGTGGCCATCCTCAACGGCATGTGGTTCGAAGCCCGCGAAACCAGCCGACTGGACAACGAGCAACGCTGAAAGTGTAAAAAAGAGTTGCCGATACGGCCTTCACACCGTATTCTTGGCGGCTCCTTCGGGGTGTAGCTCAGTCTGGTAGAGCGCTACGTTCGGGACGTAGAGGTCGCAGGTTCGAATCCTGTCTCCCCGACCACTCAGGTGGTCGCATTGAAGCCTGGAAACACGATTTCCAGGCTTTTGTGTCTAAGCCGTGGCAACACGGCACCGAAGGAAAGCAACACGGTCCCCCTTGCCGCCGAAGGGCGGGATCGATACAATAGGCGGCTCCTTACGGGGTGTAGCTCAGTCTGGTAGAGCGCTACGTTCGGGACGTAGAGGTCGCAGGTTCGAATCCTGTCTCCCCGACCATTTGATGGTCACATTGAAGCCTGGAAGACATATGTCCTCCGGGCTTTTTTGTGTCTGACGTTCAGGGCACGCACCCGTGGCGCGTGGCCATGCGGGACACGCCGGTAGAGCCGACCGTTGGTCGGCTGCACGTCCATGCGGTGGAGGGATCCGCGTACCCACACGCCGCGGCCTGGCCCGGACTGACGACATCGGCATCCGGGGGATCTGGCGCTGGCGTCAAAGCGCAGCCGACCAACGGTCGGCTCTACCGGGGTGGTTTGCACATCCACATGACCCGGTCCGGTGTTTCGCATACCCACATGCCCCGGTCCGGTGGTTTGCACATCCACACGCCCCGATCCGGTGGTTTGCACATCCACACGCCCGGGTCCGGTGGTTTGCACACCCGCATGCCCCGTTCGGTGTTTGCACACCCACATGCCCCGATCCGGTGTTTTCGCATGGCTACACGCCCCGGCCCTGTGGTTGGCATAGCCACACGCCCGACGCGGTGTTTTGTATGGCCAGACGCCCGGGCCGTCGGCACGACCCATTCATTTGGCGCAGGTACAATGCCCCGCTTCGGGACGCGCGCGGCGCGCGCCATTCCTCTTCTACCCCACGCAGCCTCCGGCCATGCGCCAGCGGCGGCGTTTCCGCACATCCGGCCCCCACCGTGATCGCGCCACCTGCATGAGATCCACGTCCATGACCCAAACCGACCCACACGCCTCGTCCCTGCTGCGCGGACGCGTGCTCGCCTTTGCCGCCATCCTGCTGGCCGCGCTCAACCTGCGCACCGCCGTCACCTCGGTCACCCCGCTGCTGGACCTGCTCGGCCAGACCTTCGGCTTCGGCACCACCATGACCGGCGTGCTCGGCATGCTGCCCACCGCCTCGTTCGCCCTGTTCGGCGTCACCACCCCCATGGTGGCCCGCCGCATCGGCCTGGAGCGCACCGCCCTGCTCGCCATGGGCCTGGCCACCGTCGGCCTGCTCCTGCGCTCCATGGCCGGGGGTATTGGCAGCCTCCTGTTCGGCTCCATCGTCGCCCTCGCCGGCATGGGCATCGGCAACGTCGTCGTCCCGCCGCTGGTCAAGCGCTATTTCGCCAACCGCGTCGGCACCGTCAGCACCCTCTACATCAYCGTCCTGCAGATCGGCACCATGATGCCCGCCCTGCTCGCCGTGCCCCTGGCCCAGAGCGCCGGCTGGCGCGTCTCGCTCGGCATCTGGGCCATCCTCGCCCTGGCCGCCGCCCTGCCCTGGATGATGCTCGCCCGCCGCCGGCCCCATCCGGACCCGCTCGACACCGCCGCCGACCCGTCCGCCCAGCCGCACGGCAAGGTCTGGCGCACCCCGCTTGGCTGGGGCATGACCCTCATGTTCGGCATGACCTCGCTCATGACCTACTCCATGTTCACCTGGCTGCCGCGCATCGTCGTCGAAGCCGGTGCCACCCCCGCCTTCGGCGGCATCATGGTGGCCATCTTCGCCGCCTGCGGCCTGCTGCCCTCGCTCACCATGCCCGCCCTGGCGGTGCGCCTGCGCAACCCGTTCCCGCTGGTCCTGATCGGCTTCTCGGCCTTCCTGATCGCCTTCGCCGGTCTGCTCTTCGCCCCGATGAAGGCACCGTGGCTGTGGGCCATTCTGCTGGGCGTCGGCCCGTCCACGTTCCCGCTCGCGCTGACCCTGATCAACCTGCGCACCCGCACCCCCGCGGGCTCGGCCGCGCTGTCCGGCTTCATGCAGGGCGTCGGCTACGCCTTCAGCTGCCTGGGCCCGTTCCTGTTCGGCTGGCTGCACGAAATGAGCGGTGGCTGGCACCTGCCGTTCGGCTTCCTGGTGGTCTGCGCGGTGGTGCTGCTCACCGCCTCGTGGGTGGCCTGCAAGCCGCAGAAGCTGGAAGACCAGTGGTAAGCGTCGCTTCTACACACCGCTTGCGCACCTGCTGACGTAGCGTGTCAGTCACTGACCTGCCGACAACGGCAGGCAGTCGGGGCCTGGAGCATTCCAGCGCGTTTCACTGAACGGCTTCAGTACGCAACGACCCCCGGGACATCGCCGTGGCGGCGGCCTGCCGGTCTTTGCGATCAGTACGTTACATCCTGTTTCTCTTCCCGCTCCACAGCGGGGGACGGACGCGCGTGCTTTAACGATTTGTAAACAACTGCGCAGTCAGGCACGATTGGCATGTGATGTGCGTCACATTTTTGCACACCATATTCTCTGAAGGGATGCACTGGGGGTTCCATGTACAACCATCGGCCGCTGGCGCTTTGCGTCGGCCTGGCATGCGCCACACTCTGTCTGACCAGCACCGGCGCACGCGCCGCCGCGACTGCGGATCAGCTCGGGCAGATCAGCCAATTCCGCGACCATGCCCAATGGCTGGATGCGCTGGCCGCCATCGAGCGGGCCCAGCTGCAGTCGCCCGACGACGAGCTTCTGTACAAGCTGCAGGTGCTGACCCTGTCCGACATCGGCAACGCACACCGCGCCTGGCAGCTGTATCAGGCCCGCCCGCAGCTGTTCGACGACGGCCAGAAGCAGCGCTTCGAGGCTAACTACCTGGCCAAGCTGGTGGGCTGGAGCCTGGCCTACGGGGCCAGCGAAGACACCCGCCTGGACGAAGCCGAAGGCGCGCTGGCGCAGATGCAGCAGTATCTCGACCGCGACGGCAGCAGTGTGCAGGCCGCGCCGCTGCGCATCCGCTACGACCGCCTGATCCTGCTCAACCGGCTGGGCCGGCACACGCAGGTTCGCGACGAGTACCGCAGCCTGTTGGCCGAAGGCCATCCGGTGCCGAACTACCTGATGGCCCCGATCGGCGATTCGCTGATGGCCACCCAGCATCCGCAGGAAGCCATTCCCGTGCTCGAGGCGGCCATGAAGGCCGACCCCTCGCAGCCGCAGGTGCGCTCCGAGCTGGCCTACGCCTACCTGGAAAGCGAACAAGCCAACACCGCCATCGCGCTGCTCACCAAGTGGCAGGCCGACGAGCCCGCATGGCGCTGGACCAACGGCGCCAAGGCACCGCACGCCAACTGGCCACGTTACGAAGCCGACCTCAACCTGGCCATGGTGCGCGCCTACAGCGGCGACCTGCCCACCGCCCAGCGCGACCTGGAGAAGATGGTCGACATCGGCCCGGGCAACACCGGCACCCAATCCTCGCTGGGCAACGTCTACCTCATGCGCGGTTGGCCACGCCGGGCGCTGGAACGCTACAGCATGGCCAACACGCTGGACCCGCGCGACGTACCGGCCCGCCTGGGCCAGTACGACGCCTACGTGGAGCTGCAGCGCGACGACCTCGCCCGCCCGATCCGCGACACTCTGCTGGAACGCTACCCCGGCCAGCCGTCGGTGCAGCGCCTGGACCGCAGCTGGCGCGCCCACCGCGGCTGGCAGCTGCATGCGTACGCCGAGGGCGGGCGCAGTTCCGGCGGCGGCGGTGCATCGCCGTTGGGCAACGATGACGGCCGTTACGGCGTGGAAGTGCAGTCCCCGATCCTCGACGACCGCTGGCGCGTGGTGGCCTTTGCCGACCGCCGCAACGTCGACTTCCAGGACCAGACCATCAACCCGCTGCGGGTGGGCCTGGGCACGCGCTACCGCTATGGCCGCGCCGACGCCGAAGCCTTCGTCAACCGCGCCAACGACCACATCGGCGATACCGGCCTGAGCGCCGGCCTCGGTTGGCAGTTCAGCGACCAGTGGCACGTGGGCGTCACCGCCGCGCGCAACGATGCCGATGCGTCGATGCAGGCGCGCGTGGCCGGCATCACCGCCGACAGCGTGGCCGTGGCCGCGGACTACCGCCGCAACGAACGCACCCACTGGAGCATCGGCGCCAGCCAGTTCCGCTACGACGACGGCAACCGCCGCGATACCGTCACCACCGCCATCGAGCAGCGCCTGCTGACCCGCCCCACCCTGATCCTGGATGGCCTGGGCAGCCTCTACGCCAGCCAGGGCAGCCGCGACGACGTGCCCTACTTCAACCCGTCCGAGGACCACTCGGTGGAACTGGGCCTGCGCGTGGACCAGCAGCTGTGGCGCCACTACGAGCGCCACTTCCGGCACCGCCTGACGGTGTCGGTGGGCCAGTACTGGCAGCAGGGCTTTGGCAGCGCGATCGTGCCGTCGGCCGAATACCGCCACGAATGGCAGATCGGCGAAGGCCGGATTTTCGAGTACGGCGTGAGCTGGTCGCGACCGGTCTACGACGGACAACGCGAACGACACGTCGGCCTGGATGTCGGCCTGCGCTGGGGAGAATGAGATGGACCATATGGATCTGAAACGCTGGACCCTGGGCCTGCTGCTGGCATTGCTGGCCGTGGTCGTTCCCGCGCACGCACAGCCGCCCTCGGCCGCCGTGCTCGACGCGGCCGACAATGGCCTGCTGGTGCTCAGCTACCACGACATCCGCGATGACGTGGCCACCACCAGCGACCTGGACGCCTATGCGGTCAGCACCCAGAACTTCGCCGCGCACCTGGACTGGCTGTCCGCGCACGGCTACCACCCGGTGTCGCTGTCGCAGCTGATCACCGCCTCGAAGGGCGGCACCCCGCTGCCGCCCAAGCCGGTCCTGCTGACCTTCGATGACGGCCTGCGCAGTGTGTACAGCAAGGTGTTCCCGCTGCTGCGCGCCTACAACTACCCGGCACTGGTGGCGGTGATCACCGACTACGTGGACATGCCCGCCGGCCGCCAGATCGACTACGGCTACCGGCCCTTCACCCGCGACGATTTCCTGACCTGGGAACAACTGCGCGAGATGCAGAAGAGCGGGCTGATCGAACTGGCCAGCCACACCGACAACCTGCACCACGGCGTGCAGTCCAACCCGCAGGGCAACTCCACCCCGGCGGTGATCACCCGCATCTACGACCCGACCGCCAAACGCTACGAAACCGCGGCCCAGTACGAAGTCCGCCTGCGCGCGGACCTGCAGCTGAGCGTGGACCGCATCCAGAAGAACGTGGGCGTGTCGCCCAAGGCGATCGTGTGGCCGTATGCCGCCTACAACGCGCTGAGCAACGACATCGCCGAGCAGCTCGGCATGCCGGTGTCCTTCGACCTGGAAGGCCGCAGCACGCCGGTGACGCGTGACCTGCACGGCCTGGCCCGCTTGCTGGTGACCAACAACCCGACCGTGGTGCAGCTGGCCTACGAACTGCGCCGCGACGTCGAGCGCGACGGCATGCGCGCCCTGCAGATCGACCTGGACGCGGTATACGACGCCGACCCGGCGCAGCTGGGCAAGAACCTGGATGCGCTGATCGAGCGGGTCAAGAAGATCGGCCCCACCCACGTGTTCCTGCAGGCCTTCGCCGACCCGGACGGCAACGGCTCGGCCGACGCGCTGTACTTCCCCAACCGGCACCTGCCGATGCGCGCGGATCTGTTCAACCGCGTGGCGTGGCAGCTCAAGACGCGTGCCGGGGTGAAGGTGTTCGCGTGGCTGCCGGTGCTGGGTTACGAGCTCAAGGACCCGGCCATCCGCACCGCGCTGGCGATCGAGAGCCCCGAGCGCGATGGCATCTTCCGGCTGGATTTCACCAACCCGAAGGTACGCCGGATCATCGATGACATCTACGAAGACCTGGCGATCAACTCCTACTTCGAGGGGCTGCTGTTCCACGACGATGCCTACCTGCGCGACACCGAGCTGAGCCAGCTGCCGCCCGAAGGCGACGACGGCGCGCGGACCCAGGCACTGATCGACTTCACCCTGGAGCTGCGCACCGCTGCACAGCGCTGGCGGCCCAAGCTGGCCACCGTGCGCAACCTGTATGCGCAGCCGGTGCTGCAGCCGCAGAGCGCCAGCTGGTTCGCCCAGCGCCTGGACCTGTTCAACAAGGCCTACGACCACACCGCGTTGATGGCGATGCCGTGGATGGAAGGCAGCCGCAACCCGGAAAAATGGCTGGACACGCTGGTGGTGGCGGTGCGTGCACACGACCCGCAGCTGTCCCAGACCATGTTCGAACTGCAGACGGTGGACTGGCGTACCCAGAAACCGATTCCCGGTGAGCGCCTGCGTGCGCAGATCCGTCGCCTGCAGGCGCAGGGCGTGCGTCATTTCGCCTGGTACCCCGACGACTTCATCGCCGGCCGTCCGTCCACTTACGATGCGCGCGCGGCGATGTCCTCGCGCAGCTTCCCGTACGAGGAAAAGTGAGGCTGCCATGCATCCCTTCCTGTTCGCGCTGTTCCAGTTCGCCTTCTTCTATCCGATGGTGATGGCGTTCTTCTGGATGTCCGGCGGCCTGTACTATTTCTTCCGACGTGAGCGAAAGGCGCGCGATCGCAACGATCCGCCGCCGATGGACAGCTACCCGTTCGCGTCGATCCTGATCCCGTGCCACAACGAAGCGGACAACCTGGCCGACACGCTCGGCTCGGCGCTGCGCCAGAACTACCCGGACTTCGAAGTGATTGCCATCAACGATGGCAGCAGTGACGACACCGGCGCCCGCCTGGACGCGATGGCCGCCCTGCATCCGCGGCTGCGCGTGGTCCATCTGGACCGTAATCTGGGCAAGGCCAACGCGCTGCGCATGGGCGCACTGGCGGCACGCTCGGAGTACCTGGTGTGCATCGATGGCGATGCGATGCTGGAGGAATACGCCACCCACTGGATGGTCTGGCACCTGACCAGTGGCCCGCGTGTGGGCGCGGTGACCGGCAACCCGCGCATCCGCAACCGCTCCACCCTGCTGGGCCGCCTGCAGGTGGCCGAGTTCTCTTCGATCATCGGCATGATCAAGCGCGCCCAGCGCGTGTACGGGCGCATCTTCACCATCTCCGGGGTGATCGCCGCGTTCCGCCGCACCGCGCTGCACCGTATCGGCTACTGGGCCGATGACATGGTCACCGAGGACATCGACATCAGCTGGCGCCTGCAGCTGGACCACTGGGACATCCGCTACGAACCCAACGCGCTGTGCTTCATCCTGATGCCGGAAACGCTGAAGGGCCTGTGGCGGCAGCGCCTGCGCTGGGCCCAGGGCGGCGTGGAAGTGATGCTGCGGCATGGCAGCTCGCTGTTCCACTGGCGCAAGCGCCGCATGTGGGGCGTACTGCTGGAATACCTGCTGAGCGTGCTGTGGGCCTACACCATGCTGGCCATCATCGTGCTCTGGGCATTGGGCAAGTTCATGCCCCTGCCGCAGGATCTGTACATCGCCACGCTGCTGCCGCAATGGCACGGGGTGATCCTGGCGCTGGTGTGCCTGCTGCAGTTCGCCAGCAGCCTGATCATCGACCGCCGTTACGAAACCCACATTGGACGCAACTACTTCTGGGTGATCTGGTACCCGATGGCGTACTGGCTCATCAGCCTGTTCACGACCCTGGTGGCCCTGCCGAAGACGCTGCTCAAGCGTCGTGGCAAGCGGGCGGTCTGGGTCAGTCCCGACCGGGGTATCCGATGAACACTGTCAAATCCACCCGCCGTTTCGACTCGCGCCTGATCCAGAAACCGCGCCAGCAGCCGCGTCTGCAGCGCACCGCCTGGGGGTTTGTGACCCTGGCGTTCTGGGGGTTCTACTTCTACCTGTGGGCGCCGCTGGTGACGTTGATTTCCTGGCTGCTCGGCGGGCGCATGGCCTGGCTGCAACTGTACGAGTACAAGCAGGCCATCGACCCGTTCATCATCATCGCGCTGCCGGTGATGCTGGTCTGCACGGCGGTGCTGCTGATCGCCTGGGCCGAGTACAACCGCATGCGGTTTGCCGGCAAGGAGCGCCGCACCCCGCATGAGGACACCACCCGCGAGGAGATCGCCCGCGACCTGGGCGCCAGCCCGGAACTGGCGGCGCAACTGGCCAGCGGGAAGGCGGTTACGTTGCATATGGACGATCACGCGAGGCCGGTGGGCGTGACCCACCAGCTGCTGTAGGAGGGGTCGGCAGGGCTGCGCCCTGCACCTGCCGACGCCGGAGCCGAAGCCGAAGCCAGAGCAACGTCAACGGCTGAAGCGGCTCTGTATTTCTGCTGGTTGGGCGGGGCGGTGTGGGTGGGCAGGACACGCCGTGAACCCGTCCATGGGGGCTCGGCGGCGCCATCCATGGCGCCAACGGTCCTGCCCACCCACACCACCCCACCCCCGACAGTTTCCGGGTGACGGTTGGTAGAGCCATGGCATGCGGGGATCAAATCCGATCGATATCGATATCGAAATCGAATAATTCAAATCGAATAGTTCAAATCGAAGAATTCAAATTGAAATCGAAAATCGTCCACGCACGCCGTGGCTCTACTGTCAGCCACGGGAACTGTCGAAGGCGGGGTGGGTCCGGTTGCGGGGGTGTCCGCGGCATGGATGCCGCGGCCAAGCCCCCAAGGACGGGTTTACGGCGTCCCCCGCAACCGGACCCACCCCGCCATCCCACGGATAGCCCGCTTCTGACGTTGACGTTGCCGTTGCCGTGGCCTATAGCGGGTGCAGGGCGGCAGCCCTGCAAACAAACAAACAAACCTCTACCGCGTCTGCCCTTCCCCGCGCACCACGAACCGCTCCACCGTCAGCGCTTCCAAGCCCATCGGGCCGTAGGCATGCAGGCGCGTGGTCGAAATCCCGATCTCCGCGCCCAGGCCCAGTTCGCCGCCGTCGGAGAACCGCGACGACGCGTTCACCATCACCACCGCCGAACGCAAGGCGTGCACGAACTGCTCCGCCGCCTGCGCATCCTCGGTGGCAATCACCTCGGTGTGGTCCGAGCTGTACTGCTGGATATGCGCCAGCGCCTGATCGAGGTCATCGACCACGCGCACCGCAATGATCAGGTCCAGGTACTCGGCCGCGTAATCGGCGTCGGTGGCCGGCTGCGCATCGGCCAGCCACTGCCGCGCGCGGTCATCGGCCCGCACCGCCACACCGCGTTCGCCCAGCGCCTTCGCCGCCAACGGCAGGAAGGTCGCGGCCACATCGGCATGCACCAGCAGCGTTTCCAGCGAATTGCATGCCGACGGCCGGCTGCACTTGCCGTCAACCAGCAGCGCCAGCGCCCGCTCGAGGTGGGCAGCGCGGTCCACGTACAGGTGGCACACGCCCTTGTAATGCTTGATCACCGGCACCCGCGCATGTTCGGCCACGAAGCGGATCAAGCCTTCGCCGCCGCGCGGGATCGCCAGGTCGACCAGGTCGTTGAGCTGCAGCAGTTCCAGCATCGTCTCGCGGCGCAGGTCCTCGACCAGCGTCAATGCCGCCTCGGCCACGCCCGCCTCGCGCAGCGCGCGCTTGAGCGCGGCGGCAATGGCGGTGTTGGAGTGGATGGCCTCCGAGCCACCGCGCAGGATCACCCCGTTGCCGGCCTTGATGCACAGCGCAGCGGCATCGGCGGTCACGTTCGGGCGGGCTTCGTAGATCATCACGATCACGCCCAGCGGCACGCGCACTTTCTGCACGCGGATGCCGTTGGGGCGCACGTCGTCGCGGGTGACCACGCCCACCGGATCGGGCAGCGCGGCCACGTCGCGCAGGGCCGCGGCGATGCCGGCCAGGCGTGTGGGGTCCAGTGCCAGGCGGTCGAGCATGGCGCTGCCGGTGCCTTTGTCGCGCGCAGCGGCCAGGTCGCGCGCGTTGGCGTCCAGGATCAGCGTGGCATCGGCTTCCAGCGCGGCCGCCATGGCGTCCAGCAGCGCGGTCTTGGCGCTGGACGACAGCTGCGCCAGCTGCTGCGCCGCGGTGCGGCAGGCCAGCGCCTGGGCGCGGGTGTCGGAGGGGGAGCTGGCAACCATCTCAATATCCTCTGAAGATGCAGGGTAGCGCCACGCCATGCGTGGCTGCGGGATGTCGAACGGGCCCAGGCTGCGCGGCCACGCATGGCGTGGCGCTACCGTGGATGTTCTTACGCTTTACAGCAGCACCAGATCGTCGCGGTGGATGACGTTGCCGCCGTAGTTGTAGCCGAGCACGCTCTCGATGTCGCGCGAGTGGCGGCCGGCGATGCGGCGGATGTCGCTGGCCGAGTACTGGCTGACGCCGCGGGCCAGGCGCACCTCGCCCTGCTCGCCGCGCAGACGCACTTCGATCATGTCGCCGCGGCGGAAGTCGCCGTCGGCGCCGCGCACGCCCCCGGGCAGCAGCGAGGCGCCCTTGTCGCGCAGCGCGGCGGCGGCACCGTCGTCGATGAGAATCGCGCCGGGCTCCAGCGGCGCATGCCGCAACCAGTACTTGCGGGCGGCCACGCGGGTCTGCCCGGCGTGGATGCGGGTGCCGAACAACCGGCCCTGGGCCAGCGCGCGTACTACGTCGCTGTCGCGACCGTTGAACAGGCAGGTGTCGATGCCGACCCGCCCGGCCTTGGCCGCGGCTTCCAGCTTGGTGTGCATGCCGCCGGTACCGGCCCCGCTGCCGGCGCCGCCGGCCATCGCCAGCACCTCGCCGGTGAGCTCGGGCACGTCGTGGATCGGCCGGGCCTGCGGGTCACGGCGCGGGTCGGCGCTGTACAGGCCATCGATGTCGGTGGCGATGAACAGCACGTCCGCATCGATCAGTGCCGCGACCGTGGCGGCCAGGTTGTCGTTGTCGCCCAGCTTGAGCTCGTCCACCGACACGGTGTCGTTCTCATTCACCACCGGCAACGCGCCCAGGCGCAGCAGCTCGTTGAGGGTGGCGCGCGCGTTGAGGTAGCGGCGGCGGTTGCGCAGGTCGTCGTGGGTGAGCAGCACCTGCGCCACCGGGCGCTCGAAGAAACGCTGCCACAGGCCGATCAGCTGCGCCTGGCCGAGCGCGGCCAGCGCCTGGCGCGCGGCCATCGCCGCACCGGCTTCCAGCGCGCGCGGCACGATCGCGCGGCCTGCGGCCACTGCGCCGGACGACACGATCACCACCTCGCGCCCGGCCAGCACGTTGGCCGAGACGAACTGGGCCAGGCCCAGTGCATGACGCGGTGACAGCCCGCCGCCGTCGGCGGCCAGCAGGCTGCTGCCGACCTTGAGCACGGCGCGCTTCCACGGCGGCAGGGTCTGTTCGGGAAACGGCGATTGCACGGTCGGGCTCATCGGGGGTGCATGCCTCAGCGGGTGGCCCATTCGTGGATGCGGGCGGTGGCGCTGCCGTGCACCAGCAGCGGATCGGTGTCCACCAGCGCCTGCGCGGCGGCCAGGTCGGCCACGTCCTGCAGCACGTAGGCGCCCCCGCTCTTGTCGGTGAAGCCGCCGGTCAGCAGCAGCTGGCCGCGGGCGCGCACGTCATCGAGGAAGCGTACATGCTCGGCGCCCACCTCGTCGCGGAAGGCCGGGGTGCGGGTGACCAGTACCAGGTAGCAGATGTTCATGGGTGTCCATTTTCGGGTGTCGGGCAGCGCCGTTGGTGTGGTTTGCCGGGCAGAGCCCGGCACTACCGTCGTTGTGGTTACACCAGCGCGGCCCAGCGGGCGCGCAGTTCGTCCAGCCGCAGGTCGGCGGCCGCACCGGGCGACACGCGCGCGGCCAGGCTGCCTTCGGGCGTGCGCCCCTGCCCGGCACTGTCGGCGCCGGCCGCGGCGGCCTTGTAGGCCTCGCGGAACGGTACGCCGGCCACCGCCGCTTCGACCGCCACGTCGGTGGCATACATGCCCGAGTCGATCGCCGCGCGCAGCTTGTCGTCGCGCCATTCCAGATTGGCCAGCAACGCCGGCAGCAGTTCCAGCGCGGCCAGACCGCGGCCGAAGCCGTGGAAGATGGCGCCCTTGCTGCTCTGCAGGTCGCGGTGGTAGCCGGACGGCAGCGACAGCAGCTGCTCGATCTCGGTACGTGCGGCGGCCACGCTGGCGTGGGTGGCACGCATCAGTTCGATCACGTCCGGGTTGCGCTTGTTGGGCATGATCGAGCTGCCGGTGGTGTACTGCGCCGGCAGTGCCACGAAGCCGAACTCGCCGCTGGTGAACAGCGACAGGTCCCAGGCGATGCGGCGCAGGTCCAGGGTGGCACCGCCCAACGCTTCCAGCGCGGCCAGTTCGAACTTGCCGCGCGACAGCTGCGCGTAGATCGGCGACACCTGCATCCGCGCAAAGCCGAGTGCGGCGGTGGTATGGGCGCGGTCCAGCGGCAGGTTCACGCCGTATCCGGCAGCGGTGCCGAGCGGATTGGCGTCGATCAGCGCGAAGGTGTCGTGCGCGCGGATCGCGTTGTCGATGAAGGCCTCGGCCCAGCCGGCCCACCACATGCCCGCCGAGGACACCACGGCGCGCTGGATGTGGGTGTAGCCCGGCACCGGCAGGTCCTTTTCGGCCTCGGCGCGGTCCAGCGCCACCTTGGCGATCTCGCGGCTCAGGCCGGCCACGTGCAGCAGCTTGTCCTTCAACCACAGGCGGGTGGCCACCAGGATCTGGTCGTTGCGGCTGCGCCCGGTGTGGATCTTGCGACCGGCATCGCCCAGGCGCTCGGTCAGGCGGGCTTCGATCGCCGAATGGCAATCCTCGAAGCGCTCATCCAGCACGAATGCACCGCTGCGGAAATCGGCACCCAGCACGTCCAGCTCGCGCAGCAGGCCATCCAGCTCGTCGCTGGACAGGATGCCGATGTGCTGCAGGCCCTGCGCGTGCGCCTTGCTGGCGGCCACGTCATACAGGAAGAACTCGCGATCCAGGATCACGTCATCGCCGGCCAGGAAGGTCTGGATCTTGGCGTCGACGGCGACGCCCGGCTTCTGCCACAGAAGGTCTGCCATGTCTTGCTCCGTTGGCGGAATCGCTCCGCCGGGTTGTGCGCGCACCGCTGCCGGTGCGCGCCGGAAGGGTTCAGTGCGGGATCGCGGCCAGTTCGTCCAGGCCCAGCGCCAGGTTGAGGTTCTGGATGGCCTGGGTGGCCGCGCCCTTGAGCAGGTTGTCCAGGGTGGCTACCACCACCACCCGCTTGCCGCCCGGGGCCACGTCGAAGCCGCCGATCTGCACGCCATGGCGGCCGGCGATCTGGCTGACCCACGGGGCCTCGTCGATCACTTCCACCAGCGCTTCATTGGCGTAGTACTTCTGGTACAGCGCCATCACGTCCTCGCGCTTGACCACGGTGTTCAACCACAGGTTCACGGTCATGGTGATGCCGCGGAAATGTGGTGCCACGTGCGGCATGAACTCCACCGGCACGCGCAGGTGCGCGGTGACTTCGCGCTCGTGCATGTGGTTGGTGAGCGCGTACGGCATCAGGTTGTCGCGCAGCAGCTCCGGGTTGTTCTTGTCCGACGGGGTGGTGCCGGCCCCGGAATACCCGGACACGCCGAAGCACTGCGGCGGGCCGGCCAGCTGGGTCAGCAACGGGCTGATCGCCAGCTGCATCGCGGTGGCATAGCAGCCCGGGTTGCTGATGTGCTTCTGGCCCAGGTAGTCGCCCCGGGTCAGTTCGGGCAGGCCGTAGTACCAGCTCGGCTCGAAGCGATGGTCGGCCGACAGGTCCACGATCACCGTATCCGGCCGGGCCGCGTCCAGCGCGGTGACGAACGGCGCGGCCAGCCCGTTGGGCAGCGCCAGGATCACCGCGTCCATGCCCTTGGCGGCGACCGCGTCGGCGTCGAGGTTTTCGAACAGCAGGGCAGAGCCCTGCTCCACGTCGGGGTGATGGTCGGCCACACGCTGCCCGGCCAGTTCGCGCGAGGACACAAAGCCCAGCTGCAGGTTCGGGTGCGCGGCTATCAGCTTGATCAGCTCGGCGCCGGTGTGGCCACGGGCGCCGACGATGCCGACGGTGTACTGCGGGGAGCTGCTCATGCGTGTGCGTCCAGGCGGTGCTGCAGGTGGCGCTTCACGCCCTGCCATTCCGCGTCGATGATGGAGAAGATGACGGTGTCGCGCGGGGTGCCGTCGGGGTGGCGCTTGTGGTTGCGCAGCACGCCGTCCTGCTTGGCGCCCAGCCGCGCGATGGCGGTGCGCGAGGCGAAGTTGAACCAGCTGGTTTCGAACACCACGCTCAGGCACTCCAGCCGCTCGAACGCATGGGTGAGCAGCAACAGCTTGGTTTCGGTGTTGATGCCGGTGCGCTGCGCGTCCTGCCCGTACCAGGTGTAGCCGATGCTCAGGCGCGGCACCTCTTCTTCCATCGCGTAGTAGCGGGTGGTGCCCACGACTTCATCGGCCGCGTTGAGCACCACGAACGGCAACACCTTGCCTTCGGCCTGGGCCTGCAGCGCAGCCTGCACGTAGCCGGTCATGGTCTTGGCGCTGGGCACCTGGGTGTACCAGAGGCTGGACAGCGTGCCGTCGCCCAGCGCGCCGCGCAGACCGTCGATGTGCGCCATCTGCAGCGGCTCCAGCCGGGCGTGGGCGCCGGCCAGCGTGGGCACTTTGGTCCAATCGGCGTGATTCATCGGGTTCAGCCCTCCAGGCTCGGGGTGCGCAGGGCGCAGTGTTCAACGTAGGTGCGGATCCGCTCGAAGCCGTCGGCGCCAAACCAGAACACCTTCCAGGTGCCCTGCTTGTAGCAGCCGTCGGACTCGGCATAGTAGAAGTGGTTGATCGGGTTGCCGTTGCGCGAGCGCCAGAACAGCTGCGGGGTTTCCTCCAGCATCACGTTCCACACCGCGCGGCCCAGGCCTTCACCCTGCGCGTCGTCCAGCACCGCGAACTTGTCCAGGTACACGCCTTCGGCCTCGTCGGTGAGGATCACCGCGGCGCGGTAGTTCTCGCTCACATAGGCGCGCAGCAGCTTGGTTTTCTGGAAATAGTCCGGCACCAGGGTGCGGCCGAAGCTGGATTCGATCAGCTGCTTCAGGCGTGGCAGGTCCAGTTCGTCCCAGGCGGTGGCGCGCAGGACTTTCTCGCCCTTGCGCACCAGCGTGCCCGAGCCCTTGTGGGTGAACAGTTCCTTGGCCAGGTCCGCCGGCCGGGTGATCGACACCGACGACTCCAGCGGCAGCCGATCCAGCAGATCCTTGATCTGTTCGATCTTCACCCGCATGCCGCCGTGGATCCACGGCTGCTGCATCAGCTGGTCGTACTCGGTGGACAGGTTGATCGAGTCGATCACCTTGCCCTCTTCGTCGAGCAGGCCGCCGGTGCCGGTCAGGAAGATGATCTTGTACGGCTGCAGTTCCTGCACGAGTTCGTTGGCGGCAAAATCGGCGTTGACGTTGAGGATCTGTCCGCAGCGGGTTTCACCCAGGCTGGTGATCACCGGGATCGAGCCGGCGCGCAGGCTGGCTTCGATAGGGGCCAGGTTGACCTTCTTCACCTCGCCCACCAGGCCATAGGTGGCCTGGTCCATGTACTCGGCTTCGAACACGCCGCCGGTGATCGAGGTGGCGCGGGCGCCGTTCTGCTGCAGCGCCTCCACCAGCTGCAGGTTGGACGCCTGGAATACCCGACGCACGATCGCCAGGCCTTCCGGCGAGGTCACGCGCAGGCCGTTGACGGTTTCCTTGACGATGCCGGCCGCCGACAGTTCGGCGTCCAGCTGCGGGCCGGCGCCGTGCAGCACGATCGGGGTCAGCCCGACTTCCTGCAGGAACGACAGCGAGGAGGTCAGCGCATCCAGGTCATCGCGCAGCACCGCGCCGCCGACCTTGACCACGGCGAAGCGCTTGGCGTCCAGCTGCGAGAAACGCTTGAGGTACTGGCTGATCTCCTTCGCGCTGGCCATGCTCGAGAGCAGGCGCACGATGGTCTGGCGGGTCTGGCGGTGGGGCTGGGAAGAAGGCATTTCGGTATCGTCACAGGCGGCCGGGGCCGCGATGGGAGTTCCGTCAGTGGGAGGCCACGACGGCGTCATTCGATCAGGCACCGTGCGCGATGATGCGGTGCACGGATGCGGTGTAACGCTGCAGCTGCTCCAGCGTCACGAACTCATCGGCGGTGTGGGCCTGGGCAATGTCGCCCGGACCGTACACCAGCGTGGTGTAGCCGCCGGCCGAGAACAGCGAGGCCTCGGTCCAGAAGTCCACCGCGTTGCCGATCGGAATATCCAGGGCATCGGCCACGTCGCGCGCGGCCAGGCGGCGGTTTTCCGCTTCGGCGATGTCGCCGGCCGGGAAACTGGGGCCACGGAAGGTTTCGGTGAACTGCGCGGCTGCCGGTTCGGCAAACCCGGCGAAGGTCGCCAGCAACGCGTCGATGTCCATCGACGGCAGCGGGCGGAAGCCGAACCGCACTTCGGCAGCAGGCGCGATCATGTTGGCCTTGATACCGCCTTCCACCCGACCGATGTTGAAGCGCAGGCCGGTCAGCCCGCCGAAGCGTGCATGGGCCAGCGATTCCACGTGGTCCAGCGCGCGGTTGCCCCAGCGCATGGCCTGGTGCAGCGCACTGGCCGCCGCGTCCTGCTTGCCCGAGGCATGCCCGGCGCGGCCGGTGAACTGCATCAGCACCGAACTGATGCCACGGTGCGCGAGCACCGCTTCGCTCATGGTCGGCTCGGCCACCAGCACCGCTTCATACGGAATGCCACGGGCCAGGAAGGCGGCGATGCAACGCGGATCGTTGGCTTCCTCGTCGCTGGAGAACAGGAACGCGGCATCGCCATCGCTGGCGTTGGCAGCAGCCACCAAGGCCGCCGCAGCGCCCTTGATGTCACACACGCCCAGCCCGATCACGCGGTCCTCGGCGCGCCGCATCACGTGCGGGTCGGCCGTCCAACGCGGCGAGTCCGGCACGGTATCCAGGTGCACGTTGAACAGGTACTTCGGGGTGCCACGCACCGCATACAGGCTGACCGCACCGTCGCCATGGTCGATCACCTCCACGGTGAACCCGGGCAGGTTCGCACGCAGGTAATCGAAGATGCCGCCGGTGGTGATCGCCCGCGGCGGATTGCGCGTGTCGAAGGACACGAGCTGCTGCAGGTGATCGAGTGTCTGTTCCAACATGTGTCTGAGTATCCGTAGGGTTCGAAATCGGTAGTGCCGGCCGCTGGCCGGCTCTGCAATGATCCAGCTGTTCCAGGAGCCGGCCAGCGGCCGGCACTACCCCTCCATCGGCTTTGCGAGGCGCCGGCCAGCGGCCGGCACCCCGGCGAATCGCCTTAGCGATTGACCTGCGCGTACAAGGTCGAGCTCATACCAAACAGCTTGATGAAGCCTTCGGCCTCTTCCACGCCCCAGTCGGCCGACTGTGCATACGTGGCGCCCTTGGTGTTGAGCAGGTGCGGCGACTTCACCGCCACGGCATCCACACGGCCACCGCGGGTTTCCAGCACCACTTCGCCGTTGACCTTGGCCTGCGAGGACTTCAGGAAGGCTTCGATGTCGGTCTTCAGCGGGTCGTGGTAGAAGCCTTCGTACACCAGCTCCACCCACTTGCGCGCGACGTCCGGCTTGAAGCGGTTCTGCTGCTTGGTCAGCACGGCGTCTTCCAGCGCGCGGTGCGCGGCCAGCAGCGAGACCAGGCCCGGTGCTTCGAACACGATGCGGCCCTTCAGGCCGATCACGGTGTCACCGGTGTACACGCCACGGCCCACGCCGTACGGGGCGAACAGCTTGTTGAGCTTGGCCAGGATCTGTTCACCCGGCAGCGCCTTGCCGTCCAGCTCGACGGCTTCGCCTTCGACGAACTTCAGGGTGACCGTCAGTGCCTGTTCCGGCCATTCGCTGCGCGGTGCGCACCAGCCGCGGGCACCTTCGCCCGGGGCTTCCCAACGATCGATCTCGCCGCCGGACATGGTCAGGCCCAGCAGATTCTCGTTGATGGTGTAGGCCTGCTGCTTGGCGCGCACGCCGAAGCCGCGCTCTTCCAGGTACTTCTGCTCGTAGGCGCGGGTCTGGGTGTGTTCCTTCTGGATTTCGCGGATCGGCGCGACGATCTGGTAGTCGCCCAGTGCCTTCACGGCCAGGTCGAAGCGGACCTGGTCATTGCCCATGCCGGTGCAGCCGTGGGCGATGATGTTGGTGCCCAGCTCGGCGGCGCGCTTGAGTGCGGCATCCACGATCAGGTAACGGTCGGACACCAGCAGCGGGTACTGGCCCTGGTAGCCTTCGCCGGCCCACACGAACGGCTTGACGAAGCCGCTCCAGATCGCCGGGCCACCATCGACGGTGACGTGGCTGGTGACGGCCAGTTCGGCGGCACGCTTCTCGATGAAATCGCGCTCTTCGTCATCCACGCCGCCGGTGTCGGCGAACACGGTATGCACGTTGTAGCCGCGCTCCTGCAGGTACGGCACGCAGAAGCTGGTGTCGAGTCCACCGGAGAAAGCCAGGACGATGTCTTTGTTGCTCATGGGGGTCAGGTCCAATTGGAAGATAGAGATTCGGTGTAGAGCCGACCGTTGGTCGGCTGAAGTGTTCGGTACGCCGGTCGGCTGAAATGTTCTATGCGCTGGTTGGGTAGAGCCGACCGTTGGTCGGCTGCAATGTTCGATACCCGTTGATGGCGTTACCGCCCGATCAACGCCGACATGATCGCCTTCTGCACATGCAGGCGGTTTTCAGCTTCGTTGATCGCGATGCACTGCGCCGAGTCCATCACGCCGTCGGTGGCCTTCACGTTGCGGCGAAGCGGCAGGCAGTGGCTGAACACGCCGTTGTTGGTCAGCGCCATCTTGGCTTCGTCCACGATGAAGTGCTGGTACTGGTCACGGATCGGCTTTTCCGGTTCCCAGTTGCCGAAGAACGGCAGCGCGCCCCAGCTCTTGGCGTACACCACGTCCGCGCCGGCGTAGGCGCTGGCGATGTCGTGGCTGACCTGCAGCGACCCGCCGCTCTCGGCCACGTTCTGCTCGGCCCAGCCCATGTAGCGCTCGTCCAGGATGTAATCCGGGGTCGGGCACAGCAGGGTCACGTCCATGCCCATGCGGGTGGCGATGGTCAGCGCCGAGTTGGCCACGGCGGTGTTCAGCGGCTTGGGGTGGTAGGTCCAGGTCAGCACGTACTTCTTGCCGCGCAGGTCCTGGGTACCGAAATGTTCCTGCAGCGCCATCACGTGGGCCAGTTCCTGGCACGGATGGGTGATGGTTTCCATGTTGATCACCGGCACCGGCGAGTACTTGGCGAAGCTCTTGAGCACGATGTCTTCGCGGTCCTTGGCCCAGTCGATGAACTTCGGGAAGGCACGCACCGCGATCAGGTCGCAGTAGCGGCCCAGCACCTTGGCCACTTCGGCGATGTGCTCCTCGGTGTCCCCGTCCATCACCGTGCCCAGGTTGAACTCGATCGGCCATGCATCCTTGCCCGGCTGCAGCACGATGGCGTGCCCACCCAGCTGGAAGGCACCCAGCTCGAAGCTGGTACGGGTGCGCATGGAGGGATTGAAGAACACCAGGGCAATCGACTTGCCCTTGAGCTCGTCGCCCAGCTTGTTGCGCTTGAACAGCGCGGCCTGGGTCAGCAGGGCATCCAGGTCGGTGCGGCTCCAATCCTGGGTGTTCAGGAAGTGCTTCAGGGACATCGATCGATCCTTTGCGGCTGGTTTTCCACCGTTTCCGGCGGAGGTTGGGGGCGCCGGGGCGCGTTCAGGGCTCAACAAAACGTATACAGATGAAACTTTTCAGATCGTAGAAACGAAAAAACCCAGCGCGGGGGCTGGGTTTTCCGAACAGACAGCACGAAGCTCCGGTTACCCAGCGAAAATGTGGGGTTCCGGTCGGCGGGCACGCGACGTCATGCCCGTAGCCATACGGGCGGCGCTGGTGTCGTGCTGGAAGTCGGTGAGTTTCATGGCCGCCCATCTTTGCATGCACCCCGGGTGGGTGCAAGGCCTGAATGTCAATTGTGGGCACCCGCCCCGGTCGGGCACGGCTCGTCACGGGATGGGACTGCCCCTCACAGGGCCGGCGAGCCGCCTCAGGGATTGGCCGCGCTGCCCTGCTCGGCGCCGATCCACGGGGTGATCGAGACGCGGATCTTGAGCCGGTTGCCCGGATCTTCGGGCAGGCGCGAGCGGTACTTGGTGCCCTTGTAGACGTAATCCACGTCGTAGGCGATCGGCCGGCGGAACTCGCGGCCCACCGGGATGATCCGGCATTCACGGGTCAACAGCGGGCCGTTGTTGGCCGCCGGTGCGGGTGCTTCGGCCACCGGCATCTCTTCCTCGGTGCCGTCTTCGCGGCGGAAGATCGAGCGCACCGAGTCCATGAAACGGCCGAACCGGCCCTTGTCTTCCTGCGGCTCTTCGCCGGTGACGTTGACCGGGGCCAGCGTACGCGTGGACACCGGCTCACAGTGTTCTTCGGTGCGGGTCGCGCGCAGTGTCTGGAACACCGGTTCGACGTTGAGCACCTGGGCGTAGTCGAACTTCACGTTCTCCACGATCACCACCCGGTTCCGGACCTCGCCGTCCTGGGCGCAGGCCACGGAGGCAGCACCGCCAAGCAGGCAGGTCAGGGTCAACAACGAAGCGGATTTCATTGGCAACAGGGAAGTGGACAAGGTGGATAGTTTAGGCAGTGCCAGGCACAAGGGGCTGAACATTACCCTTCCGCGATGATTCTGCCCATAGCCCCCCCTGCCCCGGGCCGGTTGCCGCGCGGCCCCGGCGCTGGGCGCCGATGTGATCTAAAATCGCGGGCTTGCCCCCTTTTGCCCCCACCACCGCCCCCATGACCCTGCGCCTGCACAACAACCTGACACGCCAGCTCGAACCGTTCACCCCGCTCGATCCGACCTGTCCGACCCTGTATGTGTGCGGCCCCACGGTCTACAACTATGTCCACATCGGCAACGCCCGCGGCCCGGTGGTCTTCGGGGTGCTGGCCGACCTGCTGCGGCGCCGCTTCGGCGGCCTGCGCTACGCCCGCAACATCACCGACGTGGACGACAAGATCAACACCGCCGCGCGTGAACAGGGCGTGCCGATCTCGACGATCACCGACCGCTTCGCCGCGGCCTACCGGGAGGACATGGCCGCGCTGGGCGTGGTGCCGCCGGACATCGAGCCGGAGGCCACTGCGCACATTCCGCAGATCGTCACCATGATCGAGCAGCTGATCACGGCCGGCCACGCCTACGCCGCCGAAGGCCACGTGCTGTTTTCGGTCGGTTCCTATGCCGGGTATGGCAAGTTGTCGCGCCGCGACCCGGACGAAATGCTGGCCGGCGCACGCGTGGACGTGGCCCCGTACAAGCGCGACCCGGGCGATTTCGTCCTGTGGAAGCCCTCCAGCGACGACCTGCCCGGCTGGGAATCGCCGTGGGGCCGGGGTCGTCCGGGCTGGCATATCGAATGCTCGGCGATGGCGGCCGCGCACCTGGGCCCGACCATCGATATCCATGCCGGTGGCGTGGACCTGCAGTTCCCGCACCACGAGAACGAGATCGCGCAGAGCGAGTGCGCCCACGGCGGCCAGACCTTCGCCCGGTTCTGGCTGCACAACGGCATGCTCAACTTTGGCGGCGCCAAGATGAGCAAGTCGATCGGCAACATCGAGCGCGTGCACGACCTGGTGCGCAAGCATGCGCCCGAGGCGCTGCGCTATGCGCTGCTGTCGGCGCACTACCGACAGCCGCTGGACTGGTCGGATGCGCTGATCGAACAGTCCGCGCGCACGCTGGACCGGCTGTACGGCACCCTGCGCGACCTGGCCGCCGTCGAGGCCACTGCGGTCATCCCCGCGGAGATGGACGCGGCCCTGGACGACGACCTCAACACGCCGCAGGCCTTGGCCGAACTGGCCCGCATCGCTGGCGAAGCCCGCAAGGCCGCGCCGGCCGACCAGGCCCGCTGGAAGACCGCGCTGCTCGGGGCCGGCCTGGCGCTGGGCCTGCTGCAGCAGGATCCGGCCGCCTGGTTTGGCAACGCACCGGGCGACACCGATGACGATGCGCGCATCCAGGGCTTGATCGATGCCCGCACCGCCGCCAAGCAGGGCCGTGACTTCGCCCGCGCCGACGCCATCCGCGACCAGCTGGCCGCCGAAGGCATCGCGCTGGAAGACACCGCCCAGGGCGTGCGCTGGGTGCGCAAGCGTTGATGCCTGGCCCGGCCGACCGCCGGGCGCTACCGCGACACAGATCCGGCCACGGATGGCCGGGTGTTCCCCCCGAACCACCACGGCCTGACCACGGAAGGCAGCTACCGGCCCGGAGTCCCCATGACCGCTTCCCCGTTCCCGCTTGAACCCACCGCCGCCGAGGCACAGGTGGCCATCGCCGACGAATTCGCCTTCTTCAGCGACTGGTCCGAGCGCTACCAGTACCTGATCGACCTTGGCCGCAAGCTTCCCACCTTCCCCGACGCGTGGAAGACCGAAGAGCACCGCCTGCTCGGCTGCCAGTCGATGGTGTGGATCGTGCCCGAGGGCAACGCGCAGCAGCTGCGCTTCCACGCCATCAGCGACTCGGCGATCGTCTCCGGGCTGATCTACCTCGCCCTGCGGGTGTATTCGGGCCGTTCGGCCGCCGAGATCCTGGCCACCGAACCGACCTACATCCAGGACATCGGCCTGTCCCGCCATCTGTCGCCCACCCGCAGCAACGGCGTTGCGGCGATGCTGGCCTTCATCCGCGAGACCGCGCAGTCGCAGCACGCCCAGTCGTGAGTACCGACGCCCCTGCCGAGCCCGCCGAAAGCGCGCTGACCCTGCTGGCCCGTCCCGGCTTCTCGCTGCTGCTGGCCTACCGCATCTGCGCGATGCTGTCCTACCAGATCGTGGCGGTCACGGTGGGCTGGCACATCTACGAAGTGACCCGCAATCCGTTCTCGCTGGGTTTGGTGGGGCTGGCCGAGGTGCTGCCGTTCTTCTGCGTGGCCCCGTTCGCTGGCTACCTGGTCGACCACCTGCCCCGCCGCCGGCTGGGCATGGTCGCCGCCAGCGGCCTGGTGCTGACCGCCGTGGTGCTCACCGCCGTTGCCCAGGGCTGGCTGCCGTTCCACGGGGTGTGGCCGATCTATGCGGCCATCGCCATGACCGGCATGGTCCGCGCGTTCCTGTCGCCGATCTACAACGCCCTGTTCGCCCGCGTGCTCGAGCGCCAGCAGTACGCGCGTGGTGCGGGCCTGGGCGCAGTGGTGTTCCAGGCCGGCATGGTGGCCGGCCCGGCACTGGGCGGCCTGCTGGTGGCCTGGGGCGGCAAGGGGGTGGCCTATGGCGTGGCGGTGGCCGTGGCGTTGATCGCGGTTGGCTGCCTGGCCGTGCTGCGCGTCTCCGAACCGGTGCACACCGGCCCGGCCGCGCCGATCTTCAAAAGCATCGCCGAGGGCGGCCGCTTCGTGCTCGGCAACCGCATCATGGTCGGGGCGATGGCACTGGACATGTTCTCGGTGCTGCTCGGCGGCGTGGTGGCGATGCTGCCGGCGTTCCTGCATGAAATCCTGCACCACGGCCCGGAAGGCCTGGGCATCCTGCGCGCGGCCCCCGCGCTCGGGTCGGTCTGCGTGGGCCTGTGGCTGGCCCGCCGGCCGCTGCAGCGCAATGCCGGCCGCGTGCTGCTGTTCGCGGTGGCCGGCTTCGGCCTGTGCGTGATCGGCTTCGGACTGTCGCACAGCTTCTGGCTGTCGGCGCTGATCCTGTTGTTCTACGGAGCGTTCGACGGCGTGTCGGTGGTGGTCCGCTCGACCATCCTGCAGCTGGCCACGCCGGAGGAGATGCGCGGCCGCGTGTCGTCCATCAATGGCATCTTCATCAGTTCGTCCAACGAACTGGGCGCCTTCTATGCGGGCACGATGGCCAAGCTGTTGGGTCTGGCCCCGGCCGTGGTCCTGGGCGGTTTCGCCGTGCTCAGCGTGGCCGGCATCACCGCCTGGAAGAACCCGACGCTGCGCCGATTGAACTTGCGGGATCTGCAGTAGGTACCGACCGTTGGTCGGTACGCCGTTGTCGCAGGTGCAACCCGCGGTAGGTACCGACCGTTGGTCGGTACGGCGTTATCACCCCCGTGGCGACGGCAGCCGACCAACGGTCGGCTCTACCCCCCCGTGCAACCCGCGGTGGGAAACGACCGGGGTGATCCGCAGCCGACCAACGGTCGGCTCTACCCCCGTGCAACCTGCGGTGGGATACGACCGGGGTGATCCGCGGTAGGTACCGACCGTTGGTCGGTACGGCGTTATCACCCCCGTGGCGACGGCAGCCGACCAACGGTCGGCTCTACCTCCGTGCGGCCCGCGATGGGTTCCCACCCGCACATGCGACGCACCGTCAAGGCGCTGGCGGGTCACCCTCGCCACCGAACCACAAAAAAGCCCGGCCGAAGCCGGGCTTTTCACTATCCATCAACCACCAGAAACTCAGTCGCCCTGCTGCTTCTGCAGGTGCTCCCAACGTTCCTGGGCGTCGATCGTGCGCTCAGCGGTGAGACGCGCTTCCAGACGATCCAGACCGATCTCTTCGCCGGTGTCCACGCAGTAGCCGTAGTCACCGTCTTCCAGACGCTTCAGCGTGCTGTTGATCTTGCCGATCAGCTTGCGGTAACGATCGCGGGTACGCAGTTCCAGCGAGTTCTCGGTCTCGCGGGTGGCGCGCTCGGCTTCATCGCCGATGTCACGCACTTCTTCCTGCAGGTTGGCGATGGTCTGCTTGGATTCTTCCACCAGATCATTGCGCCAGTGCTGCAGGCGCTGGCGGAAATACTCCAGCTGCAACGGGCTCATGTATTCCTCTTCCGCACTCGGCTTGTAGCCGTCGGGCAGGATCGGACGACCGGTGGCTTCGTCAGTCTTGTACTCCACCACCTTCACCTTGGTGCGCGGTGCCGGGGCGGACGAGCGCGCTGCCACGGCAACGGCGACCTTGCCGACCGGACGCGACACGGGCTTGGGGGCGGACTCGGACTTGGCGGGGGTTTTTGCAGGCGATTTCGAAACGGGCACGGGATTCTTGTTTTGCGGGGCCTTGGAGGCGGGGGCGGCTGCTGCCGGCGCCGGCGCGGACGCCGGAGGGGTAACAGGTTTGGCCGCGCTCTTGGCCGGGACAGACTTGGCCGGCGCCGGCGATGCCGGCTTCGGTGCGGACTTCACTACGGGTGCTGCAACCGGCTTGGCGGCCGGCTTGGTTGCCACGGGCTTGCTGGCGGTTTTGCTGGCCTTCACCGGCTTGGCCGGCGGCTGTTTGGCCGCCACCTTCTTCACCGGTGCAGGCGTGGAGGCCGGCTTGACAGCTGCCGGCTTCACGGATTTTTTCGCGGCGGTCTTGGCCGGTGCGGCTTTCTTCACCGGCGCCTTGGCGATCGGCTTGACTGCCGCGGCCTTCTTGGCCACGACCTTCTTGGCCGGCGCGGCCTTCTTCACCGGCGCCTTGCTCACCACCGGCTTCTTGGCGACGGTTTTCTTCACCGCCTTGGCCGGGGTCTTGGCGACAGGTTTCTTTACGGGTGCCGTCCTGGCCGCCGGTTGTTTGGATGCGGACTTGCCAGCCGGCTTGGCAGCCGGTTTCTTGGCAACGGACTTGGCCGCCAACTTCTTAACAACAGGCTTGGCGGTTTTCTTGGCGGCCTTGACGGCCTTCTTTGCAGTTTTTTTAGCAGCCACGAAACGCTCTTCCTTGGATTCCCCGGGGCCCGGGAAAGCGGGCCTTTATAGCCTACCCGACCAGCAGCAGCAACCACACCGCCTACTCCGTTCAGCCCCGGAGTCGCAAGGCGTGCGGCCGTTCCGCCCGGTGGGCGGACCGACCTGCGCCGATCGGTACCTGGCCCGGCCAACGGCCGGGGCGGCCCGCCACGCGCGTGGGCGCGGAGGGGACCAACGCCCCATCCTGCGACAAATGCGCCCTTCATGCCAACTGCCTTAAGATTGGCAGGTGATCTCACGCCTGCTCATTGCCCTGCTGCGCTTCTACAAGCGCTTCATCAGCCCGCTGTTGGGGCCGCGCTGCCGCTTCATGCCCAGCTGTTCTGAATACGCCATGCAAGCCATCGCCACGCATGGGCCCGCGCGCGGCAGCTGGCTCGCCGCGCGCCGCCTGGGCCGCTGCCATCCCTTCCATCCCGGTGGCATCGACGAGGTGCCCCCGCGCGCCGCGCACGACGCCGCCTTCCGCTGCACAGGAAAACACTGAAATGTCCTCCACGCTCATCGTCAACGCCCGCCTGGTCAACGAAGGCACCATCCACCAGGGCGACCTGCGCATCGAAAACGGCCGCATCGCGCAGATCGGTGCCGGCCTGGAGGCCCGCCCGGGTGAGACCGTGGTCGATGCCGCCGGCCGCTGGCTGCTGCCGGGCATGATCGACGACCAGGTCCACTTCCGCGAACCGGGCCTGACCCACAAGGGCGACATCGCCACCGAGTCGGCCGCGGCCGTGGCCGGCGGGCTGACCAGCTTCATGGACATGCCCAACACCAACCCGCCCACGCTCAACGCCGAGATCCTGCAGGCCAAATACGACGCAGCGGCCGGTCGCGCGCGCGCCAACTACGGCTTCTACATGGGCGCCAGCAACGACAACCTGGCCCACATCCAGTCGCTGGACCCCAAGACCGCGCCGGGCATCAAGGTGTTCATGGGCGCTTCGACCGGCAACATGCTGGTGGACAACCCGGAAACCCTCGACGCGATCTTCCGCGACGCGCCGACGCCGATCATCACGCATTGCGAAGACACCCCGATGATCGATGCCAAGGCCAAGGAGTACGCCGAGAAGTACGGCGATGCGCTCAGCGCCGAGCAGCACCCGGACATCCGCTCGCGCGAGGCCTGCCTGAAGTCCTCCGAGCTGGCCGTGTCGCTGGCCAAAAAGCACGGCACCCGCCTGCACGTGCTGCACATCTCCACCGCCGACGAGCTCAAGCTGTTCGAACGCGGCCCGCTGATCCGCGCCGATGGCAGCCGCAAGCAGATCACCGCCGAGACCTGCATCCATTTCCTGCGCTTTGACCGCAGCGATTACGCGCGGCTGGGCAACCTGATCAAGTGCAACCCGGCGATCAAGGAGGCCAGCGACCGCGAAGCGCTGACCCGCGCCGTGGCCGAGGACGTGATCGACGTGCTGGCCACCGACCATGCCCCGCACACCTGGGAAGAAAAGCAGAAGCCCTACCCGCAGGCGCCGTCGGGCCTGCCGCTGGTGCAGTACGCACTGGTGGCCGCGCTGGAGCTGGTGCACGAAGGCAAGCTGGAGATCACCCAGGTGGTGCAGAAGTTCGCCCATGCGCCGGCGCAGCTGTTCGACGTGAGCCAGCGCGGCTACCTGCGCGAAGGCTATTTCGCCGACCTGGTGCTGGTGGAGGACGTACCGTTCACGGTGAAGCGTGAGGACGTGCTGTCCAAGTGCGGCTGGTCGCCGTTCGAAGGCATGACCTTCCGCTCGCGCATCGCCTCGACCTGGGTCAATGGCGAGCTGGCGTGGGACGGCGAGAAGCTGGTGGGCGCGCCGAACGGCCAGCGCATGAGCTTCGACCGCTGATGCGGGCATCGATGCTGGGCCTGGCCCTGCTGGCGGTGGGTGGCGCGGGCGTGGCCGCCCTGCTGCCTGCGCCGGCGCAGGCACAGGCCGACACGCGCGTGGTGTTTCCGGCCAGCGCTTCGCAGGGCGCCATGGTCATCGGCAAGGTGCCGGCGGGCAGCGTGGTGCAGTACGCCGGCCGCACGTTGCGGGTGAGCGGCTATGGCAGCGTGGTGTTCGGCATCGGCCGCGATGAGAAGGGACCGCTGCAGCTCCAGGTGCAGCGCCCCGACGGCGGCAGTGACACGGTGAGCATCGCGGTGACCGCGCGCGACTGGCCGACCGAACGCGTCAACGGCGTGCCGCTCAAGACGGTCAACCCACCCCCGGCGATTGCCGAGCGGATCAAGCGCGAGCAGGCCCAGGTGACGGCGGCGCGTGCGCGCGACGACGACCGTGCCGACTTCGCCAAGCCCTTCATCTGGCCGGTGCAGGGGCGCATCAGCGGCCGCTTCGGCAACGCCCGGGTGTACAACGGCCAGCCCGGCGCAGGCCATTCGGGCATGGACATCGCCGTGCCCACCGGCACGCCGGTCAAGGCCCCCGCCGCCGGCGTGGTGACCTTCGCCGGCCCGGACCTGTACCTCACCGGCGGCACCTTGCTGCTGGACCACGGCTTCGGCATCAGCTCGAACTTCCTGCACCTGTCGCGCATCGACGTGAAGGTGGGCGATCGCGTCGAGCAGGGCCAGGTGATTGCCGCGGTCGGGGCCACCGGCCGTGCCACCGGCCCGCACCTGCACTGGGGCATGAACTGGTTCGACACCCGGATCGACCCGCTGCTGGTGCTCGACCGCAGCAAATAACCGGTAGGCATCGACCGTTGGTCGATGCATTTCTCCGACCCCGGTGGCATGGCCCATCGGTCCATGCACGCTCGGCAGCCGGTAGTGCCGGCCGCTGGCCGGCTCCCCAGCATCCATGCATCGCGCGAAGAGCAGCCGGGCAGAGCCCGGCGCTACGGCTGCTGCGATCCGCCGTGCCGACCAACGGTCGGCACCTACCCGGCGATATCGGCGCGACAGCGATTGCCCGTAACCGGTAGGCATCGACCGTTGGCCGATGCATTTCGCGGACCCCGGTGGCATGGCGCGTTGGTCGATGCACGCCCGCGACCGGTAGTGCCGGCCGCTGGCCGGCTCCCCGCCATCCATGCGTCGCGCGAAGAGCAGCCGGGCAGAGCCCGGCGCTACGGGTGATGCGATCCGCCGTGCCGACCAACGGTCGGCACCTACCCGGCGATATCGGCGCGACAGCGATTGCCCGTAACCGGTAGGCATCGACCGTTGGTCGATGCATTTCACGGAACCCGGTGGCATGGCCCGTCGGTCCATGCACGCTCGGCAACCGGTAGTGCCGGCCGCTGGCCGGCTCCCCGCCATCCAAGCATCGCGCGAAGAGCAGCCGGGCAGAGCCCGGCGCTACGGGTGCTGCGATCCGCCGTGCCGACCAACGGTCGGCACCTACCCCGGCGTGATCGGTCCGCCCCGCACGCCGCAACGATTCGATCGCCGGTGGGGTCGGTTCCCGGTCATCAACCGGCGTTGCGCCCGATCAGCCCCGGCCGGCCCACCACGTGCGCAGCAGCGTGCGCATGGGCGTGACCTTCAGTTCGCGGCCTTGGGCACTGGCCTGCAGCCGCGTGCGCGCCAGCGAGGCGTACATGCGCCGTGCGCGCGGGCCCGGCACGCGGGCGGGCCACCGCGCCAGCAGCTGCTGTGCCCAGCGCTGCGCGGCATCGCCTTCGCCGGCGGCCAGCAGCGAACGCGGCACGGCCGCCACACCGGCGGCATTCAGCCGCTGGGCCAGCGTCTGCACCAGCACCGGGGTGGCCACATCACCGCGCGCGGGCGTATCGAACATCAGCGCTTCCACTGCGGCCACCGCGGCCGCATAAGGGTGCAGCGCCTTGAATGCCTGCGCCGGGTCCGGTGCGGCGGCGCGGGCTTCGATCAGGTCCGGCAGCGCATCGGCCAGCGCGGTCCACGGCGCACGCACCGGCTCCAGCAGGCGGCCCAGCGGGTGGCGCGAGCGCTGCCCCGCCCAGCTGCGCAGCTCCTCGCCCCACCACGCCAGCTTGGCGTCGGCCGGCATCGGGTCGCCACTGGTATTGAGAATGTCGTCGAACTCCTGCAGCAGCGTGAACCACGCCACCACCAGGGTGCGCTGCGCCTCGGGCACGAACGGTTCGGCCACCGACCATTCCGGCCAGCGGGTACGCCACTTGTCCAGGAAGCTGTCGAGGGCGCTGGAAGTTGTCACGGGGGAAATCCTTGCAAAGGGGCGGTGCCCACCAACGGTGGGTACCTACCGGGGGTGCGCAGCGGCTCAACGCCGGTGCGTGCCTGGGTTGTGGTGTGTACCCACCAACGGTGGGCACCTACCGGATCACGTGTGTACCCACCAACGGTGGGTACCTACCGGATCGCTACGGGTCAGCCGCGGGCGGGCGGCCAGGCGTCGGCGCGTTGCAGCTGCGCGGGGTGCTCGATCATGCGTTCGGCGCCCCAGGCCAGCGGGTCGTCGGCGTCCAGCCGGTAGCCCCAGAGGGCAGCGACCGAGGCCATGCCCGCCCCGTTGGCGGCCACGATGTCGCGCTCGTCATCGCCCACGTAGATGCAGGTGCCCGGCGCGATGTTCATGCGCTCGGCCGCGGCCAGCAGCGGCAGCGGGTGCGGCTTGCGCTGGGCCAGGCTGTCGCCACCGATCAGCACTTTGCAGCGTGCGTCCCAGCCCAGCTGCGGCAGGATCAGCCGCGCCAGGTACTCGGGCTTGTTGGTCACGATCCCCCAGGCGCAGCCCGCAGCATCCAGTGCATCGAGCATGCCGGCCACGCCGTCGAACAGCACCGCGTGCTGGCCGATCAGCGCTTCATAACGCTGCAGGAACTCGGGTACCAGCGCGTCGCGCTCGACCTGGCCAAGCTCGGGAAACGCCACCGACACCATCGCGCGCGACCCCTTTGACACCACCGGACGCAAGGCGTCCAGGCGGATCGGGGCGCGGTCGCGCGCGGCCAGCATCGCGTTGGCGGTGGCCAGCATGTCCGGCGCGCTGTCCAGCAGCGTGCCGTCCAGGTCGAACAGCACCGCGTGCGGAAAACCGGACTCAGACACCGGCGGCATCGTCCGGCTTGACCGCGTGGGCCAGGTAGTTGATGTCGGTGCGGGTGCTCAGCCGCGCGCGGTTGCGCCACGGCTCGTAGGCCATGCCGCTGACATCGCGCAGGCTCAGGTCGGCCTCGCGCAGCCACTTGCCCAGCTCGGCCGGCTTGATGAAGTCCTGGTAGTGATGGGTGCCCTTGGGCAGCAGCCGCGCCACGTACTCGGCACCGACGATGGCCACCGCGAAGGCGGCCGGAGTGCGGTTGACCGTGGACAGGAACAGCTGGCCGCCCGGCTTGAGCAGGCGGTGGCAGGCGGCGATGATCGCGCCCGGGTCCGGCACGTGCTCCAGCATTTCCATGCAGGTGACCACGTCGAAGCTGCCCGGCTGTTCGGCGGCCAGGTCCTCGGCAGCCTGCACGCGGTAGTCCACCGTCACGCCCGACTCGAGGCTGTGCAGGCGCGCCACCTTGACCAGTTCCGGGGCCAGGTCGATCGCGGTGACATCGGCGCCCTCCTTGGCCAGTGCTTCGCTGAGCAGGCCGCCACCGCAGCCGATATCGAGCACGCGGGCGCCGCGCAGGGTGACGCGCTGGGCGACGTACTGCAGGCGCACCGGATTCAGCGCATGCAGCGGCTTCTGCGGGCCGTCGACGTCCCACCAGCGGTTGGCGAGGGCGGCGAACTTGTCCAGTTCGGCCTGGTCGAAATTGGTGGAAGCGTGGGGGGTGTTCATGGGGATCCTTGGTGCATCAAGCACGGATGTGTCGGATGCGCTCGCGCCACTGGCGCGCGTTGGCGACGATCGCCGCGGTGTCCATGCCGACCAGTTCGCGCTGCACCAGCTTGGGCTGGCCGGCAATCCAGACATCACTGACCTGGTGGCGGCCGGCGGCGTAGACAAGCTGCGAGAGCACGTGGTGCAGTGGCTGGGTTTCAAGCGCGGACAGGTCCACGCAGACCAGATCGGCCTGCTTGCCGACCTCGATCGAGCCGATGCGGTCGCCGAAGCCCAGCGCGCGCGCGCCGCCGAGGGTGGCCGCGCGCAGCGTGGTGGCCGCGTCCAGCGCGGTGGCATCGTTGGCCACGGCCTTGGCCAGGATCGCCGCGGTGCGGTTTTCGCTGAACATGTCCAGGTCGTTGTTGCTCGCGCAGCCGTCGGTGCCGATGGCCAGGTTCACGCCGGCACGCTGCAGCGCGCACGCCGGGCAGAAACCGGAGGCCAGCTTGAGGTTGGATTCGGGGCAATGCACCACGCTCACGCCGCGCTCGGCGCACAGGTGAATTTCCGCTTCGGTCAGCTGGGTCATGTGCACCGCGATCAGGCGGTCGTTGACCAGGCCCAGGCGGTCCAGCCGCGCCAGCGGGCGCTGGCCGTGCAGCTTGATCGAATCGGTGATTTCCTGCGCGGTTTCATGCGTGTGCAGGTGCACCTGCATGTCCAGCTGGTCGGACAGCATGCGCACGCGTTCGAAATTGGCGTCGTTGACGGTGTACGGCGCGTGCGGCGCGAACGAGGTGCCGATCAGCGGGTCGTTGCGCCACTGGTCGTGCAGCTCGCCGGCCTTGGCGAAGTATTCGTCGTCGGTCTTGGCCCAGGCGGTCGGGAAATCGATGATCACCGCGCCCACCAGCGCACGGAAGCCGTGCTGCTTGTAGACGGCAGCCTGGACGTCGGAGAAGAAGTAGTTTTCGTTGGCGCAGGTGGTGCCGCCGCGCAGCATCTCGGCGATGGCCAGGGTGGTGCCGTCGGCCACGAATTCCGGGCCGATCACCGCCGCTTCCACCGGCCAGATGTGCTGCTGCAGCCAGACCATCAGCGGCAGGTCGTCGGCGACGCCCCGCAGCAGGGTCATCGGGTTGTGGGTGTGCGCGTTGACCAGGCCCGGCATCAGGGCCGCGTCGGGGCGGGATACGGTCTGCTTGGGCGCAAAGCGGGCGCGGGCTTCGGCGCGCGGCAGGATCGCGATGATCTCGCTGCCGCGTACGGCCACGGCATGGTCTTCCAGCACCACCGCATGCGGTTCGATCGGGACCACGTAGCCGGCTTCGATCAGCAGGTCACAGGATTCGGGAATGCGTGCGGTGTCGGTCATGCGGGCTCACTTGTCTGGGCGGACGACCCGAGGGTGTGGGCGACCGGGACGCTCTGAACGGGACGCTCTGGAACGGGACGCTCTGGAACGGGACGCTCTTGACGTAGAGCCGACCGTTGGTCGGCTGYGCGTGGTATCGGCAGCCGACCAACGGTCGGCTCTACGGGATGCTGCAGCCGACCAACGGTCGGCTCTACGGGATGCCGCAGCCGACCAACGGTCGGCTCTACCGTAATCCGACCTTTGGTCGGATTACTTGCCTGCGCGTGCGGAGTATTCGCCCGAGCGGGTGTCGACCTTGATGATTTCATCCTGGTTGACGAACAGCGGCACGCGGACCACGGCGCCGGTTTCCAGGGTGGCCGGCTTGCCGCCGCCGCCGGAGGTGTCGCCACGGACGCCCGGGTCGGTTTCGGTGATCTTCAGCTCGACGAAGTTCGGCGGCTGGACGAAGATCGGCTCGCCGTTCCACAGGGTGACGATGCAGGACTCTTCGCCCTTCAGCCACTTCTCGGCGCCGCCCATGCCGGACTTGACGGCCTGGACCTGCTCGAAGGATTCCGGGTCCATGAAGTGCCAGTACTCGCCGTCGCTGTACATGAAGTCCATGTTGGTGTCGACGACGTCGGCCTTTTCCACGTCATCGGTGGCCTTCATGGTCATTTCGACCACGCGACCGGACTTGATGAAGCGGTACTTCATGCGGGTGAAGGCCTGGCCCTTGCCCGGCTTGACGTATTCGGTCTCGGTGATGACCGCCGGTTCATTGTTGACCAGGATTTTCATCCCGTTCTTGACATCGTTCATGCCCACAGTGGCCATGCTGAAACTCCTGAATGGGCAAACGCCGCGCAGGCGCGGCGAGCCGGATAGAATGGAAAACCCACCGGCACCGGTGGGGTGACTCGTTTTTCTGACCGACATGATAACCGCAGGCCCCCATTCCATGCAGCTTTCCGCCACGCCCCTGCCCACCCCCGTGCGCTGGCAACAGCTGTGGCGCCAGGCGGTACGCGACCCGCGGGTGCTGCTGCAGCAGTTGGGCCTGGACCCGGATGCCCTGCCCGTCTCGGCCGACGCGGCCCGCCAGTTCGCGGTGCGCGTGCCGCAGGGCTTCATCGCCCGCATGCGCCACGGCGACCGCCACGACCCGTTGCTGCGCCAGGTGCTGCCGATCACTGATGAAATGCAGGTGGTGCCCGGTTTCAGCCTGGATGCGGTTGGCGATGGCCTGGCCAAGAAGGCCACCGGGGTGATCCAGAAATACCGCGGCCGTGCCCTGCTGGTGACCACCGGCAGCTGCGCGATCAACTGCCGCTACTGCTTCCGCCGGCACTTCGACTACGGCACCGAGAACGCGGCCAAGGAAGGCTGGCGCGAGGCGGTGGACGCCATCGCCCAGGACCCGGACATCGACGAGGTGATCCTGTCCGGCGGCGACCCGCTGTCCCTGGCCACCCACAAGCTGGTCGAGCTGACCGATGCGCTCCGCCAGATCCCGCATCTGCGCCGCCTGCGCATCCACAGCCGCCTGCCCGTGGTGCTGCCCGAGCGCGTGGACGAGGACCTGGTGCAGTGGATGGCCAGCCTGCCCTGGCCGCTGGCGTTCGTGATCCATGCCAACCATGCCAACGAATTCGATGCCACCGTGGATGCGGCGATGGCCCGCCTGCGCGGTGCCGGCGCCACCCTGCTCAACCAGGCGGTGCTGCTGCGGGGCGTCAACGACTCGCTGCAGGCCCTGCAGGACCTGAGCGAGCGCAGCTTCGCCGCCGGCGTGCTGCCTTATTACCTGTATCAGGTGGACCGGGTGGAAGGCGTGGCCCACTTCGAGGTCAGCGACGAGACGGCCAAGGCACTGCACGCGCAGCTGACGACGCGGCTGTCGGGCTACCTGGTGCCCAAGCTGGTCCGCGAGATTTCCGGCGACGGCAGCAAGCGCCCGGTGTGAGGCCAGCGACCACCAACGGTGGTCGCCTACCGGCGGGGATGCGTTGCGACCACCAACGGTGGCCGCCTACCGGCGGGGATGCGTTGCGACCACCAACGGTGGCCGCCTACCGGCGGGGATGCGCTGCGACCACCAACGGTGGCCGCCTACCGGCGGGGATGCGCTGCGACCACCAACGGTGGTCGCCTACCGGCGTCGGCGATAGCGCGTAGAGCCGGGCTCTGCCCGGCTGAACCGCCAACGTACATTCCAGCCACGTAGAGACGGGCTCTGCCCGGCTGAACCGCCAACGTACATTCCAGCCACGTAGAGCCGGGCTCTGCCCGGCTGAACCGCCAGCGCGCATGCCAGCCGGGCAGAGCCCGGCTCTACGAGACCCTCCGCACACCAGCCGGGCAGAGCCCGGCTCTACGTGGTTTCAGCCGGGCAGAGCCCGGCGCTACGGGGCTTGCGCCCTACACCCCGGATTCGATCAATTCCACCACGTCGGTGGCGCTGACCGGGTGGCTCAGCCAGTAGCCCTGGCCCAGGTCGCAGCCGCGCTGGCAGAGCAGGTCGAACTGCACTTCCTGTTCGATACCTTCGGCCACCACGGTGATCCCCAGCGCATGGGCCATGGCGATGATCGCCGTGGTCAGGGCCAGGTCGTCCGGGTCGCGCTGCATGTCGGCCACGAAGCTCTTGTCGATCTTGACCCCGTCCACCGGCACCTGGCGCAGGTGGCTCAGGCCGGAGAAGCCGGTGCCGAAGTCATCCAGCCACACCTTCACCCCGGTCCGGTGCAGCTTGTCCAGCAGGGCCGCGGCCAGCATTTCGTCGCCGATCACCGCCGTTTCGGTCAGCTCCAGGTGCAGGCGCGAGGCCGGCAGGCCCGTGTCGCGCAGGCAGTCGGCCACCAGGTTGGGCAGCTCGCCGCCACGCAACTGGCGCGGCGATACGTTGACCGAGACAAACAGGCCGTCCCCGTCCACGCCGTGCGGCCACTGCACCGCCTCCATGCAGGCCGCGCGCAGCACCTTCGGGCCGATCACCTCGATCAGGCCGCTCTGCTCGGCCACTTCGATGAACACCGACGGCGGGATCGTGCCCAGCGTGGGGTGTTGCCAGCGCAGCAGCACTTCCACCCCGACCATGCGCCGGTCGCGGGTGCGGAAGATCGGCTGGTAGACCAGCCGCAGTTCGCCGCGCTCCCAGGCGCCGCGCAACTCCTGCTCCATGTGCACGCGGCGCTCCACCGCGTGGTCCATGGCCCGGCTGTAATAGCGGTAGCAGTTCTTGCCGGCCACCTTGGCCTGGTACATCGCGATGTCGCCGTTCTTCAACAGCGTGGTCGCGTCGGCCGCATCGTCGGGGAAAAGGGTCACGCCGATGGAGGTGCCCAGGAACAGTTCCCGGCCCTGCACGAACAACGGCTTGCCCAGTTCACGCACCAGGACCTCGGCGAGCTGGCGGGCATGGGCGGCCACATCGCCGTCACCGAGCAGGATCACGAATTCATCGCCGCCAAAGCGGGCCAGCAGGGCCTCGTCGCCGCCGGCCTGCGCCACCGCGGTGCTGATACGCTGGGCGAACTGCAGCAGCGCTTCATCCCCGGCTTCATGGCCCAGGGTGTCGTTGACGCGCTTGAAGTCATCCATGTCGGCAAACAGCAGCGCCAGCCGGTGGTTGGAGGCCCGCGCGGCCATCAGCCGGTGATCCAGCGCCTCACGGAAGGCCAGGCGGTTGGTTAGCCCGGTCAGTGCATCGGTATAGGCCATGTGCCGCACTTCGCGGTCGTGGCGGGCGATCGATTCACTCATCCGGCCAAACGCACGCACCAGTTCGCCCACCTCGTCCTTGCGCGGGCTTTCATGCAGCGTCAGCTGGTAGTCGCCCGCCTCGATCTGGCGCGCGGCCCCGGCCAGCCAGCGGATCGGAGCCACCAGGGTGCGCTGCACATAGATGATCATGCCCACGCCGATGCCGATCAGCAGCCCCAGCATCAGCAACAGCCAGCCGAGGTGGCGCTTGCCCACCTGCTGCAGGCGCTCGCCCAGGGTCTGGTTGGCGCGCTGCTCCATCGCCTGCACGTCATCCAGCGCCATGCCCACCCGGACCCCGCCGATGCGCTGGTTGCCGATCATGATCGGCATCGCGTTGTCGAGCACCTTGGGCGACTGCTGTACCACCAGCGTCCGCGCGGCGACGGCACCGGAGGCCAGCGGGTCGCTCATCGGCCGGCCGAAGTCGATCACCTCGGCCGAGCCGTCGTGGATCAGCTTGCCGTCCTCGTCGAACACCAGCACATAGCGCACCACCTGCTGCCGCGAGGTGTTGCGCACCAGCGCGCCGACCTGCTCCAGGTCGTTGTAGTACAGCGGGTTGGCCAACGCGTCGGACAGCTCGCGCGCCAGCGCTTCACCGCGGCTGCGCACGCTGCGGTCGAACAGGTCATGGATGACGTTGCCACTGAGGTGCTGGACCTCATCCTGCATCGTCGCCTGGCGCCCAAGCACCACCGCGACGATGGCGATCACCACCAGCATCGCACCACTCATCGCGAGCACGAACCGTGCCTGCATTCCGGAACCCAACAGCCTCATTCCACTTCCATCCGCACGCGAGCCAAGCCTTGTTTCAATTCATCCAACCGGTGCTGCATCTGCGCATCCACCCGGTGGAACCCGGAGGTACCAAAAAACGTGTGCAGCGCATCCTGCGCCTTGGGATCCGATGCCGCCTCCAGCAGCACCTCCTGCAACCGGTCGCGCACCCGCTCATCCAGACCGGCGCGCACCATCTCCACCGCGCGCGGATACGGCTCGGTACGATGGATGACACGGAAATCACGCAGGAAAGTGGCCGGAATGCGATGTCCGTCGGTCCAGTCCACGCTGCTGACCGCCCCGGCGTCCACCACGCCCTTGTGGACCAGGGTGGCGATATTGCCCTCCGTGCGTGCAAACACATAGCCCACCGTATCGGGGGCGGCCGCATCGCGCGCGGACAGCAGGATCTCCGGGGTCAGGCCCTGCTGCAACAGGGTCATCACCGGCACCAGGTAGGCACTGGTGGAGGCCACGTTCTGCAACGCCAGGGTGCGCCCCTTGAGGTCGGCCAGCGTCGCAATGGTGCTGTCCCGGCGTACGAAGAACACGGTGTGGTAGTCACGTACGCCGCTGCGCTCGGTCAGCAGCAGGGGCTGGGCGCCACTGCGCAGGCCCAGCGCCACCGCCGTACCGGAGGTTTCAGTGACCCAGTCCACCCGGCCACGGCGCAGGTAGCTGGCCATCTGCTGGGCGTCGGGTGCCATCAGGATGCGGCCTTCGGTGATGCCGACGTCGCGCATGCGCGGAACCACGTAATCGAGCAGGGGTTGCAGCTGCGCATAGTGTGACTTGGGGTTGTCGCTGATCCGGCCCAGCACCAGCACGTTGTCCGGTGCCGCTGACGCAGGTCCGGCCATCAGCACGATAGCCAGACACAGCAGACCTCCCTGCAGCAGCCATCGCAGACCCGGCACTCCCATCACTCCCCCCAAGGAATCCGAACAGCCTACCCGAAAAAGTGAGAACTGCGTCAGCTCATTCGGGCTTGGCGTTGGCCAATCGTGCCATCCGCTGGGCGTCGGACAGGATGCCGCGCAACAGGCGCACTTCCTGTTCGCTCAATCCGGTGCGCAGGAACAGGCGGCGCAGTTTGCGCATGGCCGATTCCGGGGCGCGGCCCTTGTGGAAGTCGATATCGTCCAGGGCCTGGCCGAGCTGGGTGAACATGCCTTCGACCTGCGCATGGCTGGCCGGCTGCTCGCGGAACTCGGGGTCGGCCGGGGCCGCGCCGTCGATACCACCGAGCACGGCCATGCGCGTTTCATAGGCCAGCACCTGCACGGCCGCAGCCAGGTTCAATGAACTGAAGTCGGGGTTGGACGGGATATGCACGGCCAGGTGGCACAGCTGCAGTTCCTCGTTGGTCAGGCCGGTGCGCTCGCGGCCGAACACGAAGGCCACTTCGGCCGGTTCGGCGGCCTTGGCCAGGGCGCGCTGGGCAGCGACGGCCGGCAGCAGTTCCTCCAGCTGGACCCGGCGGGCGCGGGCGGTGCAGCCCAGGACCAGGGTGCAGTCGGCGACGGCCTCGGCCAGGGTGGCCACGACCGGCGCATCGCCGAGCACGTCCTCGGCGCCGGCCGAGCGCCGGAACGCTTCATCATCCAGCGGCTTCTCCGGTGCCACCAGGACCAGCCGGGACAGGCCCATGGTCTTCATGGCGCGCGCCGCAGCGCCCATGTTGCCGGGGTGCTGGGTGCCGACCAGGACGAATCGGATACGGGTAGGAGCGGTTTCAACGGACATGAACAGGCCAAACGCGAGCAGGACAGCCACAGATGGTAAACTGTGCGACCGGCCTCTGCGCCGGGACCGCTCTTTTCCCCCGCCAGTACCCCCCACTCTGCCTTTCCGGGAGCTTTTCGCCATGCAGAAACCCGCCGTCACCGTCATGGTCAAGGCCGCCCGCCTCGCCGGCAACGTCCTGTTGCGCAACATCAACAAGCTGGAGGCGTTGAACGTCGTGCAGAAGGGGCGCATGGACTATGCCAGTGAAGTCGATGCGGATGCGGAAAAGGTCATCGTCAAGGAACTCAAGCGCGCCTATCCCGAGTACGGGATCATGGGCGAAGAAGGTGGTGTGCAGGGTGTAAACCGGTACATGTGGGTGATCGACCCGCTGGACGGCACCAGCAACTACCTGCGCGGCTTCCCGCACTACTGTGTGTCCATCGCGCTGGTCGAGAACGGCGAGCCGATCGATGCGGTGATCTTCGATCCGCTCCGCAATGAACTGTTCACCGCCAGCCGTGGCGCTGGTGCGGTGCTGAACGACCGTCGCATCCGCGTGGCCGACCGCAAGGACATGGGCGGTGCGATGATCCACACCGGTTTCGCCCCGCGTGAGCGCCAGCGCGCCAGTTCGCAGCTGAAGGCCGTGGATGCGCTGCTGGTGCACGCCGAAGACGTGCGCCGTACCGGTTCGGCCGCGCTGGATCTGGCCTACGTGGCCTGCGGCCGCGCCGACGCCTACTTCGAGGCCGGGCTGAAGGCCTGGGACATCGCGGCCGGCGTGCTGCTGGTGCGCGAGGCCGGTGGCCGGGTCTGTGACTACAAGGGCGCCACCCCGGCCCGTATGGACAGCCGCGGTCCGGAGACCCAGCAGATCGTGGCGGGCAACGTGAAGAACACCGATGTGCTGCAGAAGGTGCTGGTCAACACCGGCTACGCAGCGGAGTTCGACGCCAAGTTCTGATCGGCCACCGCGCTGAAACCGAAGAACGGCGCCCTTGGGCGCCGTTTTTTTGTGCCGGTGCGTCCGGCTTTCCACCGTGGCCGGGGTAGACGGGAGGCCGCAACGCACCGCCACGCGCGCTACACTTTTTGATTGCGCCGCGGCGCACCCTTCAAGGAAGACCCATGTACAAGCGCGCGATTCTTTCCCTGGCCTTTCTGCTGGGGGGATATGACGCGACCGCGTCGGTGGTGATGGACCCGTCGTCCACGGAAGGGCCGGTGGTCCTGCCCGAGGAGGTCGCGGCGACCTGCGCCGATCTGGTCGCGAGCCTGCAGGCGTCGGCCGCGCTGAGCCTGAAGAAGGCCGGCAAGGACGGCGGCGATGTCACCACGAGCCCGACCTGGGCGTACACCCCGTTCTCCCACCGCGTGCTGATGGCGTCCTGCGTGGCGTATGTCCTGACCGGCAGCACCGAGTCCCCCGCCCGCCCCTTGCGCTTCATCGATGAAGACAGCGGCACGCAGGTGGCGGTGCTGGACAAGACCGGCTACCGCGACATCACGCCCTGAGCCGGCGCACCGCCATATTTGACGGCAGGCTCTAATCCACTGCATCCCGCCACTACTCCGACCACGGCGCCCTGGGGCGCCGTTGTTGTTTGCGGGGACTGAGTGACTGCAAAGGCGACTGCGAAGGTAACTGCGAAAAGCGCCATGCGCATCGCCTGCTGGGGGCGGGCTGGCCCGGGCGGGGGTGCGGGACACGCCGTGAATCCATCCTTGGAGGCTCCGTCGCCGCATCCATGCGGCTCAGGGTCCCGCACCCCCACCCGGCCCAGCCCCTGACAGAGGTCGGTGGCCTGGGCAAAAGGCAGGGCGTAGAGCGGACTTCATCGGCAGGAGCTGGAAGCGCTGCGGGGCTACGTGCTTTTGCTTCGCATGGCCACCGACCCATTGTCGAGGGCGGGACGGTGTGGGTTCGCGGGACCCTGAGCGCCATGGATGGCGCGACGGAGCTTACAGGGGTGAGGGCGCATTGCTTGCGAGGCACTGCCTCGCATGCGTCCGAACGCACAGCCGCCGGCGGCTGGGCCGGGCCGCGGAGCGGGACTTGCAGCGTGTCCCGCGAACCCACACCGTCCTGCCCAGCCCGAGAATGCAGGGCAAATGAGGCCTTTGACGTTGCATTTGCCTCAAGGGCAGCCGGGCAGAGCCCGGCTCTACCAGGGAACAACGCAGACACAAAAACGCCCGGCCGAAGCCGGGCGTTCTGAGCTTTCAGTAAAACGTGGATCAGGCTGCGGTGCTGGCCTTCAGGGCGGCGATGCGCTCTTCCAGCGGCGGGTGGCTCATGAACAGCTTGCGGGCCGTCGAACCGGCGATGCCGAAGGCCGCGATCTGCGTCGGCAGCGTGCTCTGGCCGTGGTTGAGCTTCAGCCGCTCCAGCGCCGCGATCATCTTCTGCCGGCCTGCCAGGTGCGCACCACCGGCATCGGCGCGGAACTCGCGGTGGCGCGAGAACCACATCGAAATCATCGTCGCGAACACACCGAACACCATCTCCAGCACGAACACGATGATGTAGTACGCAAAGCCGCGGCCGCCGCCTTCGCGGTTGCCCGACAGCGCGCTGTCGATGAAACCGCCCACGATGCGCGCCAGCACGATCACGAACGTATTCAACACGCCCTGCAGCAGCGCCATCGTGATCATGTCACCGTTGGCCACGTGCGCGATCTCGTGGCCCAGCACCGCCTCGGCCTCGTCCTCGCTCATGTTGTGCAACAGCCCCGTGGACACCGCCACCAGCGCCTTGTTGCGGTTGGCACCGGTTGCGAACGCGTTGATTTCCGGGCCGTCGTACACCGCCACTTCCGGCATCCCGATGCCGGCCTCGCGGGCCTGCCGCTCCACGGTGGCCAGCAGCCAGCGCTCAGTCGGATTGCGCGGCTCGGTGATCACCACCGCGCCCGTGGAACGCTTGGCCATCCACTTGGACAGCAACAGTGAAATGAAGGAACCACCGAAGCCAAAGATGGCCGCCATCACCAGCAGGCCGCTCATCTGGTTGGGGTTCACGCCCAACACCGACATCACGATGCCCGCCAGGACCAGCACGGCAAGGTTGGTCAGAAGGAAGAGAGCAATGCGACTGAACATGGGGAAATGACGCTCATGGGAGGTGGATGAGTGCAAATCTGCGGGGACTTCAGGTTGAATTCAAGTCGCAAACTGACCGACGATTCATAGTTCATGTCCATGACCCCCTACCGCGGCCGCTTCGCGCCCTCGCCCACCGGCCCCCTGCACCCCGGCTCGCTGCTCGCCGCACTGGGCAGCTGGCTGCACGCCCGCCACGCCGGCGGGCAGTGGTGGGTGCGCGTGGAAGACGTCGACCCCCCGCGCACCGTACCCGGTGCCATCGACCAGCAACTGGCCTGCCTGAGCGCGCTTGGCTTGGCCAGCGACGGCCCGATCGTGCGCCAGAGCCAGCGCGACGCCCTCTACCAGCGCGCCCTGGAGCGCCTGCTCGACGAAGGCACCGCGTTTGCCTGCCACTGCAGCCGCAGCGAACTGGCCGACCAGCACGGCATCCACCATCGCTGTGTGGCACGCGGCCTGCGCGCGCAACCGGCCATCCGCCTGCGGGTGCCGCCCGGCACCCGGATTACCTTCCACGACGGCCTGCGCGGCCCGGTGGAACAGGACGTCCACGCCGACGTCGGCGATTTCGTGCTGCGGCGCGCCGATGGTTACTGGGCCTACCAGCTGGCCGTGGTCGTGGACGATGGGCAACAGGGCATCACCGACGTGGTGCGCGGCGCGGACCTGCTCGACTCCACCCCGCGCCAGATCCTGCTCCAGCGCGCGCTTGGCCTGCCCACCCCGGCCTACCTGCACCTGCCCCTGCTGCTGGACGCGCACGGCCGCAAGCTGTCCAAGTCCGACGCCGCCCGCCCGCTCGACCCGGCCGAACCGCTGCCGGCCCTGCGCCAGGCCTGGGCGGCCTTGGGCCAAGACCCGGCCGTGGTGCGCGACGCGACCGGCGTGACGCCGTTGCTGGCCGACGCCCGTGCCGGCTTCGATCCCACCCGCCTGCCCGCCCATGACATCGCCCCACCCGCCACGCCCGGCTGACGCCCCATTTGCCGCGGCGATGTTGCAGAATCCCCTTCCCCCTTGTTGGCACAGCCTTTCGGAGTAGCAGCCCATGACATCTCGCGTCGCACTGGTCACCGGCGGAACCGGCGGTATCGGTACTGCCATCTGCCAACGCCTGGCCGACCAGGGCCATCGGGTCGCCACCAACTACCGTGACCAGGCCAAAGCCCTGGCCTGGCGCGAAATGATGCTGGCGCGCGGCTGCGACGTGGCGATCTTCCCCGGCGACGTCGCCGACCCGGACACCGCCGAGGCCATGGTCCACGCGGTGGAAGCAGCACTCGGCCCGATCGAGATCCTGGTCAACAACGCCGGCATCACCCGCGACACCACCTTCCACCGCATGCGCGCCGACCAGTGGCACGACGTCATCAACACCAACCTCAACTCGGTGTTCAACGTCACCCGCCCGGTCATCGAAGGCATGCGCCGCCGTGGCTGGGGCCGGGTCATCCAGATCAGCTCGATCAACGGCCTGAAGGGCCAGTACGGCCAGGCCAACTACGCCGCGGCCAAGGCCGGCATGCACGGCTTCACCATCTCCCTGGCCCGCGAGAACGCCGGCTTCGGCATCACCGTCAACACCATTTCCCCCGGCTACGTGGCCACCGACATGGTGATGGCCGTGCCCGACGAAGTGCGCGCCAAAATCATCGCCGACATCCCTACCGGCCGCCTCGGCAAGCCCGAGGAAATCGCCTACGCGGTCGCCTTCCTGGTCAACGAAGAAGCCTCGTGGATCACCGGATCGAACCTGGACATCAACGGCGGCCACCACATGGGCTGGTAGAGCCGACCGTTGGTCGGCTGCACACAATCCGGTAGAGCCGACCGTTGGTCGGCTGCACACAATCCGGTAGAGCCGACCGTTGGTCGGCTGCACACAATCCCGGTAGAGCCGACCGTTGGTCGGCTGCACGCAATCCATCCAAAAAGGTAGGCGATCAAAGGCAGCCGACCAACGGTCGGCTCTACCCCGGGGATTTTCAAGAAAACGTTTGCAGGACTTTTTACGCCTGCACATATTCCCCCATTTGCAAATGCTGCACCCCGCGCAAATCCATGCTGCGCAACATAAAACCGGTCCTGTACCCCGCCGCATGGGCCTTCCGGCGGTTGCATGTGCTGCTGCACTGCGCCATGCTGCGCGCCTACTGTGATGAGTGACCGTTTCATGGCTGCGAACCGCATTATCAAGAAATACCCGAACCGCCGGCTCTACGACACTGAAATTTCCAGTTACATCACCATCGAAGATGTGCGCCAGCTCATCCTCGACGGCGAAGATTTCGAAGTGCGCGACGCCAAGAGCGGCGACGACCTGACCCGCTCGGTATTGCTGCAGATCATCGCCGACCAGGAACAGGACGGCGAGCCGATGCTGTCCACCCAACTGCTCAGCCAGCTGATCCGCTTCTACGGCGACTCGCTGCAGGGCTTCATGGGCAACTACCTGGAGCGCAGCATGCAGGTCTTCCTGGACCAGCAGCAGCAGTTCCGCCAGCAGATGGGCAACCTGCTCGGCCAGACCCCGTGGGCGATGATGAACCAGCTGACCGAGCGCAACCTCGAGCTCTGGCAGGACTTCCAGCGCAACATGGGCCCCGGCTTCGGCCCGCGCCCCGGTGGTACCTCGACCGGCACGGGTACCGGTACCGGCAAGCCGGAGACCCCGGCGCCCGGCGCAGGCAAGACCCGCCGCTGAGGCAACACCCAGCGCGGAGCAATGAAAAAGGCGCAGCCCCACGGCCGCGCCTTTTTCGTATCCGCCGCGCGTGCGATCAGCGCTTAGGCTTGGCGCACCCGGTGCACACGCGCTCGACCTTGAAGCCCTTGGCCTTGAGCTTGTCCACTACACCATCGTCGCCCAGCAGGTGCAGCGCGCCCACCACCACCAGCGTGCCGCCCTGCCCGGCCTGCAGGTACTGCTGCAGCTTGGGCACCCAGGCGTCATTGCGCTCGGTGTTGATGCGCTTGTACAGCTGCGGGTACTCACCGCGCATCTGCGCGGCCATCGAGGTCCACAGCAGCTTGTCATCGCCGCGGCGCCACGCGTCGTGCAGCTTGCGGCCTTCCGCATCGGCCTTGTCGGCCTGGTCCAGCGCCTCGGCCACCATCTGCTGCTGCTCGGCTGCCGACATCCCCGACAGCACGCCGACCTGGGTGTCGATGTCCTCCAGCCCGGAGGTCGGCTTGCCGGCCGTCGCGGCGCGCTGCATGAAGTGCCGATCCAGCCCGAGGTTCGGGTCCAGCCCCATCTTGGTGAACTGCCCCAGCGTGATGGTCAGCCCCACGAACCACGGCTTCATGCCCTGCAGCTGCGCCAGGGGCAGATTGTTCGCGGTAGCGTAGGCCTGCAGTTTGGTCCACGTCGCCGGGTCCAGGTCACGCTTGAGCTCGGTGCCGTCGGTGCGCACCGCCGCCTGCAGCATCTTCTGGGTCAGCTGCGGCGACTGCATGTCCTGCGGCGACAGTTCGAACACCACCCGCTTGGACGCCGCGAACGCCTGGTCCACATCGGCCGCCAGCGGATAGTCCTGCGCACGCAGCAGGTGGAACGAACCCAGCAGGTACACCCGGCTGTCGCCGGGGCCAGTCACCTTCCACAACAGCGGCACCGGCGGCGTGGCCTTGGCCGCCGGGGCGTCACCGCGCGCCTGCACCACGCCACTGCCCAACAGCAGGCCGACCATCAACACCGGGGACAGCATTCGCGACAACATCGACATGGTTCAGGCCTCTCCTTGAGGGGTATGGTAGGCCTGCTCGCCCGCGTCAATACGCAGGTCCAGGCGGTTTTCCGGTGGCGCCAACGGGCACGTTGCAAACGGCGTGAACGCGCACGGGGGATTGTAGGCGTGGTTGAAATCCAGCTGCACCTGGCCGTTCGCATCCGGTGCAGCCACGTCCAGATAGCGCCCGGCCGGGTAGCTGCCGTGCCCGCTGGTGCGGTCGGCGAAGATCACGAACAGCTCGCGCCCGGGTTCGCCCAGCGCTTCCAGCCGCCAGGTGCGGCCGTCGCGTTCGAACTCCAGTGCGCCGGCGTTGGGCATCTGCGTGGTCAGCCCGGTGATGTCCACGATGGGCAGCGTCTTGCCCGGCGCGTGTGGCACGAAGCGCGCGTTCACCCGCCACGACGGACCGCCCGGCCAGTACTGCAGCCCCGTGAAATTGGCCCGGCTGGCCGCGTCGGCATGTTTCACCCGCAGCGCATAGCGCTCGCCGCGATGGATCAGGCTCAACTGGCCCTTGCCGTCGTCGAAGGAAATCAACGTCGGGGCAGCGTCGCGGTCACTGGCAAAGCGGATGCGACCGGTAAGCGGCGTGTCGCCCACGCGCAGGGCAGCGCCACGCTCAGGCGTGAACCATACCGTGTCGCCGTCGCGCGCCACCATGCCCAGCTTGGCCGGCCCGACCGCCAGGCGGATGCCACTGCCCGGCCCGCTGCCGATGTAGTGCGCCTTGTACTCCAGCCAATGCAGGCCCACCAGGCTGGTCCAGCCGTCGGCGGCGTGCAGTTCTTCGTAGCGCTTCTGGCGCCACTGCTGCTGTTCGGCGGCGAATGCCGGATCCACCGCGGCAGCCACCGTGGGTGCCGCGTCTTTGTCGCCACACGCGGCCAGCCCCACCGCCAGCACGATCGCGCCCAGCGCCCTTCCCCAAGTTCGCATGATTGTCCCCTTCAACGTCCGCGCAGGAACCAGCGGTCGATTTCCGCCAGTGAAAAACGCGCCCAGGTCGGTCGGCCGTGATTGCACTGACCCGAGCGTTCGGTGATTTCCATGTCGCGCAGCAGCGCGTTCATTTCCGGCACGGTCAGGCGCCGATTGGCGCGCACGGCGCCGTGGCAGGCCATCGTGGACAGCAGCTCGTCGCGGGCGCTGGCGATGCGCCGGCTCTGGCCGTGCTCGCGCAGGTCGGTGAGCACGTCACGCAGCAGGCCTTCCGGTTCGGCATTGGCCAGCAGCGCGGGAATGCTGCGCACGTGCAGCGACCCCGGACCGGAGCGGGTGATCTCAAAGCCCAGCGCCACCAGCGTGTCGGCCTCGCGCTCGGCGGTGTCGGCATCGCGCTCGCCCACTGCCAGGGTGATCGGCACCAGCAGCGGCTGCGCGTGCAGGCCCATGCCGTCGTGCGCGGTCTTCAGGCGCTCGTAGCCGATGCGCTCGTGCGCGGCGTGCATGTCGACCACGATCAGGCCTTCGGCGTTCTCGGCCAAGATGTAGATGCCGTGCAACTGCGCCACGGCGTAGCCCAGCGGCGGCACGCCACTGTCGGCTGCGGTGGCGGGCAGGCCGTTGTAGCTGGGCATCGGCGGCAGCGCAGCGGACACGCCACCGGCAGGCGTGGCGTATAGCGCGGCGTAGGCCGACGGTGCATCGGCCACCTGCAGGCCCAGCGGTGACTGCTGCGGGCGCCACTGACCGGCCATGCTGCCACCCCCGCCACCACCGCCCAGCGCGTAGCCGCCGCCAGGCGTGCCGTAAGCGGCCGCACTGCCCGGCGCAGAGCCGGGCAACGCGTTCGCCTCGGCGGCACCTGCGGTGGCGGTCATGCCGGCGCGCGTTTCGGCCAGCGCTTCCTTCAGCGTGCGGTAGACAAAATCATGGATCAGGCGCGAGTCGCGGAAACGCACCTCGTGCTTGGCCGGGTGCACGTTGACGTCGACCCGGGTCGGGTCCAGTTCCAGGAACAGCACGTAGGCCGGCTGGCGGCCGTGGAACAGCACATCGCCATAGGCCATCTTCACTGCGTGGGCCACGCTGCGGTCACGCACCGAACGGCCGTTGACGTAGAGGTATTGCTGGTCGGTGCTGGCACGCGAATAGTGCGGCTGCGCGATCCAGCCATGCAGGCGCAGGCCGGCGCCGCTGTGATCCACGCGCAGCGCCTGCGCGGCGAAATCCTCGCCCAGGGTTTCGCCCAGGCGCGTATCGGAATACAGATCGCCGGGCTTGTAGCGGCGCGACGGCTTGCCGTTGTGCGACACCCGCAGCTCCACGTCCGGGCGGGCCAGCGCCAGCGAGCGCAGCCACTCTTCGATATGGCCCAGCTCGGTGCGTTCGGCGCGCAGGAACTTGCGCCGCGCCGGCACGTTGTAGAACAGCTCGCGCACTTCCACCGTGGTGCCCGGCGCATGCGCGCGCGGGGTCACTTCGCCGAGCTTGCCGCCTTCGATCTGCAGCGCCGAACCGTGCGCATCGCCGGGACGGCGCGAGGCCAGGGTGAAGCGGCTGACCGAAGCGATCGAGGGCAGCGCTTCGCCACGGAAGCCGAGCGTGGCCACCGCTTCGAGGTCGTCCAGGCTGGCGATCTTGCTGGTGGCGTGGCGGGACACCGCCAGCGGCAGTTCCTCCGGCGCGATGCCGCCGCCATCGTCACGGATCCGGATCAGGCGGACGCCGCCTTCTTCCAGGTCGATGTCCACGCGGGTGGCACCGGCGTCCAGTGCGTTTTCGACCAGTTCCTTAACCACCGACGCCGGGCGCTCCACCACCTCGCCGGCGGCGATCTGGTTGATCAGGATCTCGGGCAGCTGGCGAATGCTCATGCGTCGCTCCCGCAGCGGGAACAGGCGATGGCGGAAGCGAGGGGGAATCGGGGGCTGTACGTCATCGACAGATGATAGCGTAGGCCGCCAGCCGACCCACGGTCGGTTCTACGTGGTGGGGAGCCGGTAGAGCCGACCGTTGGTCGGCTGCTCTGCGACGGGGCAACGCGGTGACGGAACCGGACGCGGGCGCGCTTCGCGCGATAGCCGACCAACGGTCGGCTCTACGTGGTGGCGATCGTCGCCSCGGACYGGACCCAKMCCCGGTAGAGCCGACCGTTGGTCGGCTGCTCTGCGATGGGGCMACGCRGTSACGGAACCGGACGCGSGCGCGCTTCGCGCGRTAGCCGACCAACGGTCGGCTCTACGTGGTGGCGATCGTCGCCGCGGACCGGACCCAGACCCGGTAGAGCCGACCGT
>NZ_JBFTIS010000009.1:0-183782 GCF_056395005.1 Stenotrophomonas sp. 10N36 | reverse complement strand
CTGGGCGGACAACATGGCGGGCAAAGGCGTGCCGGCCAACGGCCGGCACCTACCGCTTACTGCGCGCGCAGGAAACCGACCGGAGCCGCCTCAGCTACGGATCAGGCAGGCGCTGATCAACACAGTTGCTACCGGCTGCTACGGGGCCCGGCTTGCGGTAAGGAGGGGAAGCCAAGCTTTTCTGGCGCTGTCGGTGGGTCGAGCGCGGGGCCCCGATGCCCTTGGAGGCGAAATAAAGGGGGAGGGGGCGGCCACAGGCCGACGCCGGAGGACATTCGCCGGAAAGGGCATCGGGGCCCCGCGCTCGACCCACCGACGGCTGCGCCTGGAAAGTGTCAAGGAACGTTTCTGCTTGCCCCGCACATGGGTGAAGAAGCGTGATTTTTGCGAGGTGGCGCCGGTTGGTGTGGGCATCCTGTGCAGCCACCCATGGGGTGGCTCTACCCGTCATGACCGTGAACGGTGTCTGCGCGCAGGCGCGCTGCGCTGACGTTTTCGTACTTATTGCATGGGCCTATCGGGCTCCGCGGATCAGGCTTGTCACATCAATCAAGCCAGTCCCGAAGGAGTCCGACCATGACGCGCTACCTCCTGATTCCCCTGTTAGCCGTCGCATCCACGCTGCACGCCAGTGACGCGCTGGCCGGCTACACCGGTCCGGGTGGCACGGCCGTCGCCACCACCGTGGCGCAGGCCCGTCAGCAGCGCGACGACCATGCGGTGCTGCTGCTGGGCCATCTGGTCGCCAAGGTCGGCGATGAACGCTACCGCTTCCGCGACGCCACCGGCGAGATCGAGGTGGAGATCGACGACGAGGACATGCCGCACCAGGCCGTCGGCGCGGCCGCCACGGTGGAGCTGCTGGGCAAGGTGGACACGCACCGCTTCAAGCCCACCGATATCGAGGTGAAGCGCGTGCAGGTGCTGCCGCCGCGCTGAGCCGGCGCACGCCCGTTTGCGCAAACGGCCGTGCCCGGCGCTCAGGTCGGCGCGTGAATGTGAGAACGCCGACCAAACCGAAATGTGCGTGCGCACTCAGAATCAGATGTTGAATAGGCACTAGCGTGGTTTAGGCATTGACCCAGTCAACGGCCGGGCAGACGCTCTGCGTCGCATCCTGCGGCCTGCCGCGCCGCGTGGGATGACCAGGACCAGGATCGGGCCGACAAGGACACGCTGCCGACCCGTCACCGATGCATGACGCATCCGTAACGCAGGGGGTTGTGATGGGGATGAACCCGCAACAGCAGTAATCGAACGGACCGGCCGCAGCGCCTGGCTCGCAGGCAACGCCGGGTAGTCGAACAGGTGGATGCAGTCGCACCAATCATCGGGCGTCGTTGTGCTTCGTCGTGGGCGATGGAACATCGCTCGGCGGTACAACGCGGTCGCCGCCGCATCCATGCAGGCAACGCAAGGCACAGATTGACGATGACGTGGCCGTCCATGGACGGACGCAGGACGCCGTGCGCCCTGCGCCGCGGCCACGGGCGCATCGCCGGAAGCACCACCCGCTGGGCCACGGGCAGACGCCGCTGTTGATTCCAACGGAAATGGAGATGCACACATGGCTGTCCAGACCGAGTTCGTACAGAAACTGCTTTCCGACGCTTCCTTTGCCGAACAGTTGCGCAGCCAGGCCGTGGCGGCCGTGCTGGGCGGGCAGGAAAGCGCTGCCTGGAAGACCTATTTCGGCGGGCAACATTTCGCCGCGATGGCGACCGACCCGCACAAGCTGCAGGCCCTTGGCGCAAAGGCGGGTGCGGCGGCATGCACCTGCAACAGCACCACCGTGACCACCACCACCAGCCCGATCTGCACCGGCACCACCACCACCGGGTCGGGCTGATCGCCCCCGGCGCACTGTTTGCGATGGCAACCCCCCTGCGATGGATCGGCTCACCTTACCGTCCCCACCGCCCACCTGTTCCAGGAGGAAGTGAAGATGTCGCTCTCACAGAAGACCAGTGAAATCGTGCAGAAGGCGCTCGACGACAAGGGATTCGCCGACCAGCTGCGCACCCAGGGCCTGCAGGCCATCCACGCCGGTGCCGGCAGCAGCGAGTGGAAGACGTATTTCTCGCAGTTCGCCTCGTCGCCGGAAGAACTGCAGGCCCTGTCGGGCGGTAGCGCGTCGGTGGCCGCCTGTACCTGCCACAGCCGCACCGTGACCACCACCAGCACGCCGCTGTGCACCACCACCACCACGACCACCAGCAGCTGAGTGATCGGCGTAGGTGCGGTAGCGATCGAAGGTGCGCCGGCTGCCGGCACGGACCGGCGCACCCCGCTTGACGTGCATTCCATGGAGGTGGTCCGTGCAGAATCTCGATACCGCAGTGACACATGCCCCCCAGGCGGGCCCCGCCGGCAAGCCTGCGACCGGCCACGAACAGGACTGGCGCGCGCTGGTGGACCACTATCTGCCCGTGGTGCCAGGTAAAAGTGGCTGGCGCTACCGCCCGCCGCAGGTGGCCCATCCTGCGCAGGGCTGGAAGCTGCACATTTCCGCCACGCTGCCCAATGCCATCGATGTATTCCGGCGCTGCGCACCGCTGCTGGTCGCACGCGGCGTCGCCTTCAAGTCGGTCAAGACACTGAACATCCTGGGCCGGCTCAACAGCGCCATCCCGTTCGGTTTCAGTCAGATCGGCAAGTTCATCACCGTGTACCCGCGCGATGCAGCGCAAGCCGTTGAACTGGCCGAGCTGCTCGACAGCGCCACGCAGGGCCTGGGTGCCCCGGCGGTGCCCTTTGATCGCCAACTGCGGCCCGGCAGTGCGGTGTTCTTCCGCTATGGCGCGTTCGGGCACGAGGAAGTGGAGATCGACGACGGCACCCGCGTCAGTGCGCTGCGCATGCCCAGCGGCGAGCTGGTGCCGGACCTGCGCGAGCCTGGAAAAGCGGTGCCGGACTGGATCGACTGTCCGTTCCAGGCGCCTGTCGAAGCCGCGTCGCCGCCGACGCCGCTGCAGACGCGCTTCCTCTGCTACGAAGCCTTCATGCAGCGTGGCAAGGGCGGTGTGTATCGCGCCGTGGATATCCAGTGTTCGCCGGCCCGGCTGTGCGTGGTGAAGGAAGGTCGCCGCCACGGTGAAACCAACTGGCACGGTCTGGACGGCAGGAGTTTCGTCGAGCGCGAAGAAGCATTCCTGCGGGCCATGGAGGGGCTGCCCTTCGCGCCGCCTGCGGTGATCGACGCGTTCTGCATTGGCGAGCACCGCTACCTGGTGATGGAGCACATCGACGGTGAGCCGTTGCTGCATGCGTGTGCGGATCCGCAGAAGAAGATCGCGCTGGACGATGCCCTGGCTTACGCCGCCGGCGTGGCGCAACTGGTGGCGCAACTGCATGCCGCCGGTTGGGTGTGGCGCGATTTGAAGCCGGCCAATCTGCTGGTGGACCGCAGCGGCCGCCTGCGCCCGGTGGATTTCGAAGGCGCGCTGCGTGCCGATGACACCAGCGACACGCCCTGGGGCACGCCCAGCTACATGCCGCCGGAAGCCAAGCGCGGTGCCTTCGCCGGCAGTCATCAACGCGAAGACCTCTACGGTCTGGGCGCCACCATCCACCAGCTGCTGACGTCGTGGTTGATGCACCGCGATGAGGCCGATCCGGCCGCGCAGGCCAGCGTGGAGCAGCGCCCCGCGTTGGGGCGGTTGCGCAAGGGCGTTCCAGTGCACGTGCGTGATCTGGTGGCGGCCTTGATGGACGCAGACCCCACCCGGCGACCGTCGGCGACGGCTGCGGCGGACCTGTTGTCTGGCTACGCGCGCGAGGCGCTGCCGGTGCCCGTGCCGGCCGTGCGCGACTCGGCGATGGTGCGGCGGGTGCGCGAGAAGATGTGGAAGGATGTGCAGGAGATGCTGCTGGATGAGCCGGCGTTGAGTGAGGCGTAGGCCGCACGGATACAGGTTCAACCGGCTGGAGGCAGGAACATGCAAAGGACGGCTGCGGCCGTCCTTTTACGCATCCAGCAACCTTGCTGCACAAACCGACGGTAGCGTGGTGCGTAGGATTTTCTGCAACGTTGCGCTACTGCGCGTGCCGTCGCACTACCGCAACGACGGCGTCGTTTTTAGGAGTGGTTGAATGGGTAAATCACGCCTCCCTGACTAACCTGACTGGGCTGTCTCACCCCACGTGGTGACGGCGGTGCTTCCTTGCGGAAGCTTCCTTTCGAACACCAGAAAAAGAGAGAGAACCCATGTCCAATATCCTCACGAAGGTCGCGCTGACTGCAGCGCTGACCGCCGCTTCGCTGTCGGCCAACGCCGCCGAATCCCACATCAAGGTTTACACCAATGTGGACACCACGCTGGCGCTGATGAAGGCCGATGGCAGCTCCTTGCCGGACCTGATCACCCTTGACCATTTGCCGGGGCAGGGCTTGACCTTCCACAAAGAACGTGTGCGCATCTACACCAACGATGAAGGCAAGGACATCGAAGTCCGCCTGACCGCGGAACCGTCGCTCGTGCTGCGAAGCGGCGGCGGCACGCCCATCCCGCTGGCAGTCAGCCTCAACACGAAGCGCCTGACGGTTGCCGCACAGGACTTCCTCGCCTCGGATATCTACGACGGCGCGCTGCCGGGGGCCTCGGTGGCGATGGATCTGCTGATCGCCCAGGCCACCCGTGCGCCGATCACCGTGGCAGGCGAGTACGAGGGCATTGTCAGCATCGCCATGGTGCAGAAGACCGCTTCGCCGTAATACCCCACGCCGGCCCGGATACCGGGCCGGCCGTCTCAGGCAGCACTCCCCATGAAAGCTCACGCACCCGCCCTGACCCGGCTGGCGGTCGCGCTCGCCCTGTCGTTGGCCACACCACTGGTCGCAGCGCGCGGCGTCCCCGTCGGTTTTGAAGACCTGGTTGCAGGCCAGACCGAGCAGCTTGATGTGCGCCTGTTCGGGCGCACGGCGGGCTTGTCGCCGGTGCGCGTCACTCTTGAGAGCGTGCAGCTGGAAGATCCGGCGCGTGTACTGGAGGCGCTCGACCTCTCTCCCGAGGCCCAGGCAGCACTGCTGCCGGCCCTCTCCGAGCCACTGCCGCGCAATAGCCATCTTGCCTGCCGTTACGGCGGCGGCAGCGCCGGCTGTGGCTATCTCGACCCACCCGAGGATCCCAACACCGTGCGTGCTCTGTACGACGAAGGCGAAGGCGCGGTGCGTCTGTTCGTTGCCCGCCAGTGGATCAGCGCCGAACCGGCAGCCGATCGCTTCCACCAGGTCAGCAGCAACGCAGAGAACGCGTTCCTGCACCAGCAGACCGTCAATTTCAGTGGCGGGCGTGGCTACCAGGCGCTGACCGCACAAGGTGCCGGCGCGCTGGGCGTGCTGCAGCGCGGCCACATCGCGGTGGACTGGAACTTCAACAGCCAGCAGTACCGCGGTGGCCAGCGCCGCCACGACTTCCAGTTCGACAACGCCTACTACCGCCATGACCTGGGCCAGCAGCACTACCTGCAGGCCGGGCGCATGGACCGCCGCAACCTTTCCAGCCCGCACGGCGGCACCTTCAGTTTCAGCCTGCTGCCAATGGACCGCTTCGCCGGCGTGCGCGTGGGCACCACCCAGGCCTACGTGGACGCCGAGGCCGCCGTGCAGGCGCTGCCGCTGACCGTGCTGCTGGCGCGCGACGCGCGCGTGGATGCCTTCGACGGCGAGCGCCTGCTGCAGACCTTCTACCTCCAGGCGGGTATCAACCAGCTCGACACCCGCCGCTTCCCGTTCGGCAGCTACAGCGTGACCCTGCGCATCTACGAAGACGGCGTGCTGGTGCGCAGCGAAGAGGCACCGTTCGACAAGGGCGGCGACTGGACCAACAGCAGCGTGCAGTGGTTCCTGCAGGGCGGCCGCCGCAACGAGCGCCGCAGTGACCGTTTCGACGGCGAGATGGCCGCCATGGCCGGCCTGCGCCTGCCGCTCGGACGGGCTACCGCCATCACCGCCGGTGTCGCCGACCTCGGCGGGGTCAGCTATGGCGAGCTGCGCGTGGACCTGCGCCATGCCTTCGCCACCCAGGATATCCGCGCCACCTTCAGTGGCCTGCAGGGCAGTGATGGCAGTACCGGTCAGCAGCATCAGGTGTCGTACCGTCGGCGCGCGTCCTGGAACCTGTACCAGCAGCGCATGCGCGGCAAGGCCTGCCAGTTCGAGGACGACGCGCGCGACCGGCTGGGCTGCGCCGATTCACTCAGTGCCTCGATGGCGCTGCCGCTTGCCGGTGGCAGTGCGTATGTGGCCTATACCCGGCGCCAGACCTGGAGCCGCGGGCGACTGCTTGGCGGGGACATCGACGACCCGTTGGCCGGGTTGGACCCGCTGCTGCCGCCGTGGGAGCAGCGCTACAGCCGCGAGCCCAGCCTCACCCGCACCTGGCAGGCCAGCTACAACCGCGTGCAGCGCTGGCAGGAGTTCAGCATCTCCGCCCGGGTCGGCGTGTGGCAGCAGCAGAGCCATAGCAGCCTGCGCGACGGCCGGGACCGCGGCATCTTCCTCAACCTCAGCCTGACTCGCCTGCAGCGTGGCGACCGCGGCACCTCGCAGCGCCGCTACAGCCTGGACGTGCGACAGCCGCAGCATGCGCGGCCGGAGATCAACTACAGCGCCGGGCAGACCCTGCGCCAGGACGTGGAGGCGCAGTACCGCGAGGCCACCGTGGACCTGCGGGGTAACAACAGCGACCGCTACAGCGCCGCGCTCAGCGCGCAGCTGCAGAACAGCATCGGCCACACCGGCGGCACCGTGGCCCACTACCAGCAGCGCGGCCGCGCCGAGATGGCCTACAGCGCCACCCACAGCTCCGGCCTGGCACTGGGCCGGCACGGCTTCTACTGGGGCGGCGGGCTGGGGGCCGAGGCCGGCCTGGCCGTGCAGGTGGACGACACCGACGACCTGGAACTGACCGGCGTCGCCGCCGAACTGCAGGTGGGCGGCCTGCGCCGGCAACGGCTGGCACTCGGCGAGCGCCGCCTGTTGCCGCTGCCGGCCTACCAGAGCCACCGCGCCGAAGTGCAGGACGCCAGCGCCCTGAACAGCGATGCCGCCATCCGCGTGACCGGCGTGGGTGGCTCGCGGCCGGTCTTCCTGTCGCCCGGCCGGCTGGTGCAGATGCCGGTGCCGATCGAGGTGACCTACACCTTCATCGGCAACGCGCGCGACATCGCCGGACTGCCATTGGGCGGCGCCCGCATCCTCAATGCACCGGTGCCTGGCACCGGCAGCAACGGCGGCTTCGTGGCCGACTTCCCGCGCCGCGAACGCACCTTGTACCTGCTGCAGGAGGACCGCCTGTTGCAGTGCCCGCTGCAGGTGCGTGAGCGACGCAGCGTGGTGATGCTGGTGGGCACCGTGCAGTGCGAGCCGCTGGGGGTGGCGCAGCTGCCGGCCGAGATCCGCCAGCAGGCGCGGGTAACCCGGTTGCTGCAGGAGCAGGCCCTGCTGGCGGCGACGCCGCAGACGGCGTCTGCGGGAGGTACGCCATGAACCGGCGTGGTGTGTGGGCCGTGATGCTGCTGATGGCGCTGTTGGTGGTGATGCCGAAGGCGTGGGGGCAGCGGCCGCCGGAGACGCATCCGGTGAGTGCCACGCAGAACATTGTGATGTCGTGGGATCGGTCGGCGCTGCCGGGGGATGTGGTGCTGATGCCCCGGCGCACATTATTGGGCTATCACCATACGAATCTCTCACTCCAATACGGCGCCCTGCATCTGGTCTGTCTATCAGACTCTGACGCTACGCGCGGCGCGTGCCCAACAGATAACACCAATGAACATTCGTTGGGCTTGAGAGACATAAGGCTTACGTTCACAGAGAGTCGGTCACAGATGCGCACCGAGTTGTCGATAAGGGGAGGGGTAGAGCGAGCATTGTCTGGTCGCTCCTGCCTCGGAAACTTTTGGCAGAACGGGATATTTGCACCCTGGACGGGCTATGGAACGGCGTGCGCGTTTGATGAGCCAGCGGGCACGGGAGCACAGCTGAGCCTTGGTGAAGCAGAGCTCAGGAAGCTGGTCGCGGGCGTCTGGTCCGCGAAACTGGAACTTAGCGTTCAAACACCGGGCGCTCGAAACCTGGCGGTGCAGGTTTACACCTTTGATCTGACCATCACCGACCGCAACGCCGTCTCAATCTACTTCCCGGCCTTCCACCACGTCACCCCACTGGTTCAGCTCAACTCCGATTACGACCCTATACGGCAGACGGTAGGCGGCCGCACCGCACTCGAAATGTGCCTATACGACGGACTCGGCTCTCAGGCCCAGTACCTCGGCGTGACCGTGCGTGACCGTAGTGGCAAGCCGCCCGGTCCGAGCGGCTATTCGCTCTGGCATACCGATGGTGGCAGCGACGATACCCGTCGCCTGGACTACACCGTCACCCTGGACCACAACGGCGCCCCGGTGCCCATGCCCAACGGCGTGGAGCAACAGCTGTATGGCATCGATACCGCTCAGCTGCGTCTGGTGCTGTTGCCCGGCATGAGCCAACCGGTGTTCTGCGTCCCCACGCCGATCACCTTCGATATTCCGCGCGTCCCCATTTCCACGCAGCAGGCCGGCACCTACTTCGGCGAGCTGCAGGTGGAGCTGCGCGTCCCCACGGTCACGCCCTGACCTTCCAGGAGCTTCCATGAAAATTCCAGCCGTTGTTCTGTTGTCCCTGTCGCTGCTGTTGGCGGCACCTGCACACGCCAATCTCACCGTGCACCCGATGCGCGCCGCGGTCGATGGCAAGCGCAGTACGCAGATCCGCATCTATTCCCAGTCTACCCAGCCGCAATACATCCAGACCTCGGTCCGCCGTATCGTCGATGCCGCCGGCGAGCAGGAGCATGAGGTCGACGTGGACCCCAGCGAAGCGGCCATCGCGGTTACCCCGGGCAAGTTCGCCCTGGCTGGCGGTGGCAACCGCCTGATCCGTGTGATCCCGCTGCAGCCCGTGCAGGCCGAGACCGCCTACCGCGTCTACTTCGAAGGCGTGCGCGGTCCGGACGAACGCGACCAGGCCGCGGGCGAGGGCGCCCAGGCCAGCGTCGGCGTGAACCTGGTGTGGGGGGCGTTGGTGAACGTATTGCCCGTCGACGGCACGGTGGACGTTCGCGTGCAAGGCGACCAGCTGCGCAACGCCGGCACGTTGCGCCTGGGCATCACCAGCATCGCCGACTGCGATGGCAGCCAATGCACCGCGCACGACCTCTCGCGCAGTCTGTATCCCGGCAGTGCGCTGCCGCTGCCATTCGCCATGCAGCCGGGCCACACCGTACAGCTGCGCTACCGGCTGACCCGCGACGGCTACCGCGAGCACGTACAGACCCTTACCCCCTGAACCATCCCGGCATGGCGGACCGTGCCGGGTACCCATCATTTTTCGCTTAGTTTCCCAAGGAGATGTCATGAACAGGATTCATCGCCGTGTCTGGTCCACCGCCCTGCAGTGCTGGGTGGTCGTCAGTGAGCTCACCCGCATGCGTGGCAAGCGTGCGCAGACGGTATGCCGCAGCGCTGCCGTCGCAGCGCTGCTGACCACCCTTCCGCTGGCGGCGGGCGCAGCCGAGACCACCGAGGAAGAACTGGACTGGTGGCAGTGGCAGACGCTGAGCGCATTCCAGTCCAATGGCATGCTGCCGTCATCGGTAGGCACGAAGGCAGTCCACCGCTTGGATGTCTACAACAACACGACGGCTTCGGCCTGGAGCCTGATAACGGCGGCGGAAACCATGGCTGTTGGCGCGGAAGCGCACGCCGGCGGCGTGGAGAGCATCGCCGTGGGTATACGGTCGAAGTCGTCCGGTCCTAATAGCGTGGCGGTAGGCAACCGCGCCGAAACCTATGGCACTCATGCAATTGCCGTGGGCTTCGGTAGCCGTGCCAACTCGGTCGGCACGGTGTCGGTTGGCAATGCCGCCCGTTCTGACGGCCACAATGCAATGGCGATTGGCAGCGGTGCCACATCCGCGGGCAGCGGGGCGATTGCTCTGGGTGGCGACACCCGTGCGCGTGCGGAGGGTTCCATCGTTCTGGGCGACTTTGCGGAAGTGGCCAACAGCAGTTCAAGGCACTCCATCGCGATTGGTAACCACGCGTCCGCAGGCGGCTACGCGGACAGCATGGCGCTGGGGCGAGCAGCCCGTGCACACGGGCCAGGCAAGGCAATGGCGCTGGGCGCGGACTCCAAAGCCGACCACACATACGCCGTTGCATTGGGCGCAGATTCGGAAACGACCGGTGCTCACCAGATATCGGTTGGCAACAGCTCACTGAAGCGCAAGATCGTCAATGTTGCGGACGGAGCGGTCAACGCGAGCAGCACCGACGTGGTCAACGGTCGCCAGCTCAACGCGGTCAGCGTGGACGTCAGAACGGCATTGAGCACCGCCAATACCGCCAAATCCACGGCGGACCGTGCCCTGGCAGCAACCGGTCTGGTCACCCAGACCTCCGCCAGCAGCGCCATCCGGGTGGGCGGTGCCAACAGCGGCACGGTGATTGACGTTGCAAACCAGAGCGGTGCCCGCCGTCGCATACAGAACCTGGGCAACGGTGTTCTCAGCACAACCAGCACAGACGCCGTCAGCGGGCAGCAGCTGCATGCCACCAACCAGGCAGTCACTGCCGCGACCAGTACCGCTGCAGCGGCAAAAGCCGCCGCCGATAGTGCAGCTGCCAAGGCCGCCGCGCTCGCCTACACCACCGCCACTGGCACGGGCATGACGGCGAGCAACAAGGCCACCGCCAGTGGCACCGGGGCACTGGCCAGCGGTACTTACGCAATCGCAAAAGGTACCCATGCCACCGCGCTGGGATACCGTGCCCAGGCGACCGCCAACCAGGCCACCGCACTCGGCCGGGAATCAGCGGCCAGTGGCACCTATTCGACCGCAGTGGGCAATCTTGCCAATGCCGCTGGCGGCAGCGGCGTGGCGCTCGGCGATCGCAGCAGCGTCACCCACGGCAACGCGGTGGCGCTCGGAGCTGGATCGGTATCCGCGTCCGACAATAGCGTGTCCGTTGGTAGTGCTGCCCTAAGGCGCAAGATCCAGTACGTGGCGGACGGCGCCATCACCGCAGGAAGCACCGACGCGGTGACCGGCAGCCAGCTGCACAGCACCAATCTGGGTGTGGCAGCGGCCAAGGACGTCGCCGATGCCGCCAGACTGACGGCGGGAACGGCAAAAGCGCTGGTCGAGGCGGTCGCAGGGCAACTGGGCAGCACCCGCATCGCGCTAGGCGACAGCGCACTGGCCGACGGTGCCTACGCAACCGCCATCGGCCACGTCAGTGTCGCCAGCGGCGAGCGCGCAGTCGCCATGGGAGTGCGATCCAAGGCGTCCGGCAAGTATGCCAATGCGCTGGGCTCCGGCGCGCAGGCCACTGGCGATGAGGCGACCGCTCTGGGGCGCGAAACCCGGGCCAGCGCAACCTCGGCGACTGCCGTGGGTAACCAGGCTGTTGCCAGCCATACCAATGCAGTGGCGTTGGGCGCCGGCTCGGTGACCGCCAGTGCCAACAGCGTGTCGGTCGGCAGCGCCAGCAACAAGCGCCGCATCCAGCACGTGGACGACGGCAACCTTGCCGTCAACAGCACCGACGCGGTGACCGGTGGCCAGCTGCATGCCACCAACACCAACGTGACCGCAGCGCAGAACACCGCGGCCGCGGCGCAAACGGCAGCGACCGCCGCACAGCGAACGGCGGACGGGGTAGTAACCCGTGCGACGGCTCTGGAAGGCCTGGTCAGCCAGGTCTCAGCCAGCGGGGGCCTGCGCTTGGGTGCGCAGAACACCGGCACCACGCTGGACCTGCGCAACAAATCCAATGCAGCGCGCAAGCTGAGCGGCGTGGCCGACGCAACCCTGAGTGCCACCAGCACCGAAGCGGTAACCGGGAAGCAGCTCAATGCCACCAACACCAACGTGACCGCAGCGCAGAACACCGCGGCCGCGGCGCAAACGGCAGCGACCGCCGCACAGCGAACGGCGGACGGGGTAGTAACCCGTGCGACGGCTCTGGAAGGCCTGGTCAGCCAGGTCTCAGCCAGCGGGGACCTGCGCTTGGGTGCGCAGAACACCGGCACCACGCTGGACCTGCGCAACAAGTCCAACGCAGCGCGCAAGCTGAGCGGCGTGGCCGATGGCGCCCTGAGTGCGACCAGCACCGAAGCGGTAACCGGGAAGCAGCTCAATGCCACCAACACCAACGTGACCGCAGCGCAGAATACGGCGACCACGGCGCAAGCGGCAGCGACCGCCGCACAGCGAACGGCGGACGGGGTAGTAACCCGTGCGACGGCTCTGGAAGGCCTGGTCAGCCAGGTCTCAGCCAGCGGAAACCTGCGCTTGGGTGCGCAGAACACCGGCACCACGCTGGACCTGCGCAACAAGTCCAATGCAGCGCGCAAGCTGAGCGGCGTGGCCGATGGCACCCTTGGTGCGACCAGTACCGAGGCGGTTACAGGCAAGCAGTTGTTCGGTACCCAGCAGAAAGTGACGGCCAATGAAGGGCTGCTGGCGACGCACTCCTCGCAGCTGTCCGGGCAGGATGGGCGCATCACAGACAACCGTCGCGACCTGGATGAGTTGCGCACCGAATTCGAGAACTTCGATCCGGATCTGGACGGAGTGGTGAAGTTCGCTGCGGACGGTAGCATCGACCTGAATGGTGGAAAAGTTCGAGGTGTAGCGCCCGGGGATATCAGCTCGGCAGGCAGTACCGAGGCGGTGAATGGTGGGCAGTTGTTTGCGACTAACGAGCGGATAGATTCAATCGAAGTTCGCAACCGGTTCTTCAAGATCGGCACTGATGAACTTAGCGAAGATGCCACGGCTGGCTGGTTCGGGGTGGCGATCGGTGAGTCTTCTGAAGCATCGCCTGCCAACGAGGGTGGGACTGCAGTGGGCAGCTTCTCCAAGGCGATGGGTACGAACTCAGTCGCGCTCGGTCGTGCGGCGCATGTAACAGAGAGTTCTACTGAAGGGTTCGCTCTGGGTGCTAGCTCCCGCGTAGAAGTTGATGGCGGTGTTGCGCTTGGTGCGCAGGCCCAGGTCAAGGCGTCGGCGAAAAATGGGGTCGCGCTAGGCTATGGATCATATGCTGATCAAGAAAACACGGTGTCTGTTGGCAGCGGCACGGTGCAGCGTCGAGTGGTGAATGTCGGCCGCGGCTCAGACACTTATGACGCGACTACCGTTGCGCAGCTGCAGGACTCCCTGGCAACGCTCGGAGGTGGTGCAGGTATGGTCAACGGCGATGTTGTGGCGCCGACCTACAACGTCCAAGGCGGTACGCAGAACACTGTGGGCGACGCGCTTTCTTCACTGGATCTCGCCGTGTTCAAGACTGATGCGCGCGTAGGATCGGTGGAGCATCGACTCCGCTCGGTGTTCCAAGATGACGTGTCAATCCGTTCCGATGGTCTAAGCCAACTAAACCTTGCTGGGCCCAGTGGCATGGTGCTGGGTAATGTGGCCAACGGTTTGATCGCCCCAGGTAGCCGCGACGCAGTCAACGGCAGTCAATTGCACGCAGCGGAACAGAAGATCGAACGCAATCGAAACGAAATTGATGGACTGAGAGAGCAGCTAGTTGGGGGTGCTGGGATGCAAGTCAGGGATGCGGGTGGGCCGATCGACTTTGCTGGCGCACGCTTGACCGGAGTCGCGGACGGTGAGCTGGATCCCGCTAGTAGCGACGTCGTCACTGGCAGGCAGCTATACGATACGAATCGAAATGTTGAACGTTTGGCTGAAAGCAGCAGTTTCCTGAAGTTCGGTGATTCGATTGATAGAACGCCCGCAATGGCTGGGAGATTCGCCATCGCTATGGGCGACTCTGCATCAGCCTCCTTGGATACAGAGGGGGCGGTGGCGTTAGGCGCGTACGCAGTCGCTTCTGGCACAAATTCAGTGGCGTTGGGGCGTGGTTCGCACGTCCATGAAGGCGCTGCCAGAGGCTTTGCCCTCGGCACTGAATCTCAAGTCGCTGAATCCGGTGCAATCGCGATTGGTGCTGCGAGCGCCGTACTGAAGGGAGCTGTGGAGTCTGTAGCAATTGGCGCACAGTCTGTAGCAAGAGAATCACACACTGTGTCCTTTGGTAACGACGGAATGCAGCGTCGCTTGGTGAATGTAGCAGGTGGCCGCAGTGCCAACGACGCCGCCACCGTAGGCCAGCTCCGTGGCGCGCTTGCGACCCTTGGCAGTGATGTCGATGCCAACGGCAACATCGTCGGTCCAACCTTCAAGGTGCAGGGCGGCTCGCAGCACACCCTGGGCGATGCTCTAACCGCGCTCGACACTGCCGTGATCACCAACGGCAACCGCGTCGACCGGGTGGAGCACCAACTTCGCTCGGTCTTCCAGGACAGCCCCGCCACCCGCGCTGACGGCCTCAACCAGCTCAACCTGGCCGGCGCCAACGGCATGGTGCTCGGCAACGTGGCCAACGGTCTGATCGCACCCGGCAGCCGGGATGCGGTCAACGGCGGCCAGTTGCATGCCATGGAGCAGCGCCTGGATGGCCGCATCGACGGTCTGGAACAGCGCGTTGACACCCCGCCGGAAGGTCGCGCAATGGCGACCGCCAGTGCACCTACGCCGCCCGTGGCTGCGGAGGAGGAAGGCAGTGGCGCGGTATCGGGTACGCCGGAGGCCGCCTCTGCCGCAGACGGGGGTGCTCGCATCGCCAGTGCCGACGACGGCGGCAAGCCGTCCAAGGCCGACGCACCCGCCCCTGCACCCACCCCCACGCCGCAGGTTAGCACCGCCGATCTGGAGAAGATGCTCGCCCGCGCCAACGAGTACACCGATGACGCGATCAAAGGGGTCGAACAGCGTCTGGACAAGATGGACAAGCGCTTCAACCGGCTGGCGGCCATGAACAGCGCGCAGAGCGCGATGGCCATGAACACCGCCGGCCTGGCCACCTACAACCGCCTCGGTGCCGGTGTGGGCTACAGCGATGGCGAATCGGCCATGGCCGTGGGCTACCAGCGGGTGCTCAACGAGAAGGGCTCGGCCACCTTCAGCCTCAACGGCGCGTTCACCAACAGCGGTGAGCAGAGCGTTGGCCTGGGTGTTGGTATCGGTTGGTAACGCGCAGGGCAGGGCAGGGCACCGTCGAGGTGCCCTGCCCACTGCGCAATGAAAAGGGGAACGCGATGGACACCATCGGTAACCAGATCGCCTGGCGGCTGGGCTATCTGAACATTCTTCAGGGCGTTATTGCCCGTCTGGCCAACAGCGCCGCGGCGATGAAGGCGGGCAGCGTGGCAGTGCTGACCGGGCTGCTGGCCTGCGCGGTAGGCCAGCAGGCGTCCTCCTTCCACTGGGCGCTGTTCGTCCTGCCCGGCGCGCTGTTCATGGGCTTTCATGCGTTTTTCCTGCAGCAGGAGCGCGCCTTCGTGCAGTTGTACAACGCGGCCAGCGATGCGCCCCTGGCCCAGGTGCTGTCCTACCGCATCGACGCGGCCCGGTTGGCGGCGGTGCGCGAGCCGTTGCTGAAGGTGCTGTGCCGCCCAACCGTGTTGGCTTTCCATCCGCCGCTGGTGGCCGGCGTCGTGCTGGTCTACCGGGTTGTGCGGGAGGCATCACGATGCTGCTGAAGCTGCGCGTACGCAATTTCAATGGCGCCGGGCTGAAGGTGGACGCGCCGGCCGTCGCCGCGCTCCAGGAGCGGTGTCATGCCACGTGGCGGGCCGTTGCCGCCTACCTGATGGACAGCGGTACGGTGCTGGATGCCGAGTCTGTGCAGCAGGTTGTGGCACCCGCGTTCCAGCCCGACGTGTTCCTGTCGCATGGGCGCGGCGATCGAGAACAGGTGCTGCAGCTCGCGGTCATGCTTGAGCAGCTGGGGCTGACGGTGTTCGTCGACTCGTGCCTGTGGCTCAACGCCTACACCGTGCAGCAGGAATTGGACGAGTCACTCTCGGCGCGCCGGAACTCACCCGGCACGCATCACTTTCACTATCACCGCGTGGTGCGGACGTCGGCCAGCCTGCATATGGTGTTCAATGCCGCCCTGCAGCGGCTGATCGATGGCTGCGAGCTGTTCCTGCATCTGGAGGGCGAGGCCGAAGCTCTACGCACATGCGTGGAGGATGGTCGCCATGCGGGGGCACCGTGGGTGCTTTCCGAGCTGATGTTTGCCCGCCATCTGCCGAGGCGTGGCCGCCCCCGGCTGACCTTGGAGGCAATGAAATCCAAGGCTGACGAAGGCGTGGCGTTCGGCGCCCCTGAAGCGGCGCACGCGCTGGAGTGGGAGGTGCTGGAGCGTGCAATCGCCGACACAACGGGATTCCCGACAACCTCCTACGCTCACGACCATCCGATTTTCCTGGATCACCTTTACGGAAAGCTGCCGTTGAGCGAACAGGAAAGGCGGCTGTTGGGCTGGCTGTGATTCGACATGCCGTGATCTGAACAGCGTAGCTGCACAAGGCAAGAGGAAAAGAGCATGCTTATGGATGTAAGGATCACCGATTTCGACGACCTGCGCCTGCGCGTCACCCAGGACGAGTTGGACGCCTACAAGGCGCGCAATACCCCGGAGCTTGATGACATCACCGACTACCTGTCGGGTAAGGACAACCTGCTGGACGCCGATGCCATTGCAGCGCGTCTGTTTGCGGTGGAAAAGGCAGATGTGTTCCTCTCCCATGCGCATCGGGATCACGACGCCGTAGTGGCGTTGGCGGTGACGCTGGAGAAGTTGGGGTTGAAGGTGTTTGTCGACGCGTGTGTCTGGGGAGATGTTTACGCCCTGTTGCTCAAGGTGGATCAGGCAAGAGCGGAATTGCCACTCCAGCCGGGGCTGTTTGATTACACCCGCGCCACCCGCAATGCCGCCAACATGTACATGATCCTCAACGTGGCACTGCAGCGCATGATCGACCAGTCGGAGCTGCTGCTGTTCCTGGACAGCAACGCGGTGCGCGTCCAGGACTACGTGGAGGGTGAGGCGTACATCGGCTCACCGTGGATATTCGCCGAATTGATGTTCGCGCAGATGGTGGCGCGTCGTCCGCGACTGATGGGTACCGGCATCGAGAATCTCAGGGAGGTTTTTGCCAAGGACGACCGCGATGCGACCGCACCCATGGTCCGCTACCGGTTGCCCGAAAGCTCGCACACGATGCCCGCGGCCACGTTGAACCGGCTGATTTCAAGCGCGACGTTTGCCGCGACGCTGGCGACCCGCTTCAACCTGCGCAGCAGTGGCTACGATTTCCTGGATCACTTTTACCAAGCCCTGCCGTTGCGCGCTGCGGAGCGCGAACTGCTGGGATGGACGAAGGATGCAACGTAGCGCCGTGCGGAAACCGGTCGGGTTACGGCCCGTGGCTATCCCGCCAGGTAGCCGGCCATCTCCGCCTCGGCCAACACCTCACGAAGCTGCGCCACCGAGGCCCGCCGCATCGGCTTGTCATCGATAGCCGACAGAGGCGGCTGGCGCAGCGCGTCGTATGGCAGCACCGCGATGTCGAAGGTCAGGTCTTCGGCGCTGAACACCCAGACCGGCACGTCCAGCACGCGCTCGCGGTCCAGCCGCAGGCGGCGGGTACGCAGCTCGGCCGGGATGCCGTGTTCGTCGAAGTAGCGCTGCACCGCATCGGCGTCGTCGCTGTGCACCTGCAGCTGCACCGGGCTGTTGGCGTCGGCGGTCCCGTCCAGTACGGGCCCGCACAGACGCGGGGCGAACTGGGCCAGGAACTCCATCGCACGCAGGGCCGCTTCGCGGCGCTGGCGCAGGTGGGCACCATGATCGGCGCCGGCGAACAGGCGCTGGTACTCGCGCAGCGCGTCCTCGATTTCGGCGTTGCGGGGCAGGGAGGCGTCGTCGTGGATGTCCAGCCGGGCCGCCGCCTTGAGCTTGGCCTGATGGTAGTCGCGGATGCCGCCCTCGGCCATCAGCCGGGCGGCCTCATGGGCGAGCCGGTGGCGGCGCTCGCGGGTCTGGGTGGCTGCATGCTGACGGGCTCGATGCATGACCGGTACTCCTGTGCGACCTGCACGGCAATGTACACCGGCGATGTGACATACGTGTAGAGCCCGGCTCTACGTGGGGTGGGGGCGAGGGCAACGAAAAAGGCCGGGCAATGCCCGGCCTTCCTCGTCATCCTGCCGTCGACATCAGAAGATATCGAACGCGGCGTCGTCGGCCTGCTGGACATGGGTATCGAAGCTGTACTCCTCGATCTTGTCCATGTCTTCCACCTTGACCCACTCGGTGGCGCCGTTGAGGGTGGCCTGGACCATCCCGGACGGCGGCTCGTTCTGCGCGATCGGGGTGTCCTTCAGCGCAGCGCGCATGTAGTCGATCCAGATCGGCAGTGCAGCCTTGCCGCCGTACTCGCGGTAGCCGAGCGAGCGGAAGTCATCGCGACCCACCCACACGGTGGTGGCGTAAGGACCGCCGAAGCCGGAGAACCAGGCATCGCGGTGGTCGTTGGTGGAACCGGTCTTGCCGCCCACGTCCTCGCGGCCGAGGACCTTGGCCGCGGTGCCGGTGCCGCGCTGGACCACGTCGCGCATCATCGACACCAGCTGGTAGGCGGTGCGTGCGTCGATGGCGCGCGGGGCCACCTTGGCGTCCGGGTTCACCGGCTTGGCCGGTTCGGCCGCCTGCTGCGGCTTGGGCGCCGCGGCGGTGGCCGGGGCAGCCGGTGCGCCAAAGTTGAAGCCGTCCACCACCTGGCTGACCGGCGCGCCGCCGCTGGTGCCGGCGCAGTCGCGGCAGGCCATGGCCGGGTTTTCCTTGAACACCACCACGCCGTCACGGTCGGTCACCTGGTCGATCACCCAGGTGTCCACCCGCGAACCGCCATTGGCGAAGACGGCATAGCCGCGCGCCACCGACAACGGGGTCACCGAGGCGGTACCCAGCGACATCGACAGGTTGGGCGGCAGCTCGGCCTCGGCAAAGCCGAACTCGCTGATGTACTTGCGCGCGTAGTCCACGCCCATGCCGTCCAGCAGGCGCACCGAGACCAGGTTGCGCGACTGCACCAGCGCCTCACGCAGGCGCATCGGGCCACGGAAGCCGCCGCCGTCGTTCTGCGGCGACCAGGTCTTGCCGCGGCGGTCGCGGAACACCACCGGGGCATCCAGCACGATCGAGGCGGGGTTGAAGCCCTTGTCGAACGCGGCCGCATAGATGAACGGCTTGAAGCTCGAACCCGGCTGGCGGCGCGCCTGGGTGGCGCGGTTGAACTTGTTGCCGGAGAAGCTGAAGCCGCCCACCAGTGCCTTCAGGGCGCCACTTTCGGCATCCAGCGAGACCAGCGCGGACTGGCCGCGCGGGATCTGGTCGATCAGCCACTCGCCTTCCTTCTCGCCGGCGCGCACGCGCACAAGGTCGCCCCGGGTCAACAGCTTGGCCGGGGTCTTGTTGACCCAGCGGCTGGCGGCGACGGGTAGCACCAGCTCGCTGCGGTTGGCCAGCACCACGGTGGCGCTGCCGTCGGCGGCGGTGGACGCCACGATCGCCGGCAGCAGCCCGGACTGGGCCGGGATGCCGACCAGCTTGGCCGCCAGCGCCTTGGCATCGGCATCGGCCGGCACCTCGAAGTGCTGCTCCACGCCATGCCAACCATGCCGGTGGTCGTACACGCGCAGGCCATCGCGCACGGCGATGTTGGCCGCCGTCTGCAACTCGGCATTGATCGTGGTGGTCACGTGGTAACCCTTGTTGACCACGTCGCCGCCGAAGCGGGCGATCATTTCCTGGCGGACCAGCTCGGCCACGTAGGGGGCTTCGACCTGCACCGGCGGCTCATGCGCGCTGGCGTGCATCGGCACCGCCTTGGCGGCGTCGGCCTCGGCCTGGCTGATGAAGCCCAGGCTGGCCATGCGCTGCAGCACATAGAAGTCGCGGCGCTCGCGGGCCCGCTCGGGGTTGCTGATCGGGTTGCCCGAGGACGGGAACTTGGGGATGCCGGCCAGCGAGGCCATCTCGTCCAGATCCAGATCGCCCAGCTTCTTGCCGTAGTAGAACTCGGCCGCAGCGGCCACGCCGTAGGCGCGGTTGCCGAAGAAACTCTTGTTCAGGTACAGCTCGAAGATCTCGTCCTTGCTCAGCTCGGACTCGATCTTGCGCGCCAGCAGGATCTCGGCCAGCTTGCGCGTGTAGCTGTATTCGGAGCTCAGGAAGAATTGGCGGGCGACCTGCTGGGTGATGGTGGACCCACCCGGCACGCGCTTGTCGTTGGTGGTGGCCAGCAGCCAGACCGCGCGGCCGATGCCCTTGTAGTCCACCCCGCCATGCTCGTAGAAGCGGGCGTCCTCGGTGGCCAGGAAGGCCTGCTTGAGACGTTCCGGGACCTCCTTCATGGTGATCGGTACGCGCCGCGACTCGCCGAAGACGGCCATCAGCTTGCCATCGCTGGCATACACGTACATGGGCTCCTGCATCTCGATGTCGCGCAGGGTCTGCACGTCCGGGAGCTTGGAGGAAATGGCGTAGTACAGGCCACCTGCGACGGCGGCGCCGATCAGGCCCAGGACCAGGATGGCGACCAGCAACCAGCGCAGCCAGCGGCGAAAGCGTGTCATCAGTGACAGATTCCGATTGCGAATTTCGTGGCCGCAGAGTATAGATTACGCAAGGGAACGGCTGGGGTTGTTCCCGGGGAGCGCAGATCGACGACCGTCTGGGGAGCCGTGAAACGTGCGGTAGTGCACGTTTCACTGCGTGATGGTTGCGGTTTGCAAAAAAAACGTTATTAATGCGCGGGCGCAGGTTATGCGTCCAAGTGCCCGTCGGCAGGGGAGAAACCGTGGGGCTTATCCCAAAAAGCCAGTCGCCGCTTATTGGCGTCGACATCAGCTCGACTGCAGTAAAGCTCTTGCAGCTTTCCCGCAGTGGCAATCGTTTCCGCGTGGAACATTACGCTGTGGAACCACTTCCGCCGAATGCGGTCGTGGAAAAGAACATCGTGGAAGTGGAGGCCGTGGGTGAGGCTATCCGCCGCGCCGTGAACCGTTCCGGTACGAAGGCCCGGCATGCTGCCGCAGCCGTCGCCGGCTCGGCGGTGATCACCAAGCTGATCCCGATGCCGGCTGATCTGGACGAGAACGACATGGAGGCCCAGGTCGAGCTCGAAGCGGTCAACTACATCCCGTACCCGATCGAGGAAGTGAACCTCGATTTCGAGGTGCTGGGCGCCATTCCCAACAACCCGGAGATGGTCCAGGTGCTGTTGGCGGCGTCGCGGTCGGAGAACGTGGAGCTGCGCCAATCGGCGCTGGAGCTCGGCGGGCTGACCGCCCGGGTCATGGACGTGGAGGCCTTCGCGGTCGAGAACGCCTTTGCCCTGGTCGCCAGCGAACTGCCGATCGCCAGTGATGGCGTGGTCGCCCTGGTGGACATCGGTGCCACCATGACCACCCTGAACGTCCTGCGGGGCGGGCGTAGCCTGTACAGCCGCGAACAGGTGTTCGGCGGCAAGCAGCTCACCGACGAAGTGATGCGCCGCTACGGCCTCACCTACGAGGAAGCCGGCTTGGCCAAGCGCCAGGGCGGGCTGCCGGAAAGCTACGAGATGGAAGTGCTGGAGCCGTTCAAGGAAGCCACGGTCCAGCAGATCAGCCGCCTGCTCCAGTTCTTCTATGCCGGTAGTGAATTCAACCGCGTGGACCACATCGTGCTGGCCGGCGGTTGCGCGGCGCTGGCCGGGTTGCCGGAGATGGTGGAAGAACAGCTGGGCGTGGCCACCGTGGTGGCCAACCCGCTGGCACAGATGACCCTGGGTCCCAAGGTCCAGGCGCATGCCCTGGCCCAGGATGCCCCGGCGCTGATGATTGCCACCGGTCTGGCGCTGAGGAGCTTTGACTGATGGCAAGAATCAATCTATTGCCGTGGCGCGCCGAGCGGCGCAAGCAACGCCAGCGCGACTTCTACGGCATGCTCGGCTTCGCCGCCATCGGCGGGGTCCTGCTGTCGCTGTTGATCTGGTTCTACTACGACCGGCAGGTCAGCGGGCAGGGCGAGCGCAATGCCTTCCTGCAGACCGAGATCGCCAAGGTCAAGGAGCAGAACAAGGAGATCGACCGCCTGGATCGCCAGCGTGACCGCCTGCTGGCGCGCAAGAAGGTGATCGAGGAACTGCAGGCCAAGCGCTCGCAGATGGTCCACCTGTTCGACGCGCTGGTGCGCACCATTCCCGATGGGGTGGTGCTGACCGCGCTCAAGCAGGAAGGCGACATCCTCACCCTGCAGGGGCGCACCCAGTCCAACGCCCGGGTCAGCGCCTACATGCGCAACCTGGAAACGTCGGGCTGGATGAGCAAGCCGGAGTTGTCGGTGATCGAGGCCAAGAAGCCCGAGCCCGGCAAGGACGGTCCCACCACCCTGACCGACATCAGCGCGTTGCCGTACATGTTCGAGGTCAAGGTCACCCTGCCGGCGCAGAGCGAGCCGGTCAATGGCGTGAACCCCGATGGCAGCGTGGTGGTGCCGGCCGATGCCGCCGCCGCCCCGGCTGATCCGGCCGCCGCGCCGGTGGCCCCGCTGTCGCCCGGTGCTGCACCGACCTCGACCCCGCCCGCCGCTGCGCCCGCAACGGCCCCGGCCCAGGCACCGGCCGCCGAGCCGGCCAAGCCGTCGGGCAGCCGCATCGCACCGCCCGCCGCGCCTGCACAACCGGCGGCGTCCAGTACGCCGCAGAAGGGGGGCGCATGAGCCAGAAGATGAATCTCAAAGAGCTGGACTTCAACAACATCGGCAATTGGCCGCAGCAGGCCAAGGTGGTGTTTTGCGCGCTGCTCGCCTTGCTGATCGTGTTCCTGGCGTGGTTCGCCCTGATCAGCGGCAAACGTGAAGAGCTGGCCTCGCTGGAAAGCACCGAGACCAGCCTGCGGGAAGAGTTCACCAAGGAGCAGGGGCGTGCGGTCAATCTGGCCCCGCTCAAGCAGCAGCTGGCCCAGATGGAGCAGGTGCTGCAGCAGATGCTGCGCCAGCTGCCCAGCAAGACCGAAATGCCGGACCTGATCATCGACATCTCGCAGACCGCGCTGTCCAGCGGCCTGGTCAATGAGCTGTTCCAGCCCGGTGCCGAGCAGCCCAAGGAGTTCTACGCCGAAAAGCCGATCGCCCTGCGCATGGTGGGTAGCTACCACCAGTTCGGTGCCTTCGTCAGCGGCGTGGCCTCGCTGCCGCGCGTGGTCATCCTGACCATGCACGACATCAACCTGAAGCCCAAGGATCCCAAGACCGGCATCACCGCGCGCAGCGGTGCGCTGGAGCTGTCCGGTACGGTCAAGACCTACCGTTACCTGGACGAGCTGGAAATGGAAGCGCAGGAAAAGGCGGCCGCCGCCGACAAGACCGCCAAGCCCGGAGGCACGCCATGAGCCTGGGGATGACCGCACGGGTATGCGGGTTGCTGGTGCTGGCATTGCTGGCCGGCTGCGCACGGGGGGTGAGCAGTACCCCCGGCGATGCGCCGAACCTGGAAAAGTGGGTGGAGGACGTGCGTGCGCGCCCGGCGCCCCCGCTTGAGCCACTGCCGGTGATGCAGCAGTTTGAAACGTTCGAGTATTCCGCGCAGGGGATGCGGGATCCGTTCACCGATGCCTGGACCAATCCGCAGGGCGGGTCGGGACTGCGTCCGGACCCGAACCGCCGCAAGGAACCGCTGGAAGCCTTCCCGCTGGATGCCTTGGACATGGTCGGTTCGCTGGGAACCGGTGGCGGCCTGGTCGCGCTGGTGATGGCGCCGGACAAGGTCACCTATCGGGTGCGTCCGGGCGTCTACCTGGGGCAGAGCGACGGCCGGGTGACCGGGGTCTTCGAAGACCGGATCGAACTGATTGAACTGGTGCCGGATGGCGCGGGCGGCTGGCTGGAACGGCCTGCATCGCTTGCGCTTGAAGATCAATGAATGATTACGGGGATAGCACGATGACCTTTTCCAATGCCATGCGGCAGCGTCCCAACCGGCGCCCGAAGCTGATCCACCTGTGCGCGCTGGGAGTCGCGCTCATGGTGGCCAATGGCACGCTGTTGGCGGCCACGCCCGCAGCAGCTCCACAGCCTGCCGCCAGCGCCGCGCCGATCACCGCGCCGGCTTCGCTGTCGGTATCCAAGATCGATTTCAAGCGCGGTGAAGACGGCGCCGGGCGGTTGATCCTGCAGTTCGACGGCAAGGGCGCCAGCCCGGACCTGCGCACCCAGGGCAACAACGTGGTGATCGACGTCGGCAACGTACGTCTGCCGGAGAACCTGCAGAAGCCGATCAACGTGGTCGATTTCGCCACGCCGGTGCAGCGTATCGATCCCAAGCCCTACGGTGGCGGCACCCAGCTGGTGCTCAATACCAATACCGCGTTCGAGTCGCTGGCCTACCAGACCGGCAACGAGTACGTCGTAGAGATCAGCCCGCGCAAGGCGGCCCCGGCCACTGGCGCGATCAATGCCACCACCGTGACCCAGGCGGCCACCGCGATCGCCCAGCGCGGTTACAGCGGCAAGCCGGTGACCTTCAACTTCCAGGACGTGCCGGTGCGCACGGTGCTGCAGTTGATCGCCGAGGAGTCCAACCTGAACATCGTTGCCTCCGACAGTGTCGAAGGCAATGTCACCCTGCGCCTGGTCAACGTGCCGTGGGACCAGGCGCTGGACATCGTGCTGCGCGCCAAGGGCCTGGACAAGCGCCGTGATGGCGGCGTGGTGTGGGTGGCCCCGCAGCCGGAGCTGGCCAAGTTCGAGCAGGACAAGGAAGACGCGCGGATCGCGATCGAGAACCGCGAAGACCTGGTCACCGATTACATCCAGATCAACTACCACAACGCCGCGCAGATCTTCAAAGCGCTGACCGAAGCCAAGGGCATCGGCGGTAGCGGCAGCGGTGGTGGCGGTGGTAGTGGCGGTAGCAACAGTTCGCAGGAAGACAGCGGGTTCCTGTCCTCGCGCGGTCGCATCGTTGCCGACGAGCGCACCAATACGCTGATGATCAGCGACATCCCGAAGAAGCTGGCGCGCATGCGCGAGCTGATCAACGTGATCGACCGCCCGGTTGACCAGGTGTTGATCGAAAGCCGCATCGTCATCGCCACCGATACGTTCGCCCGTGAACTGGGGGCCAAGTTCGGCATCAGTGGTGCGCGCGACAATGTGTACTTCGGCGGCAACGTTGAAGAGAACCACGAAAACGTCAACAGCAACTCGACCAATGCTACCCAGTACGCGCGTGACGTGGCGGCATGGGAAGCCGGTGGCCGCACTGGCGCAATACCCGTGCGGACTCCCAACACACTGAGCGGCAAGAACCTCAACTGGAACCTGCCCGTCGCGGCGGCCTCCAACCCGGGTTCGCTGGCACTGTCGATCCTCAATGCCGGTTACCTGCTGGACGTGGAGTTGTCGGCCATGCAGCAGGAATCGCGTGGCGAGGTGATCTCCAACCCGCGCGTGGTGACCACCAACCAGCGCGAAGCGCTGATCAAGCAGGGTAAGGAAATTGCCTACGTCACCATCACCGGTGGCGGCAGCGGTGGTGCCGCAACGCCCAACGTGCAGTTCAAGGAAGTGGTGCTGGAGTTGAAGGTCACCCCGACCATCACCAACGACAACCGCGTGTTCCTGAACATGTCGGTCAAGAAGGATGAAGTGGAGAGCTACATCCGGCTGCAGGGCTACGGTGAAGTGCCCACGATCAATCGTCGTGAGGTAAACACGGCCGTGCTGGTGGAGGACGGTCAGACCGTCGTCATCGGTGGCGTGTACGAGTTCACCGACCGTGACAGCGTCAACAAGGTGCCGTTCCTGGGCGACGTGCCGTTCCTGGGCAACCTGTTCAAGAAGCGTAGCCGCAACAAGGACAAGGCCGAGCTGTTGGTCTTCGTGACCCCGAAGGTATTGCGGGTGGCAAAGCGCGCCGACTGAGACTTGGTCGGCAGGGCTCCTGAGGCTCTACTTGGGTAGTCAGCCAGCGAGCTTATCAGGTGATTCGACAAAAACGACGCCCCGATTGGGGCGTCGTTTTTTGGTTTGCTAAGAAGTGTGGTGTCAGGTGGCTGCCGTGTGCCGTCAAACATCGACATCGACATCGAGAGCGCTGAGCGCTCTCAGCTCGAGTCGCAGGCCTGACGGGCCGCCGTAAATCTAGTTCGCGCCAGCCTGCGTCAAGGCGTCTTCAGTGGCGGAAGTGACCGAGCTGCCGTATCCACGGAAATACGATCCCTTGCACTGAAGGTTGGTCGTGAAAATTACTCCGTTGAGAATTGCAGGCGAGAAAGAGCAGTTAGTTGTAAGGGTTGCAGTCAGGCGCATAACTTTCATTGCGGCGTTGTTGGCTTGATCAATGTCCGAGCCTAGTCCATTTATGTTCCATGCCGCGCCGGCAGCATTTCTGCATTGGTACGAGAAGCGGAAGCCGTGCAGTTCTGGGTAGTAGGAGCCCTGCAGGCTGGCGCTACAGTAGCTGCCGGACGCCGCTCTCTCCGTTGCGATCTCAAGAACGCGGTTCGCTGCAATCGTTGGGGTGCTTCCAATCGCGGTTGTGGGGTACCCATTGCAATAGAAGGTGGCGTATGCGCCTATGCCGTAGCTTCCTGTGGTAACGCTACTGGCTCCCGCAGTACATCGAATGCCAGCTTCCGACACTGCTATGAATCCATTCAAGTTCTTCACCGCTTCATCGGGCGAAACCCCTATTCCATAGACATCTCCTCCAGAGCAGGTCCGTATCGCCAGCGTCGAGGAAAGACTTGTCATCTGCTCAAATCGCGTGCTGCCGCACGATTGCATTTTTATCTCGCTTCCAGCAGCGGGTATGGCCAAGGCAGGCGCCATATGAAGAAGTCCGAGCGCAATGGTGCTCAGAACTAAGGTGGAAGAAACTCTCATCTCGTTGGCATCCTTTCATCGACTGGAGCGGCAAAAGCTACCGTGTAGGCCCGCTCGTAGTCGTAGGGAATCGGCGCCACCGTATGTAGGATATTGCCTCCGATTTCAGATTATGGGGCGTGCATCACGTCAGTCTCAGAGCACGTGCCTCTTTCACGGAGCACGGACGATTCCAGGCACGTGGTCGATTCGCGCATAGGGACGAGGTGGTAGCGCCCGACCAACCCTGGGGGCAAGTTCCCAGGCTGCCGGACTGAGTGAGTAGGAGCCGAGGGACGTGTCCGAGCTTGCGCGCCCTCTCCAACTGACCCGCGGTTCAGCTAGCTTTGATGTCCTTTGTCCGAAGCCCTGCCATCATGTCGATGGAACCTTCGCACGCCGCGTGGGTCACATGGACGCCATGAACCTGCCTCCCCCCATGCCCGATTTCCCGACTGACCTCCCGGTCGATACGCCTGCGGCCGACGCAGCCCATAGCCGCCTCCACGAGGGTTTCCGCGCCCTGCGCGACGCCCTGGCCGGCGAGATCGTCGGACAGGCGGCGCTGGTTGATCGGCTGCTGACGGCCTTGCTGGCCGACGGCCACCTGCTGGTCGAAGGCGCGCCGGGCCTGGCCAAGACCACCGCCATCCGCGCGCTGGCTGCGCGCCTGGACGCGGACTTCTCGCGCGTGCAGTTCACCCCGGACCTGTTGCCGGCCGATCTGACCGGCACTGAAATCTGGCGTCCGCAGGAAGGCCGCTTCGAATTCGTGCCGGGGCCGATCTTCCATCCGATCCTGCTGGCCGATGAGATCAACCGTGCGCCGGCCAAGGTGCAGTCGGCGCTGCTGGAGGCGATGGGCGAGCGTCAGGTCACCGTCGGCCGCCACACCTACGCGCTGCCGGCGTTGTTCCTGGTGATGGCCACGCAGAACCCGATCGAGCAGGAGGGCACCTTCCCGCTGCCCGAAGCGCAGCTGGACCGGTTCCTGATGCATGTACGCATCGGCTATCCCGACTCCGATGCCGAAGCGGAGATCCTGCGCCTGGCGCGCGAGCGCGCCCGCGATGCCTTGGGTGCACCGCCGCCGGCGCCGGCGCGGATGCCGCTGCAGGATGTGTTCGACGCGCGCAAGGAAGTGCTGTCACTGCACATGGCGCCGGCATTGGAGCGCTACCTGATCGAAATCGTGCTGGCCTCCCGCGATGCGTCGCGGTACGACCCGGCGCTGGCCCGTCGCATCGCCTGGGGGGCCAGCCCGCGCGGCTCCATCGCGCTGGAGCGCTGCGCACGTGCGCGCGCCTGGCTGGCCGGCCGCGACTTCGTGACCCCCGATGACGTGCGCAGCGTGGCGCCGGATGTGCTGCGCCACCGTGTGCTGCCCAGTTACGAAGCCACCGCCGAAGGCTGGGATGGCGACCGCCTGGTGGCCGAACTGCTGGCTCGCGTACCGGCACCCTGATCCCGATGGACGCCAACGTGGACAGCGTGGCAGGCACGACCATGGGCGACGGCTTGCGCCCCAGCCTGGCCGAACTGGTCGCCTTGCGGCGCAATGCGCACCGGTTGGCGCCAGCCCGGCGGGGTCGGCTCGGCCATGCCGGCAGCGCGCCCGCGCCGATGCGGGGGCGCGGCATGGAATACGCCGAGTCGCGCGAGTACGTGGCCGGTGACGACGCCCGGCATATCGACTGGCGTGTTACCGCCCGCACCGGGCGCGCGCATACCAAGCTGTTCCAGGCCGAACGCGAGCGCCTGACCCTGCTGGTGGCCGACACCGACCCGGTGCTCTATTTCGGCACCCGGGTCCGCTTCAAGTCGGTGCAGGCCGCGCGCGTCGGCGCGATTGCCGCCTGGTTGGCGCAGCGCCAGGGCGATCGCCTGGGTGCACTGCGCGGCAGTGCGGTTGAAGCGCCGGTGCCGCCTGCCGGTGGCACCCGGGGCGTCCTGCGCGTGCTGGATGCCTTGACCCGCTGGTACGCCGAACCGCCTTCCGACGATGCCGGCCTGGACCGTGCACTGGAACATGCCGCCCGCCTGCTGCGGCCGGGTGCGCGCGTGGTGGTGCTGGCCGACCCCGGCCAGGCCGCCGCCATCAGCGTTGCACGCTGGACCGCGCTGGCGATGCACCACGAAGTGGTGGTGATGCTGCTGGTCGATCCGCTTGAGCTGGCCCCTCCGGCGGCGCCGCTGGCGTTCCTGTCCGAGGGCCGGCGGGTGATGCTCGACCTGGACCGCGCCAACGTCCGCGAGCATTGGCGCACGCGCTTCGTGGCCCCGTTGGAGACACTGCAGAAGCAGCTGTCGTCGCGCCGCATCCAGGTGCATGTGGTGGCCACCGATGACGCCAGCGACTGCTGGTTGACCCCGATGCCCTCGGCGGTGGTGGCATGAGCGCGGCCAGCAGTCTGCCGCTGCGCGATGTGCACCTGCCGCCGTCACCGCCGTGGTGGCCACCGGCCCCGGGCTGGTGGCTGGTGCTGGCGGCGCTGCTGGGTGTGGTCGCGCTGCTGTGGTGGTGGCGGGCGCGTCGCCGTCGCCGCGAACAACGTTGGATGCGCCTGTTCGACGACGGCGTGGCGCAGGCCGCCACCCCGGTGGATGAAGTGGCCGCCATCGCCGCGCTGCTGCGCCGTGCCGCGCGTACCCATCAACCCGGTGCCGAGCTGCTGCAGGGCGAAGCCTGGCTCGAATTCCTCGATGAACCCGGCAGTCGCGCCTTCTCCGATGGCGATGGCCGGCTGCTGTTGGACGGCGGCTACCGCCCCACGGTGGACGCCGAGGCCGCCACGCGCTTGCGGGTATTGGCGCGTCGGCGTTTCCTGGGACTGATGGCGGGGCGTCGCCGATGATCGCGATGCAGATACCCGAACACTGGGCCGCCTGGTTGCCCAACTGGCTGGCGTGGTTGGACACGCTGGCCTGGCCCTGGATGCTGGCCGCGCTGCCGTTGCCGGTGCTGATGCACGGGTGGCCACAGCGCGGCGCCACCGCTGCCGCACTGCGCGTGCCCTATGCGGCGGCGCAGTTGCAGGCGTTGGGCGTGGCCGCGGGCGGGCGTTCGCTGGGGCTGGGGCGGCTGGTGCTGTGGCTGGCCTGGGCCTGCCTGTGCGTGGCCGCCGCGCGCCCGCAACAACTGGGTGAGGCGGTGACGCCGCCGCAGCAGGGACGACAGATGATGCTGGCCGTCGATGTGTCGGGCAGCATGAGCGAAGCGGACATGCTGCTCGGGCACCAGGTGGTGGACCGTTTGACGGCCGCCAAGGCCGTGCTGGCGGATTTCCTCGACCGGCGTGCCGGTGATCGCGTCGGTCTGCTGATCTTCGGCGAACGCGCCTATACGCTGACCCCGTTGACCGGCGACCTGGCCAGCGTGCGCCTGCAACTGGGCGACAGCGTGGTTGGCCTGGCCGGGCGCGAAACCGCCATCGGCGATGCGATCGCGCTGGCGGTGAAACGCCTGCGCGAACAACCGCAGGGGCAGCGCGTGCTGATCCTGCTCACCGACGGCGTAAGCAATGCCGGCGTGCTCGAACCGCTGCGCGCGGCAGAACTGGCCAAGGCCGAAGGCGTGCGCGTGTACACCGTGGCCTTCGGCGGCGACGGCGGCTTCAGCCTGTTCGGCGTGCAGATCGCACCGGGCGAAGACCCCGTTGATGAAGCCACCCTGCAGAAGATTGCCACGCTCACCGGTGGCCGCGCATTCCGCGCGCGCAATACCGACGAGCTGGCCGGCATCTATGCCGAACTGCAGCGGCTGGAACCGGTGGCATCGGCCGGGCCGGCGGTGCGACCGCGCATCGAACGGTATGCCTGGCCGTTGGCGCTGTCGCTGCTGCTGGCCGGGCTGGCTTGGTTGCTGCCAAGGCGGTGGGCATGAACATCGACTGGAATGCCCTGCACCTGGTGCGCCCGCAGGCGCTGTGGCTGCTGCTGGCGCTGCCGCTGATCGCCGCCCTCTGGTACTGGCGCCGCCGCCGCGGCAGCGCCTGGCACACTGCCGTGGATGCACATCTGCTGCGCCACCTGCTGGTGGCCGGCGGGCAGCGTGCGTGGGGCGGCCTGATCGCGTTGCTGCTGGGCTGGACGTTGGCCGTGGTTGCATTGGCCGGCCCCAGCTGGCGGCAGGTGGCCCAGCCGTTGTGGCAATCACCGGCGCCGCTGGTGGTGGCGCTGGACCTGTCCTCGCGGGTGACCGCCACCGACCTGCCGCCCTCGCGGCTGCTGCAGGCGCGGGCCAAACTGGCCGCACTGCTGCGCGAGCGCAAAGGCGGGGAGGTTGCCCTGCTGGTGTACGCCGACGATGCGTACACGGTGGCACCCCTGACAGCCGATACCGCCAATGTGGCGCTGTACCTGGACGCGCTGGGACCAGACGTGATGCCGCGTGATGGCCAGCATGCCGAGCGCGCGCTGGATGCGGCCGTACTGCTGCTGCAACAGTCCGGCGCACGCAGCGGTGACATCCTGCTGCTCACCGATCGTGCCGACGCTGCCGCCAGCAGCGCGGCCACCGCGGCGCGGCGCCAGGGCGTGACGGTCTCGGTACTTGGCGTGGGCACGCCCACCGGCGCCGCCTACCGCAGTGGCGACGGACAGATTGCCCAGGCGCGCCTGGACGAAGCCTCCCTGCGCGCGGTGGCCAGTGCGGGCGGCGGCCAGTACGCGCGGATGGCCAGCGACGATGGCGACCTGCGCGCCTTGGGCGTGCTGACTCCCAAGACAAGCATGGACGATCGCCGCGATGGCAATGGCATGGCGTGGCGCGATGAAGGGTTCTGGTTGTTGCCGCCGTTGATGCTGCTGTCGTTGTGGGCGTTCCGCCGCCGCGGCCTGGCCGTGGTGCTGGTGGCCTGCCTGGCCGCGCCGCTGGCATTGCCAACCCCTGCGTATGCCGCCGAAGGCACCTGGTGGACGCGTGCCGATCAGGTGGACCAGCAGGCACTGGCGGCGGGTGTGGAGGCCTACCGGCGGGGTGACTTCAAGGCCGCCCAGGCGCAGTTCGACGGCATCGACAGCGACGCTGGCTGGTACAACCTGGGCAACGCACTGGCCCGCCAAGGTCAGTACGACGCTGCGATCGAGGCGTATGACAAGGCGTTGCGCAAGACGCCGGGCATGCCCGATGCGGTCGCCAACCGCGCGGCGGTGGATGCCGCCCGCAAGCGCAAGCCGCCGTCGGCGCCGCCCAAGGACGGCCAAGGCAAGCAGCCGCCCACCTCGCCACCGTCGCAGGGCCAGGGCCAACCGGGCAAGGACGCCGGCCAGCCGCCGAAGCAGCCCGGGCAGCAGAGCCCTGGTCAGCCGCCGGGCACGCCGGCGCAAGGCAAGGACAAGGACACGCAGGGCGCCGGCAATCCCGATCCCAACCCCGCCGCCCAGGCCCAGGCCGATGCGGCCCAGCGCCAGCAGATGCAACAGGCGTTGCAGCGGCAGGGCAAGGACGGCAAGGACACCCCGGCGCAACGGCAGGCCGCGGAAACCCCACAGCAGCGCGAGCAGCGCCAAGCCGTGGAAGCCTGGATGCGGCGGGTGCCGGATGATCCGGGCAGCCTGTTGCGCGCCAAGTTCCAACTCGAAAACGAACGCAGGAAACGGGAAGGACGATGAGCACCATTTCGACCACGCGACGCTGGATGCGCGGCTGCTGCTGGCTGCTGCTGGCGGCGAGCAGCTGGGCCCAGGCGCAGACCCGTGCCTGGCTGGACCGCGAGCAGATCAGCGACGGCGAAACGGTGACCCTCAACATCGAGAGCGATGCGGGCGGGGCACCGGACTACGCGCCCCTGCGCGCCGATTTCGAGCTCAGCGGGCAGACCAGCAGCCGCCAGATGCAATGGGGCACGGGCGGTACCACCGCGCGCAATCTCTACGCGGTGGCGCTGTCGCCGCGTCGCACGGGCACGCTGCAGATCCCCGCGTTGCAGGTGGGGGCCAACCGCACCGCGCCGCTGCTGCTGCAGGTGGGCGCCAGCACCGCCGCATCGGCGGCCGTTCCGGGTAACGCGGCGGTCTTCATGGAAACCGAGGTTGATGACCTCACCCCCTATGTGCAGCAGAGCGTGGGCGTGGTGGTGCGGCTGTACTACGCCTCGCAGCTGGTGTCGGGCGAACTGCTGCTGGATACCCCGGCCGGTGCGTCGATGCAGCGGGTGGGTGAGGACCGCAGCCTGGTGCGCGAGGTCAATGGCCGCCGCTACAACCTGGTGGAGCGGCGTTTCCTGCTGATTCCCGAACGCAGCGGGCCGCTGCAGCTGCCGGCCGCCCAGTTCAACGGACGTGCCGCCGGTGGCTTCTTCGATGACATGTTCGGTGGCGACGGACGGCTGCGCGCAACGGCGCCGACGCGCACGCTGCAGGTGCAGCCGCAACCGGCCAACGCGGCGCAGCCGTGGCTCCCACTGCACGACCTGCGCCTGCGCTACACCGCCGCCCCCACCCAGGCGCGCGCCGGGGAGGCGGCCACGGTCGTGGTGGAAGCCGTTGCCCAAGGCGCCACCCGCGCGCAGTTCCCGGAACTGCCGGTGCTGGACGTCGGCCCCGATGCGCAGGTGTTCGCCGAACCGGCCCAGTTCGACGAGACCTTCAGCGGCAACACGCCCCAGCTCAAGCTGACCCGGCGCTACTCGATCGTGCCGCGCACGCCGGGCACCCTGCGCGTGCCCGGGCCGAGCATGCCCTGGTGGGATGTAAAAGCGGGCGAGGCGCGGACGGCCAGCTTGCCGGCGCTGACCCTGCAGGTCGCCGCAGCGGGGGCGGGCAGTGCCGCCGCGGCGGTGCCGGTGGACACCCAGTCGGCGCTGCCGGGCGAGGCGCCGCCGGCCTCCAACGCGCTGCCACTGGCCGACCCGCCGGCGTCGGCGCGCCCCTGGGGCTGGATCGCGGCCGCCGCCGGATTCGCGGTGCTCTGGCTGCTGACCCTGTGGTGGGGCTGGCGCCGGGTGCAGCGCCGGGATACCGCCACCGCCCCGCAGCCGGGCCCAGCCGGTTCGCCTGCGGTCGTGGTGCCGCGCGCGGAACTGCGACGCGCCCTGGAAAGCCAGGGGTTGGACGAGATCATCGCGCTGCTGGCCAGCATGGGTGGGGTCGTGGGTCTGGAGGCCCTGCTGGCACGGCTGGCCGACCCGGTGCAGCGCGAGGCATTGCTGGCGATGCAGCGGGTGCGCTGGTCCGGCCAGGGCGGCGACGTGGCCGCCGCGCGGCAGGCGCTGCGCCGGGCCTTCCATGACGGACCGCACTGGCAGGCCGCCGCGGTGGCGGAAAACAATGGGCTGGCGCCTCTATATCCTTCGGGATCTTGATCCGCTGCCGGGCCTGTCGGGCCGGCTTTGCTAAGCTCGTTCAATTCTTTACAGGAAAGCTGCTAGATGACTGAGGCCGCAACGACCCGCAAGAAACTGCCCTTGCACTGGAAAATGGGCATTGGCTTCGCGCTGGGCCTGGTGCTGGGCCTGATCGTGCACGCCGCCGGCCCGGGCGTACCCGGCCTGACCGACTTCGCCAAGGGCGTAATGGCCTGGGTGACCACGCCGCTGTCGGGGCTGTTCCTCAACCTGATCTTCATGCTGATCGTGCCGCTGATCTTCTCGGCGCTGATCATGGGCGTATCGGAGATGGGCGACATCCGCGCGCTCGGCCGGATCGGCTGGAAGACCCTGGCCTACACGGTGCTGCTGTCGGGCATCGCGGTGGGCATCGGGCTGGTGCTGGTCAACGTGCTCAAGCCCGGCGCCGGGGTGGACCCGCAGGTGGCCGCGCAGATGCTCTCGGAGAACGCCGAGCGCAGCAAGGAAATCGTCGCCGGTATCCATGAAACCCCCAAGGGCATGGACATGCTGCTGTCGATCGTGCCCAGCAACGTGCTGCAGGCCGCATCGGACAATGGCGCGATCCTGTCGCTGATGTTCTTCGCGCTGATGTTCGGCATCGGCATGGTGCTCAGCGACGAGGAAAAGGTCGCCCCGCTGCGTCGCGCCGTGGAAGGCGTGTTCGAAGTGTCCATGACGCTGATCAACCTGGTCATCCGGCTGGCCCCGTACGCGGTGGCCTGTTTCATGTTCAACCTGGCCGCGTTGTTCGGCTTCGACCTGATCATCCGCCTGGGCGCCTACGTGGGCGTGGTGGTGCTGGCGCTGGGCCTGCACATGGTGGTGACCTACGGCACCGCGGTGTGGCTGTCCGGGCGTTCGCCGCTGTCGTTCTTCCGCGATACGCAGGAAGCCACGGTGATGGCCTTCTCCACCGCTTCCAGCAACGCCACCCTGCCGACCGCGCTGCGCGTGGCCGACCAGATGGGCCTGCCGCAGAAGGTGTCGCGCTTCGTGCTGACCGTGGGTGCCACCGCCAACCAGAACGGCACCGCGCTGTTCGAAGGCGTGACGGTGATCTTCCTGGCCCAGTTCTTCGGCGTGGACCTGAGCATCGGCCAGCAGATCATGGTGATGGCGGTCTGCATCCTGGGCGGCATCGGCACGGCTGGCGTGCCGTCGGGCTCGTTGCCGGTGGTGGCGATGATCTGCGCCATGGTCGGGGTCAACCCGCTGGGCATTGGCCTGATCCTGGGCGTGAACCACTTCCTGGACATGTGCCGTACCGCGCTGAACGTCACCGGCGACCTGGCCCTGACCACCCTGGTGGCCAAGGGCGAGACCGAGGACAGCCCGGTGCCGGAACAGGTCAAGCGCGACTGATCGCCCGGCGTGGCGCGGCCTGCCGCGCACCGCACCTGAAAACGCCCCGCCCCCGTGCGGGGCGTTTTTGTTCAGAAAGCCGACGCCCGGCCTGACCCCGCCGGAGGTCTGTGGGACAATTGGCTGCCCGCAGCTCCGCGGGAGCCTCCCGACTCTCAGAACCATGACGCAGCCTACCCGCCGCCAGTTGGCCAATGCCATCCGCTTCCTTGCCGCTGATGCGGTCGAAACCGCAAAGTCCGGGCATCCCGGCATGCCGATGGGCATGGCCGATATCGCCGAGGTCCTCTGGAACGACTATCTCCGTCACAACCCCAACAACCCCAAGTGGTTCAACCGCGACCGCTTCGTGCTGTCCAACGGCCACGGCTCGATGCTGCAGTACGCGCTGCTGCACCTGAGCGGCTACGACCTGCCGATCGAACAGCTCAAGCAGTTCCGTCAGCTCGGCAGCAAGACCGCCGGCCACCCGGAGCACCATGAAACCCCCGGCGTGGAAACCACCACCGGGCCGCTCGGCCAGGGCCTGGCCAACGCCGTGGGCTTTGCGCTGGCTGAAAAGCTGCTGGCCCAGCGCTACAACCGCCCCGAGTACGAGATCGTCGACCACCGCACCTGGGTGTTCCTGGGCGACGGCTGCCTGATGGAAGGCATTTCGCACGAAGCCGCCTCGCTGGCCGGCACCTGGGGTCTGGGCAAGCTGGTCTGCTTCTGGGACGACAACCACATCTCCATCGACGGCAACACCGACGGCTGGTTCACCGACAACACCCCCGAGCGTTTCGAAGCCTATGGCTGGAACGTGGTGCGCGGCGTCGATGGCCACGACCCGGACAGCATCAAGGCGGCCATCGACAGCGCCCTGGCGCAGTTCGACAAGCCCACCCTGATCTGCTGCCGCACCACGATCGGCTTCGGTTCGCCGGGCAAGGCGGGCAAGGAATCCAGCCACGGCGCGCCGCTGGGCAAGGACGAACTGGAGGCCACCCGCAAGCAGCTGGGCTGGAACTACGGTCCGTTCGAGATCCCCGAAGAGATCTACGCCGGCTGGCGTGCCGGCGGTACCGGCACCCTGCGCCAGGCCGAGTGGGAACAGCAGTTCGACAAGTACGCCGCGCATTTCCCGGCCGAAGCCGATGAACTGACCCGTCGCTCGCACGGCGAACTGCCGGCCGACTTCGTTGCCAAGGCCGATGCCTACATCGCCCAGGTGCAGGCCGACGGCCAGACCATCGCCTCGCGCAAGGCCTCGCAGCTGGCCATTGAAGCCTTCGCGCCGCTGCTGCCGGAACTGGTGGGTGGCTCGGCTGATCTGGCCCATTCCAACCTGACCCTGTGGAAGGCCAGCAAGTCGGTGGCCACCGACGACCCGAACGCCAACTACGTGTACTACGGCGTGCGCGAGTTCGGCATGACCGCCATCGCCAACGGCCTGGCCCTGCACGGCGGTTTCATTCCGTTCGACGCCACCTTCCTGGTGTTCAGCGATTACGCCCGCAACGGCGTGCGCATGAGCGCGTTGATCCCGGCGCATGCCATCCACGTGTACACCCACGACTCGATCGGCCTGGGCGAAGACGGCCCGACCCACCAGCCGGTGGAACACCTGGCCTCGCTGCGCTACATCCCCAACAACGATGTGTGGCGCCCGTGCGATGCGGTCGAGTCGGCGGTCAGCTGGAAGTCGGCGATCACCCGCACCGACGGCCCGAGCTGCCTGGTGTTCAGCCGCCAGAACCTGCCGCACCAGCCGCGCAGCACCGAGCAGGTCGCCCAGATCGCGCGCGGTGGCTACGTGCTGGCCGACGCCGAAGGCGGTGTGCCGGACGTGATCCTGATCGGTACCGGTTCGGAAGTGGGTCTGGCCGTGGCCGCCAAGGCTGAGCTGGATGCCGCCGGGATCAAGACCCGCGTGGTGTCCATGCCGTCCACCGACGTGTTCGAGCGCCAGGACGCGGCCTACCGCGAGTCCGTGCTGCCCAACGCCGTGCGCAAGCGCGTGGCGGTGGAAGCGGGCGTTACCGGTTTCTGGCGCCAGTACGTGGGCCTGGACGGTGCGGTGATCGGTATCGACACCTTCGGTGCCTCGGCCCCGGCCGACGCGCTGTACAAGCACTTTGGCATCACCACCGAACACGTGGTGGCGGCAGCCAAGGCGCAGCTGGCCAACTAAGGGTCAGCCACTGACGTAGTGCGAACGGCGCTTCCCGAAACGGAAGCGCCGTTTTCATTTGGGCGCGGAGGCGATGGATCTGCCGTTGCCGTTGCGGGCAGGGTCGGTTCCCAAACGACTGCCGACACAGGTGGGCGCTGCTGGGACGCATGACCTACGAATGGAAACGCGCCTTCGTTTCAGGTCATGCGTTACCGGATGCTGCACCGCCGTCGGCAGTCGTTTGGGAACCGACTCTACCGGCGCGCGATGCGCGCCGCTTCGTTTGGGCGCGGAGGCGATGGATCTGCCGTTGCTGTTGCGGGYAGGGTCGGTKCCCAAACGACTGCCGACACGGGTGGGCGCTGCTGGGACGCATGACCTTCGAACGGAAACGCGCCGTCGTTTCAGGTCATGCGTTACCGGATGYTGCACCGCCRTCGGCAGTCGTTTGGGAACCGACTCTACCGGCGCGCGATGCGCGCCGCTTCATTGCCGGGCCACGCGTTCACCACTACGCGGTGCGCGCCAACCCAAGGCGCACCAAGCGTGCTTCCACCTTTTCGCCAAACGTCGCCGGTGCATCCAGCCCCATCCGCTGCAGGTACACCGCGTCGCCATCGCCGGCCGGCTGGCGCAGGGCGGCCAGCACCGTGCGCAGCTTGCTGCCGCGGGTCTGGGTGTTCTGCTTCAGCCAGCCCAACGCTTTCACCAGGTGCTGTTCGACCTCGGTGAAGTCGCTGCCCAGCGGATAGTCCGGCAGCAGCCCCGACTGGCGGAACGGGGCCAGTGCGGCGCTCACCGCGCTGGCGGTGTTGCGCTGTTCCCAGTGCGCCGGTGCCACGAACGCGGCGTCCAGCTTTTTGGCGGCTTTCGCGGTCTGCAGCAGCGTGGCCTGGAACGTCGCATCGGTGATCGCGGTCATGCCGGTCACGCAGTCCTCGTCGGTCAGGTTGCGCAGGTCGGCGATGCCGTACTCGTTGATGTAGATGTCGCGCAGGTGCCGCGGGATGGTGGTGTGCCCGTAGTTCCAGCGCACGTTCGACTGCACCTGGCCCTTGTCTTCACGCACTGCGCGGAACATCAGCGCGCTGCGGGCTTCAGGCAACGCGTGCGCCATCGCCACGAAGTTGTACTGCCCGCCCACGCCTGACACCACGCGGCCATCTTCCAGCGCATCGGAGGCTGCCGCACCCAGCGCGGTGGCGATCATGCAGGAGTTGAAGAAGCGGGCATGGCGGCGCTGCACGCGCTCCAGGGCCTCGTTGCCCCCGTACAGTTGGTTGATCTCACTGATCCGGCGCATGCCGATTGCGCCGCGCTCGTCGTCCGGCAGGTCGCGCAGCCACTGGTAGAACTCCGGCGAGCCCAGGTAGAACGCGCCATGCAGGTATTCGCCTTCGGCCTCCAGCGTCGCGTGGTCGATGGTCAGGGTGCTGCCGTTCTCGATGCGCTGCATCAGCCCCAGATCGTCATGCACCTTGCGCCGGATCACCCCGGTCTGCACCAGCCGCCGGAAGCCCTCGTTGAGCATCTCGCTGCAGCCATACAGGCCGATCTCGAACGGGTCCAGGCCACCGCATTCGAGCACGGTGGGGTGGCTGGCCAGGCTCGGATCCAGCGCGTGCAGGATCTGCCGGTAGCGGGCGTTGTCGGTATGCCGCAGCACCAGCGCGTGGCTGATTGCGTCGGCCAGCGTGCCAATGCCGATCTGCAGCGTACCGCCATCCCGGACCAGCGCGCTGGCATACAGGCCGATGGCGTAGTCGGCATCGCTGACCGGTTGCCGCGGCAGCCCGAACAGAGCGGGGTAGGGCGGCGGCGGGGTGATCACCAGGTCGAAGAAGCTCACATCCACCGTCGCCGAGCCGCCCAGGTAGGGCAGCTGCGGGTCGATTTCGGCGATCATCAGCGGACGCGGCAGGCCACGCGCGGCCATCGCATCCAGGGTGTCCTGGGTGATGTCGTTGTTGCACGACAGCGACAGCCGCCGATCGTCCGGCCGCATCGCCACCTTCTGCACGATCGCATGCGGCGCGCGCTGCGCCACCGCATCGGCGGCATGGGTGTAGTTGAGGCTGGTGTAGCTGCGCTGCGCCTGCGAGGAGCCGAGCAGGGCGCCGGACTGCATGTAGAACTCTTCCACCTGCACGTGCGCCGGCAGGCGGTCGCGGACCATCGCGTCGGCATACGCCAGGCGCGGGAAGTCGTCGCCGAAATGGCGTTGCGCGAATGGCGCCATGAAGCGCGCTTCCAACCCGCCCGCTGCGGGCCTGGGCGGGTTCAGCGACAGCGCGGTGTAGATCTGCAGCGGCCGTGCGGGATCGTTTTCCACGCGCGCATACAGCGCATTGAGCAGCCGATGCGGTTTGCCCAGGGCCAGCGGCGCGCCGATGCGCAGCGGGCCGTCCACCCGCTGCAGCAACCAGTCGGTGGCCGCGTCGAGGTCGGTAAGGTGATCGGTCATCCAGCACCATCCTGCAGAGTCATGCGGGCCATTACAGCATTTCCGGTTTGAACAGACGGCGACGCGACACTTCGGCGCCGGACAGCATGAACTGCCCATTGCCACGGTAGTGCAGGGTTCGGGGCCGTTTGGGCACCTTCGCCACGTGCGCCTTGACCACTTCCCAGATGAAAAGGCCGTGCCGCTCTACCTGACTGGCATCGTGCAGCCGGCACTCGAAGCTGGCCGGGCACTGCGTCAGCAGCGGCGCATCCACGTCGTGGGCGGGGGTGGTATCCAGCCCGAAGCGTTCGAACTTGTCGACCTCGGCGCCGCTGCAGTTGCCAATGCCCACCACGGTGTCGAGCAGGTCGACGGTGGGCAGGTTGATCACGCACTGGCGGCTGCGCCGGATCAGCTCGAAGCTGTGGTTTCCGCTGGAAATCATCGTCCCCAGCAGCGATGGCGTGAACGCCAGCACCGTGTGCCAGCCCAGCGTCATGACGTTGCGCTGGCCCTTCCACGCCGAACTGACCAGCACCACCGGGCCGGGTTCCAGGAAGCGACGGACCTCGTCCACCGGGTAGTCCAGCGTTCGGTAGCGTTTCATCGCAGGCTCCGCAGGCAATGCCTCGATCCTCGCAGCGGGCGCATGAACCGACCGTCGAAGGGGTTGACAGGCGATTCGATTACGGGCGTAATCGGACCGTCGATTACGGATGTAAATGATGAGCCAGATCAGCGAAGCCGAAGCGGTGGTGATGGACGTGTTGTGGCGCAGCCACCCGCTGGGCGCCGACGAGGTGGTGGCCGCCCTGGCGGAGCGTGACTGGGCCGAGCCCACCATCAAGACCCTGCTCAACCGGTTGTTGACCAAGGGCGCGATCAGCGCCAGCCGCGATGGGCGTCGCTACCTCTACTCGCCGGTGCTGCAGCGCCAGGCCTGGGTGGCCGAACAGAGCAGCGGCATGCTGGACAAGCTGTTCGACGGGCGCGTGGCACCGCTGGTGGCGCACTTCAGCCAGCGCGGAGCACTCAGTCCGCAGGATATCGCCGAGCTCAAGGCGCTGATCGAGGGGCTGGACCATGGCTGAGTCGCTCAACGCACTCCTGCAGGCCAGTGTGTGGCTGGCGATCACGGTGGTGCTGCTGGCCGCGCTGCGACCGCTGTTGCTGGCCTTGGGTGGGGCGGCACTGGTGTATCGCAGTTGGTGGTGCGTGCCGGTACTGCTGGGGGCGCTGCACCTGCCGTTGCCGATGGGGCCGATGGTCGATGCATTGCCCGTGCTGGCCGCCGCCGTCGCCTGGACCGCGCCGGTCGTGGTGCCCGCCGCACCCGCGTGGCCGTGGTTGCTGCTGCTGGCGTGGGCACTGGGGGCACTGGGCATGGGCGGTGCAAGCTGGCGCGCACAACGCCGCTTCGAGCGGGCCATGGGCACGTTGCGGCCCCGCGCCGACGGCACCTGGCAGGCCAGCGCCGACCCCGGCCTGCCGGCGTTGGTGGGGCTGTGGGCACCGCGCATCGTGGTGGGCCCGGCCTTCGAGGCAGATTTCAGCCCGGCCGAACAGGATCTGATTCTGCAGCATGAACGCAGCCATCGCCGCCATGGCGATCCCTGGGCCAACGCCGTGCTGGCGCTACTGCGCTGCGTGTTCTGGTTCCATCCGCTGCTGCCGTGGGCGGCGCGCCGGTTCCTGCGTGACCAGGAGCTGGCCTGCGACGCACGCACGGTCGACCCGCATCCGGCCCTGCGCCGGCTCTACGCCAACGCGCTGCTCAAGGCGCAGTTGGTTCACCCGGTTGCACCGATGGCCTGCCATTGGCGCAGCCAACCGATGTTGAAGGAGCGAATTGCCATGTTGAAGGAACACAAGCGGAAAGCACTGCCGTGGATGACCGGGCAGGTGCTGGTGATGGGGCTGTGCGTGGGGATGGGAACGGTGGCGTGGGCCAGCCAGGGCGGCGCAGGCGCGGGGCCGTCGATCACTGCCGAACCGGCTGCAGCCACCAAGGCTGCCAAGGGCGACGTGGACGCACAGACGCGTGACATGGGACCACCGACGTATCCCAAGGCTGCGCTCGACCAGGGGATCTCCGGCAAGGTGGTGCTGCGCGTGGAGGTCGATGCAACTGGAGCGGTGGGCGATGTCAGTGTGCTGAGCTCCACCCCGGCCGGCGTGTTCGATGAGGCCTCGATCGCCGCGGCGAAGCGATGGACCTTCGAGCCGGCACGCCGGAATGGAACTGCCGTTGCCTCGGCGTTGAAGATCCCGATGACCTACGAGATGAACGAGAAGGCCCCGACACAGTGAAGCAGGGACTGCGGGCGATGACGCTCACACTGCTGGTGAGCGGCTGTGCCGCTCATCCGCCGCTGACCACGACAGACACGGTGGACACCCGCACGGAGAACGTGAACCTGCAGCGCCTGCGGAGTGATGGCGACGGTGGGGCGGGCGCGGTGCAGCCGTATCAGCTGCAGTCCAGCCAGGGGTACCGGATGCCGCAGCTGTACGCCGCACCCGACCCGGTGTTGGGCGACCGCGATCCCCGCCGCGAGCTGGCGCCTACGATGGTCTGCCTGCAGGTGGTGGTGGATGCCGACGGCCGGGTGGAGCGCAGCCTGGCGCTGCTTGACCGGGCCGAATGCAAGGCCGGCGGCATGCCCGAGAACGCGCCGTTGGTGGAAGCGGCACAGGCCGCGGTGGCGCAGTGGCGTTACTCGCCTGCGGCGGTGTGCCACTACCCTGCGGGTCACGTGCCGGGGGACCGTAGCGACTGCACCGGCGCCGAACGCGTCGAACCGGTGCCGGTGAGCCTGCTGTATGCCTTCACCTTCGAGATCGTGAAAGGCAAACAGACCGTGCATCGTCAGGGGCGGTAGAGCCACCCCATGGGTGGCTACGCTACCTACCGGGTAGAGCCACCCCATGGGTGGCTGCGCGGCGGCAGAGGAAGGCAGCGGGGCAGAGCCCCGCTCTACGTGATCGGTGAGGCAGCGGGGCATAGCCCCGCGCTACTTTGGTGGTCCGCCCTGGATGTTGGCCTTTACCGAGGGGTGCATCAGCGCGGGCTCGGCCAGCGTCGCATCGCGTGCCTGTCGGGTGGCGACGAAGTCGGCTTCGCTGACCCCGTCGCGCAGGTGGATGTTGCGTGCGCGCTGTTCGCCGATGGTGGTCTGGTTGGCCACCGCGCGCCCACCGGGGCCATAGTCGTGGCAGATGAACACGCGGGTGGCGTCGGGGAGCGCCAGCAGGCGCTGAATCGACCGATACAGCTGCGCCGCATCGCCGCCGGGGAAATCGCAGCGGGCGGTGCCGCCATCGGGCATGAACAGCGAGTCCCCGGTGAACAGCGCATCGCCGATGCGGTAGGCCACGCTGTCGCTGGTGTGGCCGGGCACCGCGATCACCTCGGCATCGATGCCACCCAGTGCGAAATGCTCGCCATCGGCGAACAGGTGGTCGAACTGCGAACCGTCGGTCGGCACTTCCAGCGCATACCGCGGTGCAAAGGTCTTCTGCACCTGCACGATCCCGTCGCCCATCGCCAGCGTGGCCTGTGGCCAGTGCTGCTTGAGCCAGCGGCCGGCGCTGACGTGGTCGGCATGGGCGTGGGTTTCCAGCAGCCAGTGCACCTGCAGCGCGTTGTCCTGCACGTGGGCAAGCAGCGGCTGCAGCGGCCCGGCACCCAGCGCGTCGGTGTCCGGGTCGTAGTCCAGCACCGGGTCGATCACCGCAGCCTGCAACGTCGCCGGATCATGCACCACGTAGCTGAAGGTATGGCTGTCGGGGTGGAAGAAACTGGCGACGTGCAGTGACATGGGGGTTCCTCAGCGTTTGCCCAGTGTGGCGTTGAGCAGCACGGCCAGGCGTTCGCCGGCCAGGCGCAGCTCCTGTTCCGCGACCGGGCGGTAGGTCGCGGCATACTCCGGGGCCAGCGTACGCTTGCCGGGGTAAACGCCAGGTGCAATGGCGATGCGGCAGCTGGCCTCGGCCCACTGCACCGCGTCGGTGTTGATGCTGGAGCGCTTGCCCAGCTTGGGTGCAGGCAGGGCCATCAGGCGTTTGAGGTACTGGTCGTCATCGAGCTTGAGCTCGTTGAGCATGCCGCTGTCCCACAGCGAGTGCAGGTTGGTGCCGCGGTTGTTGAACTGCACCTGGAAGTCGTTGCCGCCCTTGTCGTGGCCGTAACCGGCATGCATGGGCTGGTGGATGTCACCGGTGAAATGCACCACGAACTTCAGCGCCTGGGCGCGCTCGGCATCGCTTTTGCTGCGGTCGCCGAGGATCGCGGTCTGCACCTTCAACGCCTCGACAATGCAGTTGCCGCCCTTGCAGTGCTTCTGTGCTTCGTAGTGGCAGTTGTCTTCGCCGATGTTGACGTAATGCCAGCGCGCCGAGCGCTTGCCCAGGCCCGGGTCCTTGGCGCGCAGCTGGTCGGCCCAGGGGGCGATGGCGTGCAGGGTGGGGTCCGGTTCGTTGGCGAGCAGGCGGTTCACTTCGGCCTGGGCCGCCGGGGTGAGGCGCGTTTCGGCGACGCGGGCGACCAGGCGGTGGCCTTGTGCGCCCCAGGCCAGGGCATCGGTGGAAACAAGGGTGAGGGCCAGGGCGAGGGCCGTGGCCGGAATCAGGGAGGCGATCTTCATCGGCCTCATTCTAGCGGGCTGCCTGCGGGGAGGCTTGGCCGGATCTGGCTGGCGGCACGCGCGGGCGATAGGCTGGGACCTGGACGACGACGGGAGCAGCGGCAGTGCAGAAGGTCTTGGGTCTGATCGGCGGGATGAGCTGGGAAAGTTCGGCGCACTACTACCGGATGATCAATGAGCAGGTACGCGATGCCTTGGGCGGGATGCACTCGGCGCGCATGCTGCTGTGGTCATTCGACTTCGCCGATATCGAGGCGATGCAGCGGGCGGGCGACTGGGCCGCCGCCACGGCAACCATGGTCGATGTTGCGCGTCGGCTGCAGGGGGCCGGGGCTACCGCGCTGGTGATCTGTACCAACACGATGCACTTGATGGCCGACGAGGTGCAGGCAGCGGTGGAGGTGCCGTTGCTGCACATCGCCGATCCGGTGGGGGAGGCGATCGGCGCGCTGGGGCTTGCGCGAGTGGGGTTGCTCGGTACGGCCTTTACCATGGAGCAGGATTTCTACCGGGTGCGGCTGGCGCAGCGGCACGGGCTGGAGGTCCTGGTGCCCGATGCCGACGACCGTGCGCAGGTGCACCGGATCATCTACGAGGAACTGGTGCAGGGGCGGGTGCTGGATCCATCGCGCGCGGTGTACCGCGCGGTGATGCAGCGGCTGGTGGACCGCGGCGCGCAGGCGATCATCCTGGGCTGCACCGAGATCATGCTGCTGGTGGGCGACGAGGATGCCACCGTACCGCTGTTCGACACGGCAGCGCTGCATGCGCAGGCCGCAGCCCGGCATCTTCTTGCACCACGGTAGAGCCACCCCATGGGCGGCTGCCTTTCGATCCAGAAAGTGGTTCTCGTTTGGATCGACTGGCGATCTCCGATCGGGCCGGCCGCGAGCGTGAGGGCCCCGTAGCAGCCGGTAGGCCCCTGGTGCAAATGTCCCCCGGCCGCGTGGCGGCCTCCTCCTTTATTTTGCCCAGGAGCCTACCGGCTGCTACGGGGCTCGGCTTGCGGTAAGGAAAGGAGGGGACGCCAGGCTTTTCTGGCGCTGTSGGTGGGTYGGGCGCTGGSMCCCCATGCCCTTGGAGGCGAAATAAAGGAGGAGGTGGCGGCCGCAGGCCGACGCCGGGGGACATTCGCCGGAAAGGGCATGGGGTCCCAGCGCCCGACCCACCGACGGCTGCACCTGGAAAGCCTCATCGCACGTTTCTGCTTGCCCTGCAAAGGAGAGAAAAACCAAAAAAAATCCCCGGCCGAAGCCGGGGATAAACGCTTGCTGCGAGGGGTGTTGCGCTTGTCAGTCCTGATCCGCCGATCAGAACTTGAACACGTAGGACACGCCGTAGGCCAGCGGGTCGATGTTGACGGTGCCGATCTTCTCGCCGTCGAGCTTCACCTTGCTGTCGATGTCCATCCAGCGCACATCGACGCGCAGCGAGCCCTTGTCGTTGATCGCGAAATCCAGACCAGCATGGGCGGCCAGGCCCCAGGAGTCGTCCATCTTCAGCTTGCTGCCGGCCAGCGCCCCGCTGGTCTTCTCGCTGAAGAAAGTGGTGTAGTTGATGCCGGCGCCCACGAACGGGGACACCTTGCCCTTGCTGTTGAAGTGGTACTGCAGTGACACCACCGGCGGCAGGTGCTTGGTGCTGCCCACGTTGCCCAGACCGGCGATGTTGATGTCGTGCTTGAACGGCAGCGCGGCCAGGATCTCGATGCCCAGATTGTCGGCAATGAAGTACTCACCGGTGATGGTCGGCTTGACGTCGTTGTCGACGTCCACCTTCAACGTGCCGCCGGCCAGCGAGCCGTTGTTGGACTTCGGGGCGACCTGGTGCACGCCGGCACCGATCGTCCAGTCGCCCTTGGACTGGGCCATGGCCGGGGCGGCAGCCAGCGCAAGTGCGGCGGCCAGGGCGGACAGCAGGAGGGGGGAGGTGTTGCGCATGAGGGTGTCTCGTTGCGGGTGGAATGGGGTCAGTTTTCCCGTCCCCGGCCCGCCGCGCCTTGATCCGGATCAATCCAGGAAATTCCACATGTAACCGGTTCCCATTCGCCTCCCGGGGGCCGGGTCCGGTCTGGCCCTGCTAGAATGAGCGCCCCTTTCCATCGGCGCCGCACCGTCGCGGCTGCAGGAGCTTGTGAACATGGCAATCAAGGTTGGCATCAACGGTTTCGGTCGCATCGGGCGCAACGTGCTGCGCTCGGCCGTGCTGAACTTCGGCAATGACATCGAAATCGTCGCCATCAACGATCTGCTGGAGCCGGACTACCTGGCGTACATGCTGAAGTACGACTCTGTGCATGGCCGCTTCAAGGCCGACGTGGAAGTGTCCGGCAGCGACCTGCTGGTCAACGGCAAGAAGATCCGCCTGACCCAGGAACGCGACCCGGCCAACCTGAAGTGGGACGAAGTCGGCGTAGATGTCGTCATCGAGTCCACCGGCCTGTTCCTGACCAAGGACACCGCGCAGAAGCACATCGATGCCGGCGCCAAGAAGGTGATCCTGTCGGCCCCGTCCAAGGACGACACCCCGATGTTCGTGTTCGGCGTGAACGACAGCACCTACGCCGGCCAGGCCATCATCTCCAACGCTTCGTGCACCACCAACTGCCTGGCCCCGCTGGCCAAGGTCATCAACGACAAGTGGGGCATCAAGCGCGGCCTGATGACCACCGTGCATGCGGCCACCGCCACCCAGAAGACCGTCGATGGTCCGTCCAACAAGGACTGGCGCGGCGGCCGCGGCATCCTGGAGAACATCATTCCGTCCTCCACCGGTGCGGCCAAGGCCGTGGGCGTGGTGATTCCGGAACTGAACAAGAAGCTCACCGGCATGAGCTTCCGCGTGCCGACCTCGGACGTGTCGGTGGTCGACCTGACCGTCGAGCTGGAAAAGGAAGCCACCTACGCCGAGATCTGCGCCGAAGTGAAGGCACAGAGCGAAGGCGCGCTGAAGGGCATCCTGGGCTACACCGAAGACAAGGTGGTCGCCACCGATTTCCGCGGTGAGACCCACACCTCGGTGTTCGACGCCGATGCCGGCATCGCGCTGGACAGCACCTTCGTCAAGCTGGTGTCGTGGTACGACAACGAATGGGGCTACTCCAACAAGTGCCTGGAAATGGCCAAGGTTGTCGCCGCCAAGTAAGCGCGGCGCGTCCTCGGTACGTCCTGCGAACCCCGGCCCCGTGCCGGGGTTCGTCGTTTCCGGGGGCGCAACCGGTCCGGGCGGGCGACCGCCCGCAGCCGCCGCCGATCCATTAGCATGGCCGCGTGCCACCGGCATGGTGTTGGCAAGTGCCGCCGGGGCTTCCCTATGAGGATGGCGTGGAATGGAAGCGTTGATTGCCTTGGTAGCGGTGGTGCTGCTGCTGATCCCGGTGCTGCTGATCGTGGCGCTGGTGATGATCGCCGGCCTGCGCCGGCGGGTTGCCGCGTTGGAACTGCAGCAGTTCGAGGGCCGACCGGCCAACGTCGCTGACCCCGCACACGCCGACGCGCCGGAGGTGCGCTCGGTGCATTGGGCCGACCAGCCTTACCAGGCACGCGTCCCGGTTGCCGACGCTGCCCAAGCGCCTGCCACCAGGACCGGGCCGGCCATGCCGGACGCATCGGCCTTGGCCGCACCTGCCGCAGCTGCTGACCCGGCGCCTGCCGCGCCCCCCAGCCGGCCGCCACCGCTGCCGCCGGCACCGAGCGCGCCGCCACCGCCTTCGGAGCCGGGTCTGGGCGAACGCATTGTGGGGGCCATCAAACACTGGTTCACCGACGGCAACGTGCCGGTCAAGATCGGCATGCTGGTGCTGCTGGCCGGTGTCGCCGCGCTGCTCAAGTACGCCAGCGACCAGGGCTGGTTGAACGCGCCGATCGAGCTGCGGCTGGCCGCCATTGCCGCTGCCGCGCTGGGCGGGCTGGTGTTCGGCTGGGTCCAGCGCGACCGCCGGCGCCTGTTCGCGCTGGCGCTGCAGGGCGGGGCGATCGGCGTGCTGCTGCTGACCGTCTTCGCCGCGTTCAAGCGCTACGACCTGATCGATGCCCTGCCGGCGTTTGCGATGAGCGTGCTGCTGATCGCCGGCATGGGGGTGCTGGCGGTGGTGCAGAATTCGCGCACGTTGGCGGTGCTCGGCATCCTGGCCGGGTTCATGGCGCCGATCTGGCTGTCCACGGGCAGCGGCAACCACGTCGCGCTGTTCTCCTATTACGCGGTGCTCAATGCGGCGATCCTGGCCATTGCCTGGTGGCGTCCGTGGCGGGTACTCAACCTGCTCGGGTTTGCCTTCACCTTCGGCATCGGCACCGCGTGGGGCGTGCTGCAATACAACGCGGACAAGTTCAGCAGCACCGAACCGTTCCTGCTGCTGTTCTTCGCCTTCTACCTGCTGATTCCGATCCTGTATGCACGCCGCCAGCCGGCGGAGAAGCGCGACCTGGTCGACGGCAGCCTGGTGTTCGGTACGCCGCTGATCGCCTTCTCGCTGCAGGCCGGCATGCTGCATGACGACCGGCTCGCGCTGGCGCTGTGTGCACTGGGCCTGGCCGCGCTGTATGCGGTGCTCGGCTGGGCGCTGATCCGGCGCGCGCGCTACGCCGCGCTGGGCCAGTCGCACGCAGTGCTGGCCGTGGGCTTTGCCACCCTGGCGGTACCGCTCGCGCTGTCCGCGCGCGCCACCGCCAGCGTGTTCGCGCTGGAAGGGGCCGGGCTGGTCTGGCTGGGCCTGCGCCAGAAGCGGTGGCTGCCCCAGATCGCCGGCGCGCTGCTGCAGCTGGGTGCGGCGTTCGGGTTCGTGGTGGGCGCCGATTACTGGCACAACGATGCCACGGCGATTGCCAACCCCACTTTCATGAGCGGGTTGCTGCTGGCCGTGGCCGGCTTCGCCTCGGCGTGGTGCTACCGGCGCGCGCGCCAGGATGCGCCGGCCATCGTCTATTACCTGTGGGGCCTGCTGTGGTGGTTGGGCGGCGTGGTCCACGAGGTAGGCCGCTTCGTCGCACGCGACAGCCGCCCGGACGCGCTGCTGATCGCGGTGGCCTTGAGCGCGTGGGGGGCGGCCGAAGTGCATCGCCGTGCACCGGCCCGCGCGCTGGTGCTGACCACGCTGGCGATGCTGCTGGCCGCGTTCCCGCTGGCACTGTGGCAGGCCGACGTGCACCAGCAGCCGTTCGCCGGCTACGGCGCGCTGGCCTGGGCCGTGTTCGCGCTGCTGGGCGTGCGCAGCCTGTGGTGCCTGCGCGGTGGGCAGGACCGGGTGGCGCTGGCCGCACAGTTCAGCTGGTGGCTGTTGTGGCCCAGCGTGGTGTCGCTGGCATGCATGTGGCTGGCCGATCGCTTCGCGCTGGCGCAGGGCTGGTCGTTGGCACTGGCGTTGCTGCCGTGGCTGCTGGTGGCCGCCACCGCGCTGCTGCGCTGGCCGTGGCTGGCGATGCCGTTGGGGGCACGCTTCGACGTACTGCGCACCGCACTTGCCGCCACGCTGTTCGGGGTGCTGGGCGTGAGCTGGCTGTGTCTGCTGGTTCAACCGGCCTCGCCGGCACCGCTGCCGTGGCTGCCCCTGCTCAATCCGATGGAACTGGCGCAGCTGGCCGTGCTCGCCCTGGCGGCACGCTGGTTGTGGTCGGCACCGGCACCGGCCGGGCTGCGTGGCCGGCGCGTCCCGGTGCTGGCTATCGCCGGTTTCGCCCTGCTTACCAGCACCACCCTGCATACCGTGCACCACTGGGGCGCGGTGCCGTGGAACGACGCACTGTGGTCCTCGACCCTGGCCCAGACCAGCCTCACCGTGGTCTGGAGCGTGCTCGGCGTGATCAGCTGGGTGTGGGGCTCGCGCCGTGGCCAGCGCACGCTGTGGCTGGTGGGCGCGGTGTTGATGGGCGTGGTGCTGGCCAAGCTGGTGCTGATCGACCGCCAACACCTGGGCAACCTGCTGGGCATTTCCTCCTTCATCGCCTACGGCCTGCTGTGCACGGTCGTGGGCTACCTCGCACCGGCACCGCCGCGCGCGCCGGACGCTACCGTGGAGTCTCAGTCGTGATGACGTTGCGCACCTTGATCGCCGTGCTGTCCCTTGCCGCGGTGCCGTCGCTGGCGCAGGCCGCCGATGCGCGCCAGGACTACCGCCAGCAATGGCCGTTGCAGCTGTCCCAGCCGCAGGCCGGCGCCTACCGGGTGATGCTGGACGAGGCGGTGTACCGCAGCGCGGTGTCGCCGCGGCTGGCCGACGTGCAGGTGTTCAACGCGCAGGGCCAGGCCCTGCCGACCACATTGCTGAGTGCCGACCAGCCGCTGGCGCGTCCTGCGCAGTGGCAGGACCTGGCCTGGTTCCCGCTGCCGGCGATGGCCGGTGCCGGTGCGGATGACCTGCAGCTGCTGACCGAACGCAACACCGACGGCAGCGTGCGCCGGGTGGAAGCGCGGCTGGGCCGCAGTGGCGGCGGCAGTGCGCAGGCCGCCGGGTGGCTGGTGGACGCAAGTGCGCTGAAGGTGGGCGTTCAGGCGCTGCGGCTGGACTGGCAGGCGCAGTCGTCGCTGCAGGCGCGGGTACGGGTGGAGGCCAGCGACGATCTTCAACAGTGGCAGCGCATTGCCGACGACGTACCACTGGTGGACCTGCAGCACGATGGGCGGCGCCTGCAGCAGCGGCGCATCGAGATCGGCCGCCAGGCGCGCTATTTCCGCATCCTGCCGATCGGTGCCGATGCACTGCCGGTGCTGTCCAACGTGCAGGCGGAACTGGCACCGGCGCTGGAGGCGATCGACTGGCGCTGGGAATCACTGGGTGGCGCGGCCGGCAAGCCGGGGGAGTTTGAATACGAGTTGCAGGGGCGTTTCCCGATCTCGCAGGTCGACATCAGCACGGCCGACAACAGCGTTGTGCAGTGGACGCTGCTCAGCCGCGACGATGCTGCGCAGCCGTGGCAGGTACGCGCAGGCCCGTGGGTGGCCTACCAGGTGCAGGACGCCGCCGAACGCCGTCGGTCGCAGACACAATCGTTGCCGGTGCCCACGCGCGACCGCTACTGGAAGCTGGTGGCGGCGCAGGCCGAGCCGAACCAGGCGCCCACGCTGAAACTGGGCTACCAGCCCGAGGCCCTGGTGTTCCTGAGCCAAGGCGAGCCGCCGTACAGCGTGGCCGCCGGCAGCGTGCGTGCCCGCCGCAGCGATGCGCCGGTGGGCACGGTGATCGCGCAACTGCGCGAGCAGCAGGGCGCGCAATGGCAGCCGGCCGCCGCGACGCTGCAGGGGCAGGCGCAGGTGCTGGGTGGCGACGCGGCCGTGACCCCGCAGCGCGACTGGAAGCGGTGGCTGCTGTGGGGGCTGCTGGTGCTGGGCGTGCTGATCGTGGGCGGGTTTGCGGTAAGCGTGTTGCGGCAGAAGCCTGGGGACGTTGGTGGTTGATTGTTGTTGTTGTTTTTTTGCTGACGGCTAAGGCAGCGCTTTGGTTGTTTCTGCGGTGAGGTGGCCGGGTGGCCTTGCCCAGGACATGCCGTAAATCCATCCCTGGAGGCTCGGTGTTGCCATCCATGGCAACACACGGTCCTGGGCAAGGCCACCCGGCCACCTCCGGACGGTTCACCGCGTTGGCGGTGGGGGAAGAGCTGCCGGGCAGAGCCCGGCACTACGTGTCCGAGTGCCGCTTTGTGGTCGGCTTCTCACCATCCTTCCGCACTGGTGAGACTGAGAGCTGCCGGGCAGCGCCCGGCACTACCGGTGGGCTTTTGCATGCGCGCCGACCAACTGTCGAGTGTGGGGGCCTGTGGGTTCACGGGACCCTGAGCCGCATGGATGCGGCGACGGAGCTTACAGGGACGTACTTGCAGCGTGTCCCGTGAACCCACAGGCCCCCGCACAGCGAAGGAGCATCGGCCGCAGGGCTTTGGACGTGGACGTGGACGTGGACGTGGACTTGGACTTGGCTTCTGCTTCTGCTTCTGCTTCCGCCCCAAAATTTGCGATGCACCCGCGCAGCCGGGACAATGGGCGTCTGCGCCGTGCGTGGCGCCCTTTCCTTTTCAGCCAAAGAGTTGCCCATGTCCATCGTTCGCATGACCGACCTCGATCTCTCCGGCAAGCGCGTGCTGATCCGCCAGGACCTCAACGTACCGATCGAGAATGGCCGCATCACCTCCGAACAGCGCATCACCGCATCGCTGCCGACGCTGAAGCTCGCACTCGAAAAGGGCGCTGCCGTCATGGTCACCTCGCACCTCGGCCGCCCCACCGAAGGCGTCTGGAGCGAAGCCGAATCGCTTGCCCCCGTGGCCCTGCGCCTCTCCCAACTGCTCGGCGTCCAGGTCCCGCTCGTGCGCGACTGGGTTGACGGCGTCGACGTTGCCCCCGGCTCCATCGTCCTCCTTGAAAACTGCCGCATGAACGTCGGCGAAGGCAAGGACGACGAAGCGCTCGCCAAAAAGTATGCCGCCCTCTGCGACGTCTTCGTCATGGACGCCTTCGGCACCGCGCACCGCGCCCAGGCCTCCACCCATGGCGTCATCCGCTTCGCCCCCATCGCCGCCGGCGGCCCGCTGCTCATGGCCGAACTCGAYGCGCTTGCCAAGGCCCTGCTCGCGCCCGCCCAGCCGCTGCTCGCCATCGTCGCCGGCAGCAAGGTCAGCACCAAGCTTGAACTGCTGTCCAGCCTCGTTGGCAAGGTCGACCAGCTCATCGTCGGCGGCGGCATCGCCAACACCTTCATCGCCGCCGCCGGCTACCCGGTCGGCAAGTCGCTGTACGAACCGGACCTGCTCGACACGGCGAAGAAAATCGTCGCCGACGCCAAGGCCCGCGGCGCCGACATCCCCCTGCCCACCGACGTCGTCGTCGCCAAGCAGTTCCTGCCCGACGCCGAAGCCACCGTGAAGGCCGTCGCCGACGTCGCCGAAGACGACCTCATCCTCGACATCGGCCCGGACACCGCCCAGCACTACGCCGGGCTCATCGCCAAGGCCGGCACCGTGGTCTGGAACGGCCCCGTCGGCGTGTTCGAATTCGAAGCCTTCAGCCACGGCACCCAGGCCCTGGCCCAGGCCATCGCCGCCTCCCCGGCGTTCTCCATCGCCGGTGGCGGCGACACCCTGGCGGCCGTGGACAAGTACGACATCGCCGGCCAGGTCAGCTACATCTCCACCGGCGGCGGCGCGTTCCTGGAGTTCCTGGAAGGCAAAACCCTGCCGGCGGTCGCCGCGCTGGAAGCACGGGGCGCCTGATGACCCTCGGTCGTCACACCTTCGAACAGCGTGCAACGCTGTTCTTCGACCTCGATGGCACCCTGATCGACTCGGCGGTCGGCATCACCCAGTGCGTGGCGCATGCGCTCACCCAGATGGGCCAGCCGGTCCCGCCGCAGGACGAACTGCGGCGCTGGATCGGTCCGTCGCTGCGCACCAGCTTCGGGCCGCTGTTTGCCGACCCGGTCGATGTCGAACAGGCGGTCACCTACTACCGTGAGCGTTTCGACGTGGTGGGCTGGCGCGAACACGAGGTGTACCCGCGCATCGGCCAGGTCGTGCAGGAACTGCACGGCCGCGGCCACCGTCTGGCCATCGTCACCGCCAAGAACGAGCCGCATGCACGCCGCATCATCGACCACCTGCCGTTTGGCAGCTGCTTCGAGGACGTCATCGGGGCCACGATCGACGGCAGCCGCAGCGAGAAACCGCAGCTGGTCGCCGAAGCCCTGCAACGCCTCTCGCTGACCCCGGATCAGTGCTGGATGATCGGCGACCGGCGCATGGATATTGCCGGCGCGCGTCATCACGCCATGCGCAATATTGGCGTGTTGTGGGGATTCGGCGGCGCCGAAGAGCTGCAATTGGCCGGTGCGCAGCATCTGGCAAACACGCCGGACGACCTGCTCACGCTGCTCGCCTGAGGCACGCGGYGGCGTCCCGTACGCCGCCGCATGTCCCGCGCAAAGCCAACCGGGTCGGGGCTTGTCGGCATTTCGGCATCAACCGATGTCCGCCCGGCGGTCCGCCGGTGTCTGCAGGACAACAGCAAGAGCCAGCTGCCCCAAGGCTGTAAACGTATTCATGGGACGTGAAGGGTGTGCTAATTTCGATCCTTTCCCGGGAGCCCATTTACCATGATTGAGCGTCAGCGTCGCACCAAGATCCTTGCCACCCTCGGACCGGCAACCGACCCGCCGGGCGTGCTGGAGGATCTCTTCCGCGCCGGCGTGAACGTGGTTCGCCTCAACTTCAGCCACGGTGATCCGTCCGGCCAGGCCAAGCGCGCCGCCGACGTGCGCGCCGCCGCGCAGCGCGTGGGCGTGGAAGTGGGCATCCTGGCCGACCTGCCGGGCCCGAAGATCCGCATCGAGCGTTTCGCCGAAGGCAAGATCAAGCTCAAGGCCGGTGACCGCTTCGACCTGGTCGCCTCGGCCACGCCGCCTCCGGGCGACACCACCCAGGTGGGCGTGAGCTACCTCGGCCTGCCGCAGGACGTGGTGGCCGGTGACGTGCTGCTGCTCGACGACGGCCTGATGCAGCTGCAGGTGCTGGAAGTGCAGGGCGAGCGCATCATCAACACGGTGCTCAACGACGGCGTGCTGTCCGACCGCAAGGGCCTGAACAAGCAGGGCGGTGGCCTGTCGCTGGGCGCGCTGACCGAGCGCGACAAAGAACTGATCGGCATCGTGGCCAAGATCGGCGTGGATTTCATCGCCGTCTCGTTCTGCCGCAACGCGCAGGACATGAACGATGCGCGCGCCATCGCCGAATCGCATGGCTGCTACGCCGCGCTGGTGTCCAAGATCGAGCGCACCGAAGCCATCGAGAACCTGGAAGAAATCGTCGACGCCAGTGATGTGGTGATGGTGGCCCGTGGCGACCTGGGCGTGGAAATCGGCGATGCCGAACTGCCGGGCCTGCAGAAGAAGATCATCAAGGCCTCGCTGGCCCAGAACAAGGTGGTGATCACCGCCACCCAGATGCTGCAGTCGATGGTCGAAAGCCCGATCCCGACCCGTGCCGAAGTGCTGGACGTGGCCAACTCGGTCATCGACGGTACCGATGCGGTGATGCTGTCGGCCGAAACCGCCGCTGGCATGTACCCGGTCAAGGCGGTCGAAGCGATGGCCCGGATCTGCCTCGGTGCCGAACGCCAGTTCCAGACCGAGACCGATTTCGGCGCCTCGCCGCGCAACCTGGAACGTGCCGACCAGGCCATCGCCATGGCCACCATGTTCCTGTCCCAGCACGTGGGCGTGCGTGCGATCGTGGCGATGACCGAATCCGGCGGCACCGCGCGCTACCTGTCGCGCTTCCGTGCCTCGGCCCCGGTGTTCGCGGTGACCCGCCACGACGGCGCCCGTCGCCAGATGGCGCTGATGCGCGACGTGTTCCCGATCAACTTCGACAGCCGCGGTTTCACCCCGCGCGAAGCCGCACGCGGCAGCATCCGCCTGCTGGTGGAAGCCAACCAGCTGCAGGCCGGTGACCGCGTGGTGTTCACCAGCGGCGAGCACATGGAAACCCATGGCGCCACCAACACCCTGCGCCTGCTGGAAGTGGGTGAAGACGGCCGCGCCAGCGGTCTGGGCGACCTGTAAGGGAAACTGCCGGGCAAACCTCGGCAGTGCAGCACACGGCGGCGCGGCGGAAACGTCGCGCCGTCATGCGTTGGGTGCCTGAAAGCGTTTCCAGATTCTGTGGACGGTCAGTTCACGGGAGGCGGGGGCTATAATTGCGTTTTTCCCGCACCCGCCACAGGAAATACATGAGCATCGAACAGCTGGCCGAAACCGCCCAGGCCATGGTCGCCCCGGGCAAGGGCATCATCGCGATCGACGAATCCACCGGCACCATCGGCAAGCGCTTCGCCAGCGTCGGCCTGGAAAACACCGAAGAGAACCGTCGCGCCTACCGCGAAATGCTGCTGACCACGCCGAAGCTGAACGAGCATATCTCCGGCGCGATCCTGTACGACGAAACCATCCGCCAGTCCACCAAGGACGGCGTGCCGTTTGCCAAGTACATGGCCGACAACGGCATCATCCCGGGCATCAAGGTCGACAAGGGCGCCCATGCGCTGGCCGGCTGCCCCGGTGAGCTGGTGACCGAAGGCCTGGACGGCCTGCGCGAGCGCCTGCAGGAGTACTACAAGCTGGGTGCGCGCTTCGCCAAGTGGCGTGCGGTGATCAACATCGGCGAGAGCATCCCGTCGGGCACCTGCATCGAGTCCAATGCCCACGCGCTGGCCCGTTACGCGGCGCTGTGCCAGGAATGCGGCCTGGTGCCGATGGTCGAGCCGGAAGTGATCATGGACGGCGACCACGACATCGAGACCTGCTACGAAGTCACCGAAGCGACCCTGCGTTCGCTGTTCGACGCGCTGTACCAGCAGAACGTGCTGCTGGAAGGCACCATCCTGAAGGCCTCGATGGTCATCTCGGGCAAGGGCTGCGAAGAGCAGGCCGACGTCGAGGAAGTGGCCGAATCGACCGTGATGTGCCTCAAGAGCACCGTGCCGGCGATCCTGCCGGGCGTGGTGTTCCTGTCCGGCGGCCAGACCGACGAGCAGTCCACCGCGCACCTGGATGCCATGAACCAGATGGGCAACCTGCCGTGGCCGCTGAGCTTCTCCTACGGCCGCGCCATGCAGCAGGCCGCACTGAAGCTGTGGGCCAAGGACACCAAGGCCAACATCGCCAAGGCACAGCAGACCGTGTTTGATCGCGCCAAGGAAAACGGCCAGGCGGCACTGGGCAAGTGGAACGGCTGATAACGGCCTGACCGCACCTGAAAGAATGCCGGCCCTGTGCCGGCATTTTTTTTGCTTCTTTGCCCAACCCGCCGACTCCATCGAACATCGCCGGTTTGTTTCCAGGTCCACTACCGTTGTGATGGCGTGCCGCACGCATCCATCGTGGCATGGCAGGATACGCCAGGCCTGGGCGAGAAGGGAGTCGAAGATGGCATGCCGTTCGTTGTTGCACGCGCTTCTGTTGATGCCGTTGTTGTTTGCCGTGCGTGCACATGCGTCTGCACCGCGCGCGTTTGATGTCATCAGCTACGAAGTCGCGCTTGAGCCGGACATTCAGCAAAAGCGCCTGCAGGGAAAAGTGACGGTGTGGTTCGACGCGGTCCAGCGCGTGCAGACATTGACCCTGGATGCCGGCGAGCTGGACATAGCTTCGGTCACCCAGGGCGGGCGTGCGCTGCAGTTCGAGCAGACCAACGGCCGCCTTCGGATCACACTGGCCGAGCCGATACCTTCAGGCGCCTTCGGCAACGTTCGCATTGCATACTCCGGCGCGCCCCGCTTCGGGCTGGAGTTCGCCCCCGAGCGCGACGAGGTGTACAGCGTGTTCTCCACCAGCCAATGGATGCCGTCGGTGGATGCGCCGGATGAGCGGGCCCGCCTGCATCTGTCGCTCACACTACCAGCCGGTCTGCTGGCCGCCGGCAGTGGTCGTGCAAAACCACCGCGCACGCTGGCTGATGGACGAATTGAACACCGGTGGTCGTCCGATAGCGCACTGCCGGCGTACGTGTATGGCTTTGCGGCCGGGCGCTATCAGGAAGCCACCCGCCAGCACGATGCCATCGCACTGCGCTTCCTGTCGGTGGATCGAACCCCGGCACAACTGCAGACGCTGTTTGCCCGCACCGGCGACATGCTCGACTTCTTCGCTGCGCGCGCCGGGCTGCCCTACCGCGGTGAGAGTTACCAGCAGGCACTGGTGAAAAGTACCATCGGCCAGGAAATGGCCGGGCTGTCGCTGATGTCCGAAGACTACGGGCAAGGCGTGCTGGACGATCCGGACAACATCGCGCTGATGGCGCACGAGGCCGCCCACCAGTGGTGGGGCAACCGGGTGACGTGCGCCAGTTGGGAACACTTCTGGCTCAACGAGGGCATGGCCAACTTCATGACCGCCGCCTACCTGCAGCATGCGCAGGGCGAGGCCGCCTACCAGGCGCAGGTGCAGGGCTGGCGCACGCGGTTGGAGGCGCTGCACGCCAAAGGCGCCGACCATGCGCTGGTCTATGCCAACTGGGATGCGCCCACCGGCGACGACCGCGCGGTGGTCTATCGCAAGGGCGCGTATGTGCTGCACCTGTTGCGCGGTGAACTGGGGGAGGACGCGTTCTGGCGTGGCCTGCGCGATTACACCCGCACCTACGACGGGCGTTCGGTGGTTACCGCCGATTTCCAGCGCGCGATGGAGAAGGCGGCAGGTCGTTCACTGCAGCCGTTCTTCGACGAATGGGTCTATACCGCTGGGGCAGCGGAGGGGTAACGGGTCTCCGTCGCCGTCAAGCGCGCACAGCGGCGGAGCCTGCCGAGTGCAGCGTCCCAAGGGCAGCGCGCGCAGCGTCCGAGGTAGGGTCGCACCCCGGTCGACTGCACGTGCGTCGTGTGATCGCGATAGTGGGCCGTGTGTCGGCCGAAGACGGCTGGTGGCGAAAAGCCCGCGCCGTTTCATTTACATGCCGACATCGAACGATGTCTGAGGGTCGGCAGTCGACCGGGGTGCGACCCTACCTAAGCAACCGCAACCGCAACGGACCCAGCCCTACTGACAGGGCCGGCCCCAGGCAGCGTCCTCAGTGCGCTGCCGCTGGCGGCAGCCCCAGGTCCAGCGACGGCATCAGCGGCGACGGCGGCGGCTCGATCGGCTGGCCCTGTGCGGCAAGCGCCGACTGGTAGGCCTTGTACGTGGCCGCGTTGTACGCCACCAGGATGATCCGGCGCGGTTCGCGGTGCGAGCGCTGCCAGGCCACGGTTTCGGTGGCTGCAATCTGCGCCGCCTGATGCAGCGGATAACCGAACACGCCGCAACTGATGGCCGGGAACGCAATCGAGTGCAGGTCCAGCTTTTCAGCCAGCTGCAGCGACTTCCAGTAGCAGTTGGCCAGCAGGGCCGGTTCGTCGCGCTGGCCGTCCTGCCACACCGGACCCACCGTATGGATCACATGGCGGGCCGGCAGGTTGTAGGCCGCGGTGGCACGCACCTCGCCGGTGGGGCAGCGCATGCCCGGGCGGATCTCGGGCAGGGCCTGGCATTCGGCCAGCAGCGCCGGGCCGGCCGCGCGATGGATCGCGCCGTCCACACCGCCACCGCCAAGCAGGGATTCGTTGGCCGCATTGACGATCGCATCCACCGCCAGGGTCGTAATGTCGCCCTGCCACACTTCGATCTTCATGCGTGCCGCTCCTTGATACTGATACCGGGTCCATGCAACGGGTGACTGCTGCCTCGCACGTTACCGGGCGGGGGATCTAGGCTGCGTCATCATCGTCTCAGGCGGCGCGACCCGATGTGCGCCGCCTTGCAGTTCACACGATGCGGTCCATTGCCTTCACCGTAGATGAAGGCAATAGCGATAGCTGAATACGAAGACGCCCACCGGGCGGTGGGCGTCTCGGGCTTATTCAGACCAACGCGGGGCTCAGGGCAGACCGGCCAGCCAGTCGTCGTCGGAGCCCTCGTTGATGTCGGCAAACAGCGGGGTCGAGAAGTAGCGCTCGCCGGTGTCGGGCAGCATCGCCAGGATCACGCTGCCCTTGTCGGCCCGGTCGGCGATGTCCAGCGCGCTGGCCACCGTGGCCCCGGCGGAAATACCCACGAAGATGCCTTCCTCGGCGGCCAGCCGGCGCGAGGTCTCGATCGCGCGCGCATCGTCGACCGTCAGGAGTTCGTCGTAGACACCCCGGTTGAGCACCTCCGGCACGAAGTCCGGGGTCCAGCCCTGGATCTTGTGCGGCTTCCATTCCTCGCCCTTGAGCAGCGCCGCACCGGACGGTTCGGTGGCGATGATGCGGGTGTCCGGGCGGGCCACCTTCAGCACCTCGCCCACGCCGGTCAGGGTGCCGCCGGTGCCCCAGCCGGTCACGAAGTAGTCCAGGCGCTTGCCGGCGAAGTCGCGCAGGATTTCCGGCGCGGTGGTGTTGCGGTGGTAGGCCGGGTTGGCCGGGTTGGCGAACTGGCTGGCCAGGAACCAGCCGTGCTCGTCGGCAAGTTCCTTGGCGCGGCGGACCATGCCCGAGCCGCGCTCGGCCGCCGGGGTCAGGATCACCTTGGCCCCGTAGGCGCGCATCAGCTTGCGGCGCTCGATGGAGAAGGTCTCCACCATGGTGGCCACGAACTTGTAGCCGCGCGCGGCCGCCACCATCGCCAGCGCCACGCCGGTATTGCCGGAGGTGGCTTCGACGATGGTGTCGCCGGGCTTGAGCACGCCGCGCGCTTCGGCGTCCAGGATGATCGCCAGCGCAAGCCGGTCCTTCACCGAACCGCCGGGATTGAATGACTCGACCTTGGCGTAGACGGTGACGTGGTCGGGGGCGATGCGGTTCAGGCGGACCACCGGGGTGTTGCCGATGGTGTCCAGGATCGAGTTGTACAGGGCCATGGGAATGCTCCAGGGAAGTCCGTTCACCGCGCCCGGCGCGGCAGGGGGAGGGCAGGGCGGGGATGCTCCGGCAGACCGTAGCCCCGGCATATGCCCCCGGGAAATGACCTGATACCCTTCTTAAACAACATTTGGTTATAAGCTGGTGACGGCAATTGCCCTACAGTCGGATTGCCCTCCCTTCGCCTGCCGTGCCACACGCCCATGACGCTGACCCAACTCCGTTATCTGGTGGCCATCGCCGACGCCGAGCTCAACATCACGCTCGCCGCGTCGCGGGTGCATGCCACCCAGCCTGGCTTGTCCAAGCAGCTCAAGCAGCTGGAAGACGAGCTGGGCTTCCTGTTGTTCGTGCGCAAGGGGCGCAGCCTGGAAGCGGTCACGCCGGCCGGCGTGGAAGTGATCGGCCGCGCACGCGCCGTGCTGGGCGAAGCCAACAACATCCGCACCTACGCGGCCAACCAGCGCCGTGAAAGCCAGGGCCAGCTGGTCCTCACCACCACCCATACCCAGGCGCGCTTCGTGCTGCCGCCGGCGGTGGCGAAGATCAAGCAAGCCTACCCGCAGGTCAGCGTGCACCTGCAGCAGGCCGCTGAAAGCGATGCGCTGGACCTGCTCAGCCAGGGCGATGCGGACATTGCGATCATTTCCACGGCTGGCGCCGAACCCAGCGCCGGTATCGCCATTCCGCTGTACCGCTGGCGGCGGCTGGTGCTGGTGCCGCGCGGGCATGTACTGGACCGCCCCGGCGCGGCGCCGGACCTGCAGGCGCTGTCCACCCAGCCGTTGATCAGCTATGAATCCTCCACCCGCGGCAGCTCCTCGTTGCAGCGTGCCTTCGCCAGTGCCGGGCTGACCCCGGACATCGCGCTGACCGCGCTGGATGCGGATCTGATCAAGACCTACGTGCGCACCGGCCTGGGCGTTGGCCTGCTGGCGGAGATGGCGGTCAACGCCAGTGATGAAGACCTGCGCGCGTGGCCGGCCCCGGCCCCGATCGACGAGTGCATCGCCTGGGCGGTGCTGCCGCGTGACCGCGTGCTGCGCGACTACGCGCTGGAGCTGGTGCACGTGCTGGCCCCGCAGATCGACACCCGCGACCTGCGTCGCGTCATCGACGGCAACCAGGAGGCCAACTGGCCGCTGCCGCCCACTTGGGAATCGCTGACGCAGACCATCACCGTCTGACGGGGTGCCCGACCAACGGTCGGGCGCTACCGCTGCACGGGACGCGGGACGCGGGTGGCACAGACCACCGGACACGTGCGGCACATCGCACCCGGTTGGGACCACACATCGCACCCACGGCCCGGCAGGTGCCGACCGTTGGTCGATACATTGCCTCCGACAGCGCGCATGCCGCCCGCATTCGCTGCGACGGTTGGTCGCAGGGCGTCGGGCCGCCCGAGCCATGGTCGGGCGCTACCATGACCGGGTGAATGTCCGCCGTCGCCCGTATGCCGTCCTGCTGCAGCTCGCCTTCGTGGCCACGCTGCTGATGGCGCTGGCGCCGCTTGTCAGCCGCTGGCAACAGGCGCATGCCGATGCGCCGTTGATGCTGATGCCCTCGGGCATGGCCCATGCCATGCCGGTTGCCGATGCTCCCGCCGACCCGCACGCCGGGCACGGCATGCCGGCCTCGCACCAGCACCACGCGATGCCGATGCAGGACATGCCGATGCAGGGCATGGACACGCACGCCGCCGCCCCGTCGCCGAGTGCACCTGCGCCACCGCTGGACGAACACGCCGGCCATGGCGAGGCGTGCGAGTACTGCATGATGGCCTCGCGGCTGATGCCGTGGCTGGCGGTGCTGATCCTGTTGCTGCCGGCACTGCCGGTGATTGCCCCGACGGTGCTGCGCGCCGTCGCCACGCCGCGCAGCCTGCGTTGGCCCGCGCATGCCGCACGCGGCCCGCCGCTGAACGCCTGAAACCGCCGATGCCCTTTCCTGCTGCGTGACGCCGTGATGGCGGCGCGCGCCTGTGCGTTTTCTGGAGTTCCACATGAATCTCGCTTCCCGCAGTGCGGGCGCAATGACGCGCCTGTCTGTTTCCCTGTCGCTCGCCCTGGCCATGCTGCCGCTGCACGCCGCCGAGCGTGAGCCCGCGCAGACCCTGGACACGCTGGTGGTGACCGCCACCGCCCCGTCCTCGCCACTGCATTGGGTCACCGACCCGCGCCTGCCGCGCCAACCGGTGCCGGCCAGCGATGGCGCCGACTACCTCAAGACCGTGCCGGGCTTTTCGGCGATCCGCAACGGCGGCACCAACGGCGATCCGGTGCTGCGTGGCATGTTCGGGTCACGCCTGAACATCGTCAGCAACGAGGGCAACCTGATCGGTGCGTGCCCCTCGCGCATGGACAATCCGCTGTCCTACATCGCGCCGGAAACCTTCGACCGGCTGACCATCATCAAGGGACCGCAAAGCGTGCGCTGGGGCGCCGGCGCGTCGGCCGGTACGGTGCGTTTCGAGCGCGACACTCCGCGTTTCGACGCACCGGGCGTGGACATCAACGCCAGCGCGCTGGTGGGCTCGCGCAACCGCAATGATCAAGTGCTGGACCTGACGGCCGGTGCGTCGCAGGGCTACGTGCGCGTCAACGGCAACCGCTCTGAGGCCGACGATTACAAGGACGGCAATGGCGACGTGGTGCCGTCGAAGTGGCGCAAGTGGAACAGCGACGTGGCCGTCGGCTGGACGCCCGATGCCGACACCGTGCTGGAGCTGTCGGCCGGCACCGGTGACGCCGTCGCACGCTATGCCGGGCGTGGCATGGACGGGGCCGCGTTCAAGCGCACCAGCTATGCCGCCCGCTTCGAGAAGGACAACCTGCCCGGTGCCTGGGACAAGCTGCTGGCCAACGTGTATTACAACGACGCCGACCACGTCATGGACAACTACACGCTGCGCACGCCGAACCCGGACAGCAGCATGCCGATGCCGATGGCCGCCAATGTCGACCGGCGTACCACGGGCGGGCGCATCGCCTCGGAATGGCGCTGGCAGGACATCGCGGTGGTCGCCGGCGTGGACGCGCAGGACAGCCGGCACCGCGACCGCAGCGGCATGGGCCGCAACACCTATCAACAGCAGCCCTGGCGCACCGATGCCCGCTTCGAGAGCCTCGGTGCCTTCAGTGAAATCACCTTGGGCGAAGGCACCGCCCAGCGCTGGGTGGGCGGCCTGCGCATCGACCGCGCCGAGGTCACCGACGAACGTCGTACCAGCGGCATGATGGCCATGCCCAACCCCACCGCCGGCCAGCAGCGCCGCGAGCACCTCGGCAGCGGCTTCCTGCGCCTGGAGCGTGACCTGGCGCCGTCGCTGACCTGGTACGCCGGCATCGGCCACAGCGAACGCATGCCCGACTACTGGGAACTGTTCTCGCCAGATAGGGGGCCGATGGGCGCGGCGAACGCGTTTGCTGGCATCCAGCCGGAGCAGACCACCCAGCTGGACCTGGGCCTGCAGTACCGCAGCGCGCGCCTCAACGCGTGGGTATCGGCGTATGCCGGCCGCCTGCAGGACTACATCCTGTTTACCTATAGGGACGGCGGCATGATGGGCAGCATGACCCAGGCCAACAACGTGGATGCCCGCATCGCCGGGGCTGAAGCCGGGGCCGACATCACGCTCGGTGCGCACTGGAAACTGGGCGGAAGCCTGGCCTATGCCTGGGGGGAAAACCGCAGCGATGGCGCCCCGTTGCCGCAGATGCCGCCGCTGGAAGCGCGTGTGAGCGCCACCTGGGAAGCCGACCGCTGGAGCATCGGCGCGCTGGCCCGGGCGGTGGCGCACCAGCACCGCGTTGCCGACGGCCAGGGCAACGTGGTGGCCCGTGACCTGGGCCCGAGTGCCGGCTTTGCCACCCTGGCGCTCAATGCCAGCTACCGCATCAACGATGCGCTGCTGCTCAGTGCCGGCATCGACAACGTGTTCGACCGCGCCTACAGCGAACACCTGAACCTGGCCGGCAGCGCCGACTTCGGCTTCCCCGCCGACCCGGTGCGGATCAACGAACCGGGCAGGACGGCGTGGATGAAGGTGAACTACCGGTATTGAAGACGTAGCGCCGGGCGTTGCCCGGCTGCATGCCCACCCCCACGTAGAGCCGGGCTCTGCCCGGCTGAAGGCGTCACCGCCCGACATGGACCCGCAGCCACGTAGAGCCGGGCTCTGCCCGGCTAAAGGCGTCACCGCCCGACACGGACCCGCAGCCACGTAGAGCCGGGCTCTGCCCGGCTGAAGGCGTCACCGTCCGACACGGACCCGCAGCCGGGCAGAGCCCGGCTCTACGCGATGCCCCCGGCTATTGACGCCATCCGACACGCGCCGATACACGCCGTTACACACCCGAACAGGCCAGCACGAAAGGCGTTTCGGCTGCCACCGGGCGCCGGTAAACGCTTGGCACATATGCCCGGCCAGCCCCGACCCGTACACTCGGCGATCGTGGGTTTAACGGGATTTTTTCAAATGTTGGGACGCATCACCGCGCGCATCGCCGCTGGCCTCACCCTGGCCCTGCTGGCCGGGTGCAGCAGCAAGGACGACACCGCGCGCCGGGCGGCAGACGCCGTACCGGTCACTACCCAGGTGGTGCAGACCTCCGCATGGAACGACACGCTGCAGGCGCTGGGCACCGCCAAGGCCCGTGAGTCGGTGACCATCACCGCCAAGGTCAGCGAGATCATCGAAACCGTCCACTTCGAGAGCGGCCAGCAGGTCAGCGCCGGCACCCCGTTGGTCACCCTGCGCGGTCAGGCCCAGGAAGCGGCCCTGCTGCAGGCGCAAGCCACCTTTGCCGAGGCCGACCAGCTGTACAAGCGGCAGCGCGAACTGGCGGCCCAGCAGCTGGTGGCCAGCGCCACCCTGGACACCCAGCGTGCCATCCGCGATGCCGCCGAGGCGCGCGTGCGCGAAATGCAGTCGGACATCGGCGACCGTCGCGTGCGCGCGCCGTTCGCCGGTGTGCTCGGCATTCGCCAGGTCAGCGCGGGTTCGCTGGTCACCCCCAGCACAAGCATCGCCACCCTGGACGACATCGAACGCATGCACGTCGATTTCCAGGTGCCGGAAGCCGAACTTGCCAGCCTCGGCAACGGCGACAAGGTCACTGCCACCAGTGTTGCCTATCCCGGCCGCAGCTTCGAAGGCGTGGTGGCTACCATCGACACCCGGGTCGACCCGGGCACCCGCGCGGTCACCGTGCGCGCCGACTTCATCAATGCCGACCACGCCCTGCGCCCGGGCATGCTGCTGGATATCCGCATGTTCCGTCCGGAGCGCCAGGCCCTGGTGATCCCGGAAATCGCCGTGGTCCAGGTGGGCCGCGACTCGTTCGTGTACCGGGTCAAGGCCGACCACAGCGTTGAACGCCTCGACATCACCAGCGGCGCGCGCCGTGCGGGCGTGGTCGAAATCCGCAGCGGGCTGAAGGCCGGCGACCGCATCGTGGTCGACGGTACCGGCAAGCTGCGCCCGGGCCTGAAGGTCGATGACCGCCCGGCGCCGGCGGCGTCCGCCGTGCCCGCCGCCAAGCCCGCGGACCCGGCCGGATGAAACTCTCCAACATTTCCATCCAGCGCCCGGTCTTCGCCGTGGTGATGAGCCTGCTGCTGGTCGTGCTGGGCGTCATGTCCTTCACCCGCCTCACCCTGCGCGAGCTGCCCGCGATCGACCCGCCGATCGTCTCGGTCTCGGTGGATTACACCGGCGCCTCGGCCGCGGTCATCGAAAGCCGCATTACCCAGGTGCTCGAAGATGCGCTGGCCGGCATCGAAGGCATCGACACCATCAACGCGCGCAGCTCCAACGGCCGCGCCCAGGTCAGTATCGAATTCACCTCCAACCGCGATATCGAAGCGGCGGCCAACGACGTGCGCGATGCGGTCAGCCGCGTCGCCGACCGCATGCCCGAAGAAGCGCGGCCGCCGGAAATCGCCAAGGTCGAGAGCGACGCCGACCCGATCATCTGGTTCAACATGACCTCCTCCAGCATGGACACGCTGGAGCTGAGCGACTACGCCGACCGCTACGTGGTCGACCGCTTCTCCAGCCTGGATGGCGTGGCCCAGGTCCGCATCGGCGGGCGCCAGCGCTATGCCATGCGCATCTGGCTGGACCGCGACCAGCTCGCCGCGCGTGGCCTCACCGTGGGCGATGTGGAAACCGCGCTGCGCAACGAGAATGTCGAGCTGCCGGCGGGCCGCATCGAATCGGCCGACCGCGACTTCACCCTGCGCGTGGAGCGCAACTACGTGAAGCCGGAAGACTTCGCCACCATTCCGCTCGGCAAGGGCGCCGATGGCTACGTGGTGCGCATGGGCGATGTAGCCAAGATCGAGCTGGCCTCCTCCGAACGACGCGCGTACTACCGCAGCAATGGCGAACCGGGCATCGGCCTGGGCATCGTCAAGACCTCCACCGCCAACTCGCTGGACGTGGCCCGCACCGCGCGTGCCGAAGCCGAGCGGGTCGGGCAGACCCTGCCCGAAGGCACCCACATCTTCGTCGCCTTCGACAACACCACCTTCATTGAAGCGGCCGTGGACCGCGTCTACGCCACGCTGGTGGAAGCCATGCTGCTGGTGCTGGCGGTGATCTGGCTGTTCCTCGGCAGTTTCCGCGCCGCGCTGATTCCCGCAGTCACCGTGCCGGTGTGCCTGGTGGCCGCGTTCATCGCGCTGTACGCGTTTGGTTTCTCCATCAACCTGCTGACCCTGCTGGCACTGGTGCTGTGTATCGGCCTGGTGGTCGATGACGCCATCGTGGTGGTGGAGAACGTGCAGCGCCGCATCGACCTGGGCGAACCGCCGCTGGTGGCCTCCAAGCGCGGTACCGCGCAGGTGGCCTTCGCGGTGATCGCCACCACCGCCGTACTGGTGGCGGTGTTCCTGCCGGTGGGCTTCCTGGAAGGCAATACCGGCCGCCTGTTCCGCGAGTTGGCCGTGGCCCTGGCCGCCGCCGTGGCGCTGTCGGCGTTCGTGTCGCTCACGCTGACCCCGATGATGGCCTCCAAGCTGCTCAAGCCGCATACCGGACAGCCGCCGCGCGGTCTGCACGGCGTGATCAACCGCAACCTGGACCGCGTCTCGGCGGCCTACGGGCGGGTGCTCGACGCGCACGTCGGGAGTACCTGGATATACGTAGTGGTGATGGTGCTGTCGCTGCTGGCGAGCGCGCTGCTGCTCAAGGTGCTGCCGTCCGAACTGGCGCCGGCCGAGGACCGCGGTTCGTTCCAGATCATGATCGATGGCCCGGAAGGTGCCGGCTACGACTACACCGTGGGCCAGGTGCAGGAAGTGGAGAAGGTGGTGGCCGGGTTCGTCGGCGACGACAAGCCGATCGTGCGTGCCAACCCGCGCGTGCCCGGCGGCTTCGGTGCCAGCGAAGAAATGCATACCGGCCGCATCAGCGTGTTCCTGCAGCCGTGGAAGCAGCGCGACGTGGGCACGCCGGACGTGGCCGCCGACCTCCAGAAGCACCTGGACGGCATCCGCGGCGTGCGTGTGCGTACCCAGGTCGGTGGCGGCCTGGTGCGCAGCCAGGGCCAGCCGTTCCAGATCGTGCTGGGCGGGCCGGAGTACGCCGAAATCGCGCAGTGGCGCGATCGCATGCTGGCGCGCATGGCCGACAACCCGGGCCTGGTCGGCCCGGATTCGGACTACAAGGAAACCCGGCCGCAGATGCGGGTCAACATCGACCGCCAGCGCGCCGCCGACCTGGGCGTGTCGGTCACCGCGATCGGCAGCGCGCTGGAAACCATGATGGGCTCGCGCCGGGTCACCACCTTCGTCGACAACGGCGAGGAATACGACGTGCTGGTGCAGGCCGGCCGCGATGGCCGCGCCACCCCGGCCGACCTGGCCGCCATCCGCGTGCGCGCCAGTGGCGGCGAACTGGTGCCGTTGTCCAACCTGGTCACGCTCAGCGAAGTGGCCGAGGCGGGCAACCTCAACCGCTTCAACCGGCTGCGCTCGATCACCATCACCGCCGGGCTGGCCCCGGGCTACCCGCTGGGCGAGGCGATCGCGTGGGCCCAGCAGACCGCCCGCGATGAACTGCCGCAGCACGCGCAGCTGGACTGGAAGGGCGAATCGCGCGAATACCAGAACGCCGGTAGCGCCGTGCTGCTGACCTTCGCCATGGCATTGCTGGTGGTGTACCTGGTGCTGGCCGCGCAGTTCGAGAGCTTCATCCACCCGCTGGTGATCATGCTGACCGTGCCGCTGGGCGTGCTCGGCGCGCTGCTGGGCCTGTATGTCAGTGGCGGCAGCATCAACCTGTTCAGCCAGATCGGCATCGTGATGCTGGTCGGGCTGGCGGCCAAGAACGGCATCCTGATCGTGGAGTTCGCCAACCAGCTGCGCGACGAAGGCCGCGACGTGCACCGGGCCATCGTCGAGTCGTCGATGGTGCGCCTGCGCCCGATCCTGATGACCTCCATTGCCACGGTGGTCGGCGCGATCCCGCTGGTGGTTGCCGGCGGCCCGGGCTCGGCCAGCCGCGGCACCATCGGCATCGTGGTGATCTTCGGCGTCACCGTGTCCACCTTCCTGTCCCTGTTCGTGGTGCCGGCGTTCTATTCGCTGCTGGCCCCGTACACGCGTTCGCCCGAAGCGGTGGCCCGTGAGCTGGAGAAGCAGGAGGCGGAGACCCCGTCGGTGGGCGGGCACGCCTGACCGGGGTCCGGTGGGGCGGCGATGCTGAATGCGTTGCCGCGCGCCGGGGCCAATGAAAGGATCGCGGCCGTAGAGCCCGGCTCTACGGCGCTGGCGTGTCGTTGCCGGGGCGCGGCGTGTCGTTCCCCCGCCGCATGGCAACGCGTTCATCCCCCTCGCCGCCGGCCCCCACACACCCGGCTGGATAGTGACGGGGCAGCCGCGTAGAGCCGGGCTCTGCCCGGCTGCTCTGCCCCCACGCACCCGGCGCTACCCGTGGCGGCCCTGATGGTGGAGAATCGACGCGGTCCCCTCCAGCCGACGGGACGTCCTTTTTTTCCGCCGACTGGAGAGAGCGCGTGGAAGCAACCGTACATTTCATCAACAGCATCATCTGGAGCAAGGCGCTGATCGCCGTGTGCCTGGGTGCCGGCCTGTTCTTCAGCATCCGCACCCGGTTCATGCAGATCCGCGGCTTCTTCGAGATGTGTCGCCTTACCGTCCAGGGCGAGAAGTCCGACGCGGGCGTGTCCTCCTTCCAGGCCCTGGCCATGTCGATGGCCGGCCGCATGGGCATCGGCAACATCGCCGGCGTGGCCACCGCCATCGCCTTCGGCGGTCCCGGTGCGATCTTCTGGATGTGGGTCATGGGCTTCGTCGGCGCCTCCACCTCGTACGTGGAATGCACCCTGGCCCAGATCTACAAGACCAAGGACGCCGAAGGCCGCTACCGTGGCGGCCCGGCCTACTACATCGAAAAAGCCATGGGCATGAAGTGGTACGCCCTGGCCTTCGCCGTGGCCACCATCATCGCCGCCGGCTTCCTGATGCCGGGCGTGCAGGCCAATGCCATCGCCGACAGCATCATCAACGCCTGCCGTGGCGGCGCGCTGTGCGGCCCGCTGGATGGCCAGGTGCTGGGCATGGAATCGGTCCAGGCGCTCAAGCTGGGCATCGGCGTCGTGGTGGCGCTGCTGCTCGGCGTGGTCATCTTCGGCGGGGTCAAGCGCATCGCCAACTTCGCCGAAGTGGTGGTGCCGTTCATGGCCGCCGCGTTCATCCTGATGGCCATCGTCATCATGATCATCAACTACGACCGCGTGCCGGAAATGTTCGGCATCATCTTCGACAGCGCCTTCGGCACCCACGCCGCGTTCGGCGCGATGATGGGCCTGGCGGTGGAGTGGGGCATCAAGCGCGGCATCTATGCCAATGAAGCCGGCCAGGGCTCGGGCCCGCACGCCGCCGCCGCCTCGGAGGTCTCGCACCCGGCCAAGCAGGGCTACGTGCAGGCCTTCGCGATCTACTTCGACACCATGATGGTGTGCACCGCCACCGCCTTCCTGATCCTGGCCAGCGGCACCTACAACGTGTACTCGCCGGTGGAAGGTGCCGCCCCGATCTTCCAGGGCCTGGCCGGTATCCCGGAAGGTGCGGGCTACGCGCAGGCCGGCGTGGAAGCGGTGTTGCCGGGCTGGGGCGCCTCGTTCGTGTCGGTGGCGATCTTCTTCTTCGCCTTCACCACGATCATGGCCTATTACTACATGGCCGAAACCAACCTCAGCTACATCAACCAGAACCGCAAGCGCCCGCTCACCGTGCTGGTGCTGCGCCTGGGCATCATCGGCATGGTGGTGTTCGGTGCGTTCCACAACGCCACCCTGGCGTGGGCGCTGGGCGACATCGGCGTGGGCCTGATGGCCTGGTTGAACATCATCGCCATCCTGATCGTGCAGAAGCCGGCGATGCTGGCGCTGCGCGATTACGAACGACAGAAGAAGCTCGGCCTGGATCCGACCTTCGACCCCGATGCATTGGGCATCAAGAACGCCGATTTCTGGCGTCAACGCAAGCTGGAGTTGTCCCGTAGTGAATGATCCCTGGAAGAATGCCCGCCGCCCGTCTTCGCGGCCGCCGCGGGCCACCCCGCTGCCCCCGCGCGAGAGCGGCACGCCGCCACCGCCGGGGCGGGGCAACGACGAGCTGCGCCTGTACGGCTGGAACGCCGTGCAGGCCCTGTTCGACAAGCGCCCGCAGGCGCTGCGCAAGCTGTACCTGGCCGAATCGCTGATCCCGCGCCTGCAGCCGATGCTGAAGTGGTGCGTGTCCAACCGGGTGGGCTACCGCGTGGTGGAAGAGGGCGACCTCAACAAGCTGGCCGCTACCACCCACCATGAAGGCGTGGTGGCCGACGTGCTGCGTGCGCCGATGCTGGAGCTGGGCGAGTGGCTGGGCACGCTGCCGGCCGGTACGCCGGCGCTGGCACTGTGGCTGGATGGCGTGGGCAATCCGCACAATTTTGGCGCGATCCTGCGCTCGGCGGCGCATTTCGGCGTGGCCGGCCTGCTGCTGCCACCGGGGTCCACGCTGGCGTTGTCCGGTGCGGCCGCGCGCGTGGCCGAAGGCGGCGCCGAATCGGTGCCGCTGGTGCGCCTGCCCGCGCTGCCGGAGGCGATGCAGCAGCTGCGCGACGCCGGCTTCGGCTTGGCCGCGACGCTGGTGGACGGCGGCGACAACCTCTTCGCCAGCGACGTGCCGGCGCGGCTGGTCTACGTGATGGGTGCCGAAGGCGAAGGCATGGACCGTGAGCTGGCGCAGGACTGCGACGCGCAGGTGTCCATTCCGGGCACCGGCGCAGTGGAAAGCCTCAACGTGGCATCGGCGACAGCGGTGCTGTTGGCGCACTGGTACGGACGCCAGGCACGCTGAGCAGGACGCGGTTTTCGGGTAGCGCGCGTGCGCGCTTGCCCAACGCGGTGTGATCGGTGTCACCGATAGCGTTATGACTACAGCCGATTCGGATTTTTCGCATAGTGCGCTGGCCTTGAGCTGCGTCACAGTGCTCGGCGGTACTGTGCTGGGTAGGTGAGGAGAGACACCCACCCAGCGCGGCGCCGTTGTCCGGATCGCAGCAAGTCTGTGACGCTCACCGCGTGGGGTGTGACGAGTCCCGGTAGCCCGGTCGTTTTTCGACCGGGCTTTTTTATGCGCCATCGCCTGCACACGATCCCGGGTAGAGCCACCCCATGGGTGGCTGCACGTACCCCATGAACACCCCATCTCCACGTTCCCGTCATTGCTCCACGCAATGAACACGACCGTTGCGATCACCGGCCAAGAACGCAGAACACCACCATCGCATGTGATGCGAAACGGCGTGCGTGCGGCCCCGCACAGATCGGCAAAAACAAGGGTTCTGCACATTGTTGCTGCCCAACGCGCTGTGCAGATTGGCGCAGCGGTGTGCTTGCGCACCGTCTTCTTTCCAGTCTCACGGGAGCCTTGGCATGACCTTGTCCGCGTTGTCGTTTCATCGTGTCGCCGCGCTAGCGCTGGCGGCTTTTTCCCTGGGGCTTTTCGCCCCGCACGCCGCTGCGCAGGCACGCAGCCTTGACGGGGTGAATTTCACCGGCCCCCTGGTCACCGCCAACCCGGCCGGAGTGCCGCGCGGCCACTGGTACATCGAGCCCTACCTGGTCCGCGTGGACAGCGATGCCGGTTACGACGCCAACGGCCGCCGCCAGCGCAGCAGCGACAGCGGCGCGTGGCTCACCGTCGTGCCCATCGCCTACGGCATGGGCGAGCGCGTCACCGCGCAGGTCAATCTCAGCGCGGCACGTGCCGACGCGGCTGGCGCGCGCAGCGGCGCAGTGCGTGCCGGCGACACCACCGCGCGGCTGCAGTACCTGCTGCAGGCCCCCAGCGCCGACGGCACGCGCCCGGCCATCTCGGTGGCGCTGCTGCAGCGCTTTGCCACCGGCAGCTACGACCGCATCGGTGGCAATCCACTCAATGCCCAGGGCGATGGCGTGCAGCGCACCACCTTCGCACTCGGCGTGCAGCAGGTGCTGTGGATGCCCAACGACCGCCCGCTGCGGTGGCGTGGCCAGCTCAGCGCCAGTCCGGCACCGGCCCGCGTGGCGCTGCACGACAGCAGCGTGTACGGCACCGATCCCGGCTTCCGCGGCAGCATCGCGCGCGGCTCGCTGCTGGGTCTCTCGTTGGGGGCCGAATACAGCGTCAACGCGCGCTGGGTGGCCGCGCTGGACGTCACCGCCAGCCGCGAAAGCGACCAGCACATCACCGGCTATGCCCCGGGCAGCGAGGGCCTGCGGAGCATCAACCAGCGCCGGCCTTCGAGCAGCAGTGTCAGCGTGGCGCCGGCCATCGAGTACCACTTCAGTCCGTCGCTGGGGCTGATCGCCGGCGTCGAGTTCAGCGTGGGCGGCCGCAACAGCGGCGCGTTCGTCAGCCCGCAGATCGCGCTCGGGATGTTCTTCTGATGCGCGCGCCTTCGATCCTCCGCACCGCCATCGGGAGCCGCCCATGACTGTCGAATCCATCGTTGCCCGCCTGCTCGACCTGGTCTGGAGCCCGGCGCTGGTCGGGCTGTGCCTGCTGGCCGGCCTGTACTTCAGCGTGCGCACCCGCTTCATCCAACTGCGTGCATTGCCAGACATGCTGCGCCTGTTGTTCAGTTCCAGCAGCTCGGCCTCCGGGGTGTCCTCGTTCCAGGCACTGAGCCTGTCGCTGTCCAGCCGCGTCGGCGTCGGCAACATCGCCGGTGTCGCGATGGCCATTGCCTACGGCGGTCCCGGTGCGATCTTCTGGATGTGGTGCGTGGCCTTCCTGGGCGCCAGCAGCGCCTTCATCGAATCAACGTTGGCGCAGATCTACAAGGAGCGCGACGCCAACGGCCAGTACCGCGGTGGCCCGGCGTACTACATCGAACGCGCGCTGGGCCAGCGCTGGTATGCCGTGGCCTTCGCGTGGAGTGCGGTGATCGGCTGCGGGCTGTTCCTGCCGGGCACCCAGTCCAACGCGATCGCCAGCGCGCTCGATGGCGCCTGGGGCATTCCCGCCAGTGCATCGGCGGCCGGCATGGTGGTCGTGGTGGGGCTGGTGATCTTCGGCGGCGTGCGCCGCATCGCCAACGTGGCGCAGGTGGTGGTGCCGGTGATGGCGGTCGGCTACCTGCTGGTGGCCGCAGTGGTGATGGCGCTCAACGTGGATGCGCTGCCGGGCATGGCGCGGCTGATCGTCGACAGCGCGTTCGGTACCGATGCCGCCTTTGGCGCGATGATCGGCACCGCCATCCAGTGGGGCGTGCGCCGTGGGGTGATGTCCAACGAGGCCGGCATGGGCAGCGGCGCGCATCCGGCTGCAGCCGCCGAGGTCTCGCACCCGGTCAAGCAGGGGCTGGTACAGGCGTTCTCGGTCTACATCGACACGCTGGTGGTGTGCAGCGCCACCGCGTTCCTGGTGTTGTCGACCGGCGCCTACAACGTGTACGACCCGGCAGCGGCAAGCCATGCCGGCATGCTGGTGGCGAACGTACCGGGGCTGGCCGCCGGACCGCACTTCGTGCAGCACGCGGTGGAGTCGGCGTTGCCGGGGTTCGGCACGGCCTTCATCGCGTTGGCGATCCTGCCGTTCGCCTTCAGCACCATCCTGGCGCTGTACTACAACGCCGAAACCAACGTGGTGTACCTGTGCCGCAACCAGCATCGTCCGTGGGTGCTGCGGCTGTTCCAGCTGGCATTCCTGGGCGTGGCGACGTGGTCGGCGGTCAATACCGCAACGGTGGCGTGGTCGTTGGGCGACATCGGCGTCGGCCTGATGAGCTGGTTGAACATCATCGCGCTGCTGTTGTTGCAGAAGCCGGCCCTGGCCGCGTTGCGCGACTATGAGAAGAGCCGGCGTGCCGGCATCGATCCGGTGTTCAACCCGCAGGTGGCCGGCGTGGCCCGGGCCGAGTTGTGGAACGAGATCGCCGCGCGCGGCCGCAAATGAGCAGGGCAGGGACCGTGGCCAGGCGCCACGGTCCCTGCGGGCTGTCATTCGTTGGGCGGCGTGGTCGGCTTGGCTTCGCTGCCGAAGCTGCCGTCGGCCTCGGCGGCCAGGTAGGCAAACACGGTGTAGGCGGCCACGTTCTGTGCCAGCGCGGCCGGGTCGATCTTGTCCAGGGTGTCGTCGGCGGTGTGATGCAGGTGGAAGTAGTCGCTGCCGTCCTGCGCCAACCACGCCCAGGCGCCGCCCTTGGCGGCCAGCGGGCCCACGTCCGGGCCGGGGCCGCCCTTGTCGGCGGCGTACTCGATGCCGAGTGGCTTGAGCACCTCGGCAATCTGGCGGGTGGCATCGCGCGAGCCCTGCGGGTTCGGCGAGCCGGTGTTGAAGGCGTAGATGCGGCCGGCGCCGAAGTCGCTCTCGGCGGCCAACTGGTGCAGCACCACGTCCTTGGCATGGGCCTCGGCATACGCCTTGCCGCCGTACAGACCCTGTTCCTCGTTGGCGAACGCCACCACGCGGATGGTGCGCTTCGGGGCCTGCTTGAGCTGGCCGATCAGGTGGCCCGCGGCCATGGTGATACCCACGCCGGCGCCATCGTCCACGGCACCGGTGCCCAGGTCCCAGGAATCGAGGTGGCCGCCGATGACCACGACTTCCTTGGGCAGGCTGCGCCCGGTGATTTCGCCGATGACGTTGTACGAGGTGGCCTTGCCGTCCCACCCGCAATCCAGGCTCAGCTTCAGCGTGGTGCTGCCGAGCGCGACCAGGCGGGCGAGCTGGTTGGCATCGGGTACCGACAAGGCGGCGGCCGGTACCGGCGTCAGGCCGTCATCGAAACGGGTGATGCCGGTATGCGGCACGCGGTGCGAATCGGTACCGGCCGAGCGCATCACAAAGCCCACCGCACCCTTGCGGATCGCCTCGGACGGGCCCTTGCTGCGCACGGCGCCACCGTTGCCGTAGTCACGGCCGTCGCGGTAGGCGGTCATCTGGTAGTCGACGAAGGCGATCTTGCCCTTCAAGGAACCGTCCGGCGCGGCCTGCAGCGCGGCCAGGTCGGCAAAGCGCACCACCTCGGCCTCGACCGTGCCGCCCGGGCTGCCGCCCAGCGCGGTGATGGTCAGCGGCTGGGCGTGCTTGCCGATCACCTGGGCGTGTTCACTGCGGCGCTCCCACTTGGGGAAGGTCACCGGCTCGGTCCAGACCTTGTCGAAGCCCAGTGCCTTGAACTTGGCCACGGCCCAGGCCACGGCGCGGGCATCGGCTTCGCCACCGGCGATGCGCGGGCCGATCTCGGTGGTGAGCGACTCGACCACCTTCCAGCCGGTGTCGTCCTTGAGGGCCTGCTCGCGCAGTTCGGCCGCGGTGGCCAGCGACTTGGGTGCCAGCGTGGTGGGGCCGGTCGCCGCGAACGCCGGGGCGGCCAACAGTGCGAGGGAGGATGCGATGGCAAGGACGCGGCGACGCATGGACAGCTCCGGAAAGCAGGACAGAAGCGTCCGAGCTTAGCAGCCTGCCGGGCCCGCACATGGGCGGGAGGTCATGGTTGCGCGGACGCTGTTTTCCATACGCGAAAACCCCGCCGGGGCGGGGTTTTTGAATGCGCATCTGCCACGGCGGAACCCGATGCCCGGTAGTGCCGGCCGCTGGCAGGCTCCGCACTCATCCGGCATTGCCAGGAGCCGGCCAGCGGCCGGCACTACGGGCGCCTGCTGCGGCCTTTACTGCTTGAGGTTGTCGCGGATCTCGCGCAGCAGCAGCACTTCTTCGCTCGGCGCCGGCGGCGCAGCGGGCTCGGCCTGCTTCTTGCGCGCCAGGCGGTTGATGAACTTCACCACCATGAAGATGGCAAACGCCACGATGACGAACTGCACCACGGTGTTGAGGAAATCGCCGTAGCCGATCACCACGGACGGAATTTCCTTGCCGGTTGGATCCACGCGCGCAGGTGCCAAGGTCCAGGCCAGTTCCGAGAAATCCACGCGCCCAATCATCCAGCCGAGCGGCGGCATGATGATCTTGTCGACCAACGCAGTGACGATCTTGCCGAACGCGGCACCAATCACGACACCGACCGCCAGGTCGATGACGTTGCCACGCATGGCAAATTCCTTGAACTCAGTCAGTACGCCCATCAGGCTCTCCTCGTGGGGGAAATCAACAGATATGCCAGCGTAATGCCGGGGGTGTCATTCGGAGATGATGCCATGGCGCTCGGCCACGTTTTCCAGCCGCGCGCTGAAACGATCCCCCGGCTTCAAGGCCGCCACCCCGGCGGGGGTGCCCATGAAGACCAGGTCGCCGGCTTTCAGTGCCCACAGCTTGGACAGTTCGTGCAGGATTTCCGGCACGTTCCAGATCATCTGGTCCAGCAGCGATTGCTGGCGGACTTCGCCGTTGATTTCCAGCGACAGATTGAGCGCGGCCAGGTCGCCCACTTCACCGGCCGGGACCAGTTCGCTGATCGGCGCGGAATGGTCGAAGCCCTTGGCCGGATCCCACGGATGCCCCTTGGCCTTGGCTGCTGCCTGCAGGTCGCGGCGGGTCAGATCCAGCCCGACACCGTAGCCGAACACCAGCGCCTCGGCCTGGTCCACCGGCAGCTCGCCAGCCGGCGCGTCGCGACCGATCGCCACCACCAGCTCCACTTCGTGGTGCAGATCGTGCGTGGCAGGCGGGTAGGGGATCACATCGTCATGCCCGACCACGATCGCATCGGCGGGCTTGCTGAAGAACATCGGGCGGCCGCGATCATCGGACGCTGGAACGGCGGCGCCCATCTCGCGTGCGTGGTCGGCGAAGTTGCGCCCAACGCAGTAGATGCGGCGCACCGGGAACGTGCCGCCACCGGCCACCGGAATGCGCGGCTGCTCGGGCGTGGGAATTACATCGGTCATGCTCGCGTCCTGTCACGTTGGGTCACAGGCAGTCTAGAACGAGCGCGCGCGACGTGCCACGCCAAACGTGGCCGAATGCGGGACGGACAGGGGCCGCGCGACGGCGCGGCACTCCCTCAACGCGACAGCGGCAACGCCTGCTTGCGAACCACGCGGTACTCGGCGTCAACCACCTGCGGGTCGCTCGGGCGCGTGCCCTGCTTGCGCTGGGCAAGCAGCTTCCACGCAACGCCGGCGATGATCATCGCCGCGCCCACGAATACCCCCACGAACACCAGCGCGGCCAGGATAGCCAAGCCCAACAGACCCACCGCGACGCGCACCAACGGATGGCGCGGCTTGCGCGGCGCGAACAGGGTGCGGAACGTGTTGAACTGGAAGTAGCGCTTGTACATGGCGTTTCTTTTGGCTGAAGTCAGCGAGCCATCAGTATCCGGGGTGGCCTCTGCCATTGAGTGAAAAACTCGTTAAACGTACCGCGCGTTCATTTCAAATCAATGACTTGTGTTCATCGCCGGGCCAGCCACGTGACGGCGTGAGAGAATGCCGGCCCGTTGAATCCGCGTGCCGACATGCCCGTTTCCGATACCACCGCCGCTCCCTTGATTGCCCTGGACGCCATTGCCGACGCGGGCTTTGCCGAGGTCGAGGTCACCTTGGACGGCGACAGTGAGTCGCTGGTCATGTACCGCGATGGCGACGACGTACGCGGTTGGCTGAACATCTGCCCGCATGCCGGCCGACGCCTGGACTGGGCGCCGGGGCAGTTTCTGAAAAGCCGTGAAGGCCATCTGGTGTGCGCCGCGCACGGCGCGTCCTTCTCGCTCGACGACGGCGGCTGCGTGGCCGGCCCGTGCAAGGGCGACCGGCTGCGCGCGGTACCGTTGCAGGTGCGCGACGGCCAGGTGTGGCTCGGGTAGGTAGCGACCGTGGGTCGCTACGCGCGACGCATTCGGAACCCCGTACCGACCAACGGTCGGCACCTACCGGGTGATGCCGGCCCGGCGTAGGTAGCGACCGTGGGTCGCTACGCCTTCGCCTCAGAACATCAGGTTGATCATCGCCACTACGACGATGGTGTAGATCAACGACAGGGGCGCACCGACGCGCCATAGCTCGCGCGGGGTGTAGTTGGCCGGTCCGGTGATCATCGAGATCACCGGATTGGACGCGGTCATCAGGTTGTTGGACGCCGACAACGCCACGATCAACGCGAACGCGGTGGGGTTGCCGCCAGCAGCCAGCGCCAGGTTGACCGCGATGGGCACCATCACAATCGTCGCGCCCACGTGGCTGATGGTCAGCGAGAACACCGTGGTCAACAGCGCCAGCGCGATCTCCAGCACCCACACCGGAATGCCGGTGGGCAGGCGGTCGATGGTGTGCCCGGCCACCCACGCCGCCGCGCCGCTGCTGTCCATGGCCCAGCCCAGCGGAATCAGGCCCGCCATCATGAAGATGGTCTTCCAGTTGATCGAGGCATACGCCTCGTCCATGCGCAGCACGCCGGTGAGCAGCATGCCGGCCACGCCGGTCATCAGGGTCAGCGCCACCGGCAGCTTGGAGGTCAGCGCGATCAGGATGGTGATGGCGAAGATGCTCATCGCGATCTTGAACTTGTGCGGGCGCTGCTCGCCCTTGGGGTAGTCGGTGACCACCACGAAGTCGCGGCTCTTGGCGGCCTGGGCCAGGTCGGTCCAGATGCTGTGGAACACCAGCATGTCGCCGGCGCGCAGGGCCACGTTGCGCACGTCTTCGCGGATCACCTGCTTGTCGCGGTTGATCGCCAGCAGGCTGATCCCGCGCTGCTTGCGCAGGCGCAGTTCCGAGGCGGTCTTGCCGATCACGTCCGAGGTGGGCGGTATCACGGCCTCGGAAATACCGGCGCGGCTGGGGTTGAACAGGTCGCCCAGGTGCTTCAACCGCGAGGACATGCGCAGGAACTGGTTCTGCGCGAAGTCGTTGACCTGCGCGCGGGCGCCCATCACCCCCAGCACGCTGCCCACCCAGATACGCATCTCCGCCGGCGGGGCCAGCCGGGTGTCATTGCCGGTCTTGAGCGCCAGCAGCAGCGGCGCGTCGTGCACGTTCTCTGCTTCGCCCAGGGTCATGCCCACCAACGGGCTCTCGGCGCTGACCACCAGCTCGAACACGTCGCCTTCGATGCCGTAGGTCTTGGCGAAGTAGCTCTCGGTCCGCGCCGGAGTGACCCCGTCGTTGGCCAGGGTTTCCTCTTCGACCAGCTTGCGGTCGCCGAAGTAGCGGAAATACAGCAGCGAGGCGACCAGCAGCGCCACGCCGATCGGCAGCGGCGCGAACATGCGCAGCGGTTCGATGGTGGCCAGGCCCGAGGGCAGGTTGTTGTTGGCCGACGCCAGCAGATCGTTCAGCAGGATCAGCGGCGAATTGCCCACCATGGTCAGCGCACCTCCCATCACGATCGCCGCGGCGATCGGCAGCAGCAGGCGCTGCAGGGTCAGCCCGGTGCGTGCGGCCAACCGCGAGGCGACCGGCAGGTACAGCGCCATCACCGACGGGTTCTGCATGAACGAGGAGTTCAAGCCGGCAATGGCGGTGGTCATCATCAACAGGCGGGTTTCCACCCCGTGCCCGCGTCGCAGCAGCCAGGCCGCCAGCCGGTTCAACGCCCCGGTGCGGTCCAGGCCCGCGCCGAGGATGGTGGTGGCGATGATGCTCATCACCGCGTTACCGGAGAAGCCGCCGAAGATTTCCTCCGGCGCGATCAGGCCGGTGACACCCAGTACCACCAGCACCACCAGCGCCACCACGTCGGCGCGGATGCGCTCGAACAGGAACATCGCCATCGTGAAGCCGACCAGCCCGAGCACGAGCTTCATATCGGTGGTCAGCGTCAGCGCAGTATCCATGGGGTGGCGCGGTTCCTTGGGCGGGGATCAGGTGCGGTCGTACAACAGGTCCCACACGCCATGGCCCAGCTTCTGGCCACGGGTTTCGAAATGGGTCTGCGGGCGCCATTCCGGGCGCTCCACCTGGCCGCGCGGACCGGCGCGGTTGGTCAGCCCGTCCGTGGCGTCCAGCACGTCCCACATCTGCTCGGCGTAGTCTTCCCAGTCGGTGGCGCAGTGCAGGCGGCCGCCACTGCGCAGCTTGCGCACCAGCAGCGCGGCGAACCCCGGCTGGATCAGGCGACGCTTGTTGTGGCGCTTCTTGTGCCACGGGTCCGGGAAATAGATGCGTACTTCATCGAGCACGCCATCGGCGATTTCCTTTTCCAGCACTTCCACCGCGTCGTGGTGGTACAGGCGCACGTGGTCGGCGTTGTCGTCGGCCAGCGCGTTGAGCAGGCGGCCCACGCCGGGGGCATGCACTTCCAGGCCGATGTAGTCGCGGCTGGGGTCCTGCTGGGCGGCGAAGCGCAGCGCGGCACCGTTGCCGAAGCCGATTTCCAGCACCTTGCGCGCGTCGCGGCCGAAGGTGGCGTCCAGGTCGCGCGGCTCGCCGGTGAAGTCCAGGCCGAAGCGCGGCCAGCGATCATCGAACGCGCGCTGCTGGGCGGGGGTGAAGCGGCCCTGGCGCAGCACGAAGCTGCGCACCTCGCGGCGGCCTTCGGTAATGGTGAACGGCTTGGCCGGGGCCTTGGCGCCGGCGCTGTCGAAGGGATTGGTCATCAGATCAGCCCATCCACCGGCGAGGAGGCACTGGCGTAGCGCTTGCGCGGAATACGCCCGGCCAGGAACGCCTCGCGCCCGGCCTCGACGGCCTTGCGCATCGCGCTGGCCATCAGCACCGGGTTGCGGGCGCCGGCAATGGCGGTGTTCATCAGCACGCCGTCGCAGCCCAGCTCCATCGCGATCGCCGCGTCCGACGCGGTGCCCACGCCGGCATCGACGATGATCGGCACCTTGGCGTCTTCGATGATCTGCAGCAGGTTGTACTTGTTCTGGATGCCCAGCCCCGAGCCGATCGGCGCGGCCAGCGGCATCACCGCGGCGCAGCCGATCTCTTCCAGGCGCTTGGCCAGGATCGGGTCGTCGGAGGTGTAGACCATGACCGCGAAGCCATCCTTGACCAGCTGTTCGGCGGCCTTGAGGGTCTGCACCACGTCCGGGTACAGGGTCTTCTGGTCGCCCAGCACTTCCAGCTTGGTCAGGTTGTGGCCGTCCAGCAGCTCGCGGGCAAGGCGGCAGGTGCGCACGGCGTCTTCGGCGGTGTAGCAGCCGGCGGTGTTCGGCAGGATGGTGTAACGGTCCGGCGGCAGCACGTCGAGCAGGTTCGGCTCGCCCGGGTTCTGCCCGATGTTGGTGCGGCGGATGGCCACGGTCACGATCTGGGCACCGGCGGCATCGGTGGCGATGCGGGTTTCTTCCAGGTCCTTGAACTTGCCGGTGCCGGTCAACAGCCGGGAACCGTAAGTCTTGCCGGCGATCACCAGCGCGTCGTTGGGGGCGTGTGGATTCATGGCGCGAATTATCGCCTATCGCGCGTCACGATGCTGCGCCCGGCAACGCGCCGTTCAACACGGTCAACCACCGCCCAGCGCGTGCACGATCTCGACCACGTCGCCGTCCTGCAGGGCGTGGCTGGCGTGCCGGCTGCGGGTGACGATCTCGCCGTTGACCTCCACCGCCACCCGGCGCTCAAGCAACTGCTCGGTCTGCAGCAGGTCGTGGACGGTGGCGCTTTGCGGAAGCTGGCGGGTGTCGCCATTGAGGACGATGTTCATGACGCCATTGTCCCTAATTGTGGCGGGTGTGCGTACCCTTGCCGGCCCGCTGCCGGGGCGGCGGAGGCCGCCGTGCGGGGTTTCCAGAGGCCCGGGGCGATTTCATGCGGCGACGCAGCGTGAATTGCCCAGGGCGCAGTGAAACCATTGCCACCGTGCGCCGGCGTACGTCGGCTGTTCCCCACCTCAAGGAGCTTTACATGCTGCTCAGCAAGCGCCCCCTGCGTTCCCTGATGGCCGTGGCCATCGCCATGGCCGCCCTGCCGGCCATGGCCCAGCAGTCCCCCTATACCAAGACCGTGTTCATCGGTGACAGCCTCACCGATGCCGGTTACTTCCGCCCGCTGCTGCCGGCCGCGGTGCGATCGGTCACCGGCCAGTCCACCACCAACCCGGGCTGGACGTATGCGCAGTTCGTCGCCGACTACTACGGCACCAATGCCTCGGCGCACGGCAACGGCCAGAACGGCGACAACTACGCCATCGGTGGCGCCCGCGTGGGCGTGGATACCAGTCTGACCCTGGCCCCGGGTACCCCGGCGGTGCCGGTGTACTCGCTCAAGACCCAGACCGCGCAGTACCTGGCCGCCAACGGCGGCAAGGCCGACGCCAATGCCCTGTACACCGTGTGGGGCGGTGCCAACGACCTGTTCGCGATCCAGAACGGCGCCCCGCTGGCCGCCACCCTGGGCGCGGCGGTGACCGACCAGGTCGGCATCGTGGGCACCCTGAAGGGCGCCGGCGCGCAGTACATCGTGGTGCCGACCATTCCCGACCTCGGCCTGACCCCGGGCGCACGCGCCGGTGGCCCAGCCGCGATGGCGGGCGGCACCGCGTTGGCCAAGGCCTACAACGACGCCCTGTTCGGTGGCCTGAAGGCTGCTGGCCTGCAGGTGATCCCGGTCGACACCTTCCACATCCTGCAGGAAATCGTCGCCAGCCCGGCCACCTACGGCTTCACCAACGTCACCGGCACCGCCTGCACCGTGGCCCAGTCGCTGACCTGCAACCCGACCAGCCTCGTCACTCCGGACGCATGGCGCACCTACGTCTTCGCCGACGGCGTGCACCCGTCCTCGGCCACGCATGAAATGCTGGGCCAGTACACCCTGTCGATCCTGGAAGCCCCGCGCAACCAGCAGATCCTGACCCACTCGGCCCAGACCATCGGCCGTTCGCGCGCTGACCAGGTCAGCTGGCATCTGGACGGCCGTCCGGCTGACGGCCTGAGCTGGTGGGGCAACCTGCGCGGCGACATGCAGCGCTATGCGCATGCCGATCTGTACGACGGCATGGCCCCGGCCGGCCTGTTCGGCGTGGATTGGGCGCGTGATGGCATGGTGGTCGGCGGCTTTGCCGGCTATGGCCGCATGGACGCCGACTTCGGCAACAGCAAGGGCGACTTCACCCAGTCCGATACCTCGCTGGGCCTGTTCGCCGGCTGGTATGGCGAGCGCGCATGGGTCAACGGCCAGGTCAGCTACAGCTGGCTGGACTACGACGTCACCCGCAAGGTCCAGCTGGGCCCGGCTACCCGTATCCATGAAGGCTCGCCGGAAGGCAGCAACCTGACCGCCGCCTTGAACGCCGGCTATGAGTTCGGCACCGAAGGCGGCTTCCGCCATGGTCCGGTCGCCGCGGTGATCTGGCAGAAGGTCAAGCTGGACGGTTACCTGGAAAGCAACCCGAGCGCCACCGCGCTGGGCTATGGCGACCAGGACGTCGATTCCACCGTCGGCCGGATCGGCTGGCAGGCGCGCTTCGATGGCGGCAGCGTCAAGCCGTACGTGCAGGTCACCTATGACCATGAGTTCGAAGACGGCAAGCAGGCCAGCGCATGGCTGCAGTCGATGCCTGACGTGGGCATGTACAAGGTGCCGGGCCTGGAGTTCGACAAGAACTACGCCACCGCCGTGCTGGGTGCGCGCCTGAACCTGTGGGGCCTGAACAGCAACGTGGGCATGAGCACCACCACGATGCAGAAGCGTGCCCGCGACGTGTCGCTGTTCGCCAGCTTCAGCGGCAGCTTCTGATCCACCGCGCGCAACGCTCCACACGGAGCGTTGCAGGCGGCTGGCGAAAGCCAGCCACAACGGGCGGCCCAGTGCCGCCCGTTGCGTTTTTACCGCCCCGCCGCATAAACTTGCCCGGCGCAACGCGGGTGTAGCTCAATGGTAGAGCTGTAGCTTCCCAAGCTACTGACGAGGGTTCGATTCCCTTCACCCGCTCCATCACTGGCTTCCGCTGCAGCTTGCGGCGCTCTTCAAGCCTTTGAACGAAGCCTATCCCCCTCTTTCTGCCTGCGCACCGCTATCGCGTCTTTCGCGCCCGGCATCGCCACCTTGCGCCAGATCAGGGCATTCCCGCGGCATCGCTTGGGAGCCTCGGCACGTGTTGGCCGTTGCCATCCCCGCCTACTCGCGCACGGCCTCGAAGACGAAGGGATTGTCGTGGTCGGGGAAACGCAGCCGGTATCGCGCGATGCGGGTCATGCCGTTGGACAGCAGGTAGTCCACCTGCAGGCCCTCCGGATCGGTCTCCATCCCCGCGCCCAGGTAGCTGTTGCTCGGATAGCTGAACCCCTGGTGCGGCGCTTCGCGAACCGCGGCACAGGTGCCGAACAGCGGGGGCAGCACGTAGAGTCGCTGCCCATGCAGCAACACTACCGTGGTGTAGCGGTCGCCCTTGCCGCTGCTGACCTGGCGGATGTCCAAGCACACCGAGCTGCCGCGGTGCCACAGCGTCATCACCGCCACGTTCTCGGGAGCAATCGGCGCGTTGCCATTCCACGGTGCAGGCGCGAGGTTGATCGCACGGCTCAGGGGCCAGCGTTGCGTGCCGACCACCAACGCCTCGCCGTCGAACGCCACCTCGGGTACGCCGGCAGGGGCTGTCATGGCCAGGTCGCCCGGCCCGCTCCACAGTGTCTGGTCGAAGCGTCGTAGCGCCTGGCCCATCGAGGTCACCCAGACGCAGTTGCGGGGCGAGTCCGTGCAGGGCATCGCCATTTCAGTCCCCGGTCCTTGGAACAGGCTGCTGCCCAACGAGCGGTAGAAATCCCCGTAGTTGGTGAGGGAAGCGGGTGCTGCCTGTGTCGTCGCCGACAGGAGAAGACTCAGCAGGGCAATGCCGGCGGGAAGGATCCGTTTCATGGGAAATCCATTGGAGAGTGCAGGCCTGCGCGGCGTCGACACGATTCACCGTGCATCGGCGGGTGGCGGAGGACGACATGGGGGTGGCACGGCGCCGCCGTCATACTATCCGCTTGCCCGATCTGAAAAAGGAACGTTCATGATCCGTCGCAGTGTCTACCGCACAGCGTCTCGACTGCGGTATCTGCTGGTGCCCACGTTCACCGCAATGGTCGCGCCCGCGTGGGCGGTGCTGCCGCCGTCGGAGCAGTTTGCGGCGGAGCCCGGCGTACAGGCGACGGTGTCGACGCGCACCACCTTGCCCGATGGCACGCGTCGCGTGGAAGGGCGGGTGCCGGGCTACAAAACGTACCGTATCGAGGCCGACTGCACCCGGGGCACCGTCGCGATGTACCGGTTGGAGGAGGGGCAGTGGGACCTGCGTTATGCCGCACGGCGACGCGGGGAAGGCTGGGAGCGCAGCACGATCGACGGGCCGGTAGCGCGCATTCCGGCAGGATCCAACCTCGATTGGCTGGCCACCGCACAGTTCGACAGTGTCTGCACCCCAACGGTGCGGACGGATGTGCCGCATGTCCCGCAGGAATAACGCCGCTGTGTCGTCCTCGCCGGGGCCCGCCGACCGTACCGCACTCCGGCGCTACACCCGCTGGCTGCCCAGTCTGGTGCTGCTGGTGGTGTGCATCGCCTGGTGGTCGCCACTGGGCGTGATTGCGACACTGGCCGCCGCCGTTGCAGTACAAAGCCTGCTGGGGCGCTTCGACCTGGTCGGCGACGTGCTGCCGGTAGGTGGCGCGAAATTGCAGTCGGCGCCGTTGTCGCCCTTCGCCCGCCAGCCCCCCACCGGCGATGTGACGCTGGGCTGGGCAGAGCTGGGTATGGGCGGTCCGGCGTACTGCACGCAGATGCTGCGCGACGGTGCGATCGTGGACGACATCGCCTGCGATGGCGGCACGGCGCAACGCGGCACGTGGACCGACCTGGCGGGAACGTCGCTGCGCCTCGCGTCGGGCTATGTTGACCGCAGCGATCGGGTGCTTGGGTATGACGAACAGCGCAAGGTCCTGCTTCACTTCAACGCCGTTCCCCACGTCTTCTGGCAGACGCTCGGCGAGCACCGCCAGGCTGACGGGGACGTGGCGGCAGCAGCGTGGGTGTCGCGCCAGCCGCATGTGGTCACCGCGCTGCGTGGGTACCACGGCCTTTGGCTGGCGCCTGATGATCCCGCATTGGCCCGCCCGATGCAGGCGCAGCTTTGCCACCGCCTGCCCGACGGTCGCGAGCTCAGTGCACGCCTGCTGTTGCCAGACGACCTGCGGCTGACCGCACACCCTGACCTGTTCACTCATACGCGGCCATACGCGCTGGCCCTGGACGGCGTCGACAGCGGGCGCCACGTCTGCGATCTGGAGACGGTCATTGCCAGTCCCGGCGGCCATTGCATCTTGGTGGCCGGCGCCGGCCTGGATGCCATCCATCGTCCCGTGGAGGGGGTGTGGCTGGTGTACTGGCATGGCCGCTGGCAGGCGGTGGGTCGCCATGTGTTTGCAGGGGAGGGGAAGCAGCGTCGCAGTGCCTCGCTGGAGGTGCTCGCTGCGGGCGACGACGGCCGACTGGAACTGCAGGCCTACAGCGAATGGGCGGACGCCGATGGCTGGCATCGGGAGCCGCTGGCGGACGTTCCGCTGGAACTGGTGGTGGAGTGGCGGCAGACCGCCGTGTCGGTGGGCGGCAGCGGCCAACGCGCGCGGCTGGCGTTGCCCGGGCGCTGACGGGGCGTGCATCCGGTGCGCATGCCGGTGCAGGCGCAGGCCGTCATCTGGATACGGTAGCCCCGCGCTATGCTGCGCGCTTTCCCGCCCGTCCGCACCGCGATGAAACTCGCCATCCTGTCCCGCAACAGCAAGCTGTACTCCACGCGCCGCCTGGTCGAAGCCGCGCGCACCCGCGGCCACACGGTGCGGGTGCTCGATCCGCTGCGCTGCTACATGCGGATCGCCGCCGACGGCTTCACCATGCATTACAAGGGCCGGCCGATCACCGGGGTGGATGCGGTGATCCCGCGCATCGGGGCTTCGGTCACCCGCTATGGCACCGCGGTGTTGCGCCAGTTCGAGATGATGGGGGCGCGCACGCCCAACCCCTCCGACGCCATCCTGCGGGCCCGGGACAAGCTGCGTGCGCACCAGATCCTGGCCTCCAAGGGCATCGACATGCCGGTGACGGTATTCGGCGACAACCCCGACGACACCGTGGACCTGTTGTCGATGCTCGGCCCGCCGCCGCACGTGGTAAAGCTCAACGAGGGCACCCAGGGCAGGGGGGTGATCCTGACCGAAAAGGCCAGCGCATCGCGCGGCATCGTCGAGGCGCTGCGCGGGCTGTATGCCAACTTCCTGATGCAGGAGTTCATCGGCGAGGCCCAGGGCGCGGACCTGCGCTGCCTGGTGGTCGGCGACCAGGTGGTGGGCGCCATGCAGCGGCAGGCGCCGGACGGCGATTTCCGCTCCAACCTGCATGCCGGCGGCAGCGCCCGCGCGGCCAAGGCCAGCCGCGCCGAACAGCAGGTGGCGGTGCGCTCGGCCAAGGCGCTGGGGCTCAGCGTGGCCGGGGTCGACCTGATCCGCTCCAGCCGCGGCCCGCTGGTGCTGGAGGTGAATTCCACGCCCGGGCTGGAAGGCATCGAGGCGATCTGCCAGGCAGACCTGGCCGGGCGCATCATCGACCACGTGGCGTCGATGAAAAAGCCTTCTGTTTCAAAGGTTTGATGTGATGTTTGAATTCTCCTGGCGCGCTTAACACCGGTTTAATCGACCCGGGCGTAGGCTTCGACGAACCGCAGCTCTGCCCTCCTCAGCAGGATCGGTAATCGGGAACACACTTCAGGCCCAGGCGGTTTACCGTCTGGGCCTTTTTCCACGAGGCGCCCGCGCCTGCCAAAACTCACTTGCTGAGGGAAACCCGACAGGGATACAGTCGGCATTCCGTTCAGGTTGACTAAGGATTGGTTGAAATGAATTGCATGAAGCTCGCCGCGGTTGCTTCGTTCCTGTTATTTGCCTCTGGGGTGGCCCACGCCGCTAAAGACGAGATCTTCGTCACAGGCAAACCGCTGGCTGAACAGCTGCAGCGCATCGATGTTGAATTGAACGATGGAAAGACGTTCTCCGAACTCAAGCTGGATGATCGCAGCCGCGTCCGCGAAGCGATGGGGCGCATGCGTGTCACGCTGGAACGTTACCCTGCCGAGTCGTCCATACCCTCCGCCGCGAAGGCGGATCTGTTCAACGACCAGCAGATTGTGAACACCGTTTTGACACAGGCGCGCGAAGATAGCCGTTTAATATGCCGGCGTGAGAAGGCAACGGGGTCCAATTTTGCGGTCACCCAGTGTTTGACTCTCGCCCAGCGTGAGCGCATGAAGGAAGATGCGCGGCGCCAGCTCAATACAGCGCAGCGCGTTGGCAGTTCTTCCAACTAGAGGTCACAGTGCGAATTCTTGTAATTGAAGACAACAGCGACATCGCCGCCAATCTGGGCGACTACCTCGAAGACCGCGGGCATACCGTGGACTTCGCCGCCGATGGCGTGACCGGCCTGCACCTGGCCGTGGTCCATGAGTTCGACGCGATCGTGCTGGATCTCAATCTGCCGGGCATGGACGGTATCGAGGTCTGCCGCAAGCTTCGCAATGAAGCACGCAAGCAGACCCCGGTGCTCATGCTGACCGCACGGGATTCGCTGGACAACAAACTGGCCGGGTTCGATTCCGGCGCCGACGACTACCTGATCAAGCCGTTCGCGCTGCAGGAAGTCGAAGTGCGTCTGAACGCGCTGTCGCGTCGCGGCAAGGGCGTGCAGACCCGCGTGCTGGAAACCGGCGACCTGGAATACAACCTGGACACGCTGGAAGTGCGCCGCCAGGGCAAGCTGCTGCAGCTCAACCCGACCGCGCTGAAGATTCTGCAGGCGCTGATGGAAGCCGCTCCGGCCGTGGTCACCCGGCAGGAGCTGGAAACCCGCGTGTGGGGCGAAGAGCTGCCGGATTCGGACTCCCTGCGCGTGCACATCCACGGCCTGCGCGCGGTGGTGGACAAGCCCTTCGAGGTGCCGTTGATCCAGACCCGCCATGGCATCGGATACCGCATCGCCGCCCCGGAAGCCTGATCCGGTGACGGCGAAGGGGGAGCGCCGCCGGGCACCGTACCGGCGGCGGCTGCGCAGTCGCATCATCGTGTCATTCGCGCTGTTGGGCTTGTGCCTGACGGCGCTATTTGCGTTTGCCACCAATTGGACCCGCGCACGCGTGGAGAACCAGCTGGTGGAGGACGTGATGAACCGCAATATCAACGAGTATGCGCGGCGGTTCTATGAAGATCCGGGGCGCAACCCAGACTTGCCGGTCCAGCAGATCCGGGCGTACGCCTATTCCAGCGACAAGTTCGAGAAGGCACGCGAAGTCTGGCCGGAGTGGGCTGCGCTGCCAACCGGCATTCACAGCATCAGCGGCGCGGACGAAAAAGGTGAGCGCTACGCCTACAAGCTCGCCGTGCGCAAAACCCCAGACGCCTGGTTTTTCCTTGCGTATGACATGACCCAGACCATGAAGGGCGAGTCGCAGCTCAACCGCGCACTGTTCCTCTCGGTCTTGGTCTTCAGCGTGCTGTCGCTGGTACTGGGCTGGTGGTCGGCCTCCAAAGTGATGAAGCCGGTGTCCGACCTGGCCGCACGCCTGCGCGCTTATCGCGGCGGCACCAGTGAGCCGGAGCCCTTGGCCCCGCGCTTTCCCGATGACGAAGTGGGCCAGCTGGCCCAAGCCCTGGATGATTATTCTTCGCGGCTGACCGAGGTGGTGCAGCGCGATCGCGAATTCAACGCCGACGTCAGCCACGAGCTACGCACGCCGCTGGCGGTGATCCGTGGCGCTACCGAGCTGCTGCTGGCGCGCCCGGGGCTGGATGACAAGGTGGTGCAGCGCCTGCAGCGCATCCAGCGTGCCGAACAGCAATGCACCGACCTGATCGGCTCGCTGCTGCTGCTGTCGCGCAACGAGCGCGGTCAGGGCAACAGCAATGTCGCGCGCGTGACCGAGCAGCTGCTGGACGCGCACCGTGCGCAGCTAGGCGGCAAGCCGCTGGAGCTGGTGCTCGAGGGCGACCGGGATCTGGTCATCGATGCGCCCGAATCGGCCTTGTCGGTGGCGCTGGGCAACCTGATCGGCAACGCGGTGAAGTACTCGCAGGAAGGGTCGGTGCGCGTGCGGGTGAGCGGCAACCGCGTGGACGTCATCGACAGCGGCCCCGGCCTGAGCGCCGAAGACGCCGCCAAACTGTTCCAGCGCGGGTACCGCGGCACCCATGCCGGCCATTCGCAGGGCGGCGGCATCGGCCTGTCGATCGTCAGCCGCCTGTGCGACCTGTACGGCTGGCAGGTGAGTGTGCGCCCGGGTGTCGAGCGCGGCGTCATCGCCACACTGACGTTCGCCCCAGCGCTGTAAGACGTCCCCCGCTCATCCCACGCCGGGTAGAGCCACCCCATGGGTGTCTGCTCTTCACCGCATGCGGGCCTCGTGCAGCCACCCATGGGGTCGCTCTACCGGGGGCTGGCGGCCAATTCGCGGTACAGACGGTCCAACTGCTCCACCTTCGCCTGCAGATGCTCCGGCTGGCCGTCATTGACCACCACGTCATCGGCCAGCGCCAAGCGCTGTTCGCGGCTGGCTTGGGCGGCAATCATCCGGTCGGCCAGCTCCGCCGTGATCCCGTCGCGCTGCAGCAGGCGGGCGTGCTGCAGCGCCACTGGCACGTCCACCACCAGCACCCGGTCCAGCCAGGGATACTGCTGGCGGCCGCCGGCCTCGGTCAGGAGCGGTATGGCGGCCATCGCATAGGGCCCGGTGGCCTGCTCGCAGGTCGTACGCAACATCTGCCGGATCGCCGGATGGGTAATGGCTTCCAGAGCCTGGCGTTCCTGCGCGGAGGCGAAGATGCGCTCGCGCAGCGCCGCGCGATCCAGCTGGCCATCGGCCAGCAGAATCTGTGGTCCAAAGTGTGCGGTGATCCGGGCGAGACCTTCGCTGCCCGGCGCCACCACGTCGCGGGCCGCCAGGTCGGCGTCGGCCACGGTGATGCCCAGTGCCTCGAAGCGGCGGCTGAGCTCGCTCTTGCCGGCGGCGATGCCGCCGGTCAGGCCGATGATGTAGCTGCTCATCGGCCGGCCCTCAGCGCAGGCCGGCGTAGCCCATGTAGGCGTTGATGATCTGCTCGCCCCACATGAAGACGATCCAGCCGGCGATGGCCAGGTACGGCCCGAACGGGATGGGCGTGGCACGGTCGCGGCCGCGCGAGTAGATCCAGATCGAGCCAATGATGGCGCCGACGATCGAGGACAGCATGATGATCGGCAGGATGCCCTTCAAGCCACACCAGGCCCCCAGCGCGGCCAGCAGCTTGAAATCGCCGTGGCCCATGCCTTCCTTGCCGGTGATCTGCTTGAACAGCCACCACACCGACCACAGCGACAGGTAGCCGGCCAGGGCGCCCAGCAGGGCGGGCTTGGCGGGCATGTAGAGATTGTCGCTGGCCGCGATCAGGCCCAGCCACATCAGGGGCAAGGTCAGCTGGTCCGGCAGCAGCTGGGTGCGCAGGTCGATCCCGGACAGGGCCACCAGGAAGCAGCTCAGCACGATCGCGCCGAAGCCCTGCCAGCCGAAGCCGAACTGCCACACGCTGGCCAGCACCAGCAGCGCGGTCACCAGTTCCACCAGCGGGTACTGGATCGAGATGGGGGCGTGGCAATGGCGGCACTTGCCACGCAGGGCCAGCCAGCTGAACAGCGGGATGTTCTCGTACCAGGACAGCTTGTGCTTGCAGTGCGGGCAGTGCGACGGCTCCACCACGATCCCCGGCGGCGGCGGCTCGTAGATGTCCGGCTCTTCCAGCACTTCGCGGGCGTCGCGCTTCCACTGCCACTCCAGCCGCTTGGGCAGGCGCAGGATGACTACGTTGAGGAAGCTGCCGATCAGCAGCCCCAGTCCGGCCGCGGCGGGATAGCCGAGGCCGGGATGCTGGTCGAGAAATGCCATTGTTACCTTAGCCGACGACGGCGCCGAGTTTGAAGATGGGCAGGTACATGCCGATCACCATGCCACCGACGATGGTACCAATGAACACCATGATCATCGGTTCCAGCAGGCTGCTGAGTGCGTCAACGGCATTGTTGACCTCCTGCTCATAGTACTCGGCCACCTTGAACAGCATGGTATCCAGGGCGCCGGCTTCTTCGCCGATGGCGGTCATCTGGACCACCATGTGCGGGAACAGGTTGGTTTGCTTCATGGCCATGTTGACCGGGTAACCGACCGACACGTCATCGCGCATACGCAGGACTGATTCCTCATAGACCTTGTTGCCGGTGGCGCCGGCCACGATGCCGAGGGCCTCAACCAACGGAACGCCGGCTTTGAACGTCACGGCGGTAGTCCGCGCAAAGCGGGCAATGGCGCTGTTGTTCATGATCTGCCCGATGACCGGCACCTTGAGGATCAAGCGATCCATGGTGTGCTGCATCGAAGGTGACCGCTTATAAGCATAGATGAAACCAACCACCGAACCCACGGAGATGATTACCATCAGCCACCAGTAGGAGAGCATGAACCTGGATGCGGCGACGATCATCTGCGTGAAAGCCGGCAGGTCAGCGCCAAAGCCCTTGAACACTTCCTCGAACTGGGGGACCACGAACATGAGCAAGATGGAACTCACCAGCAGAGCTACTACGACCACCATTGCTGGATAGAAGAGTGCCTTCTTGATCTTGCCCTTCAGGCCTTCGATGTTCTCTTTATAGGTCGCTACCGTATCCAGTACCGTTTCCAGCACACCTGCGCCTTCACCGGCACGGACCAGGTTGCGATAGAGCTCATCGAACTGAACTGGATGCCGACTGATGGATTCATACAGCGACGAGCCGCCCTCGATGTCAATACGAATGGTGTCGACCAGCTTCTTCATCCGCGGGTTCTTGTGTCCGCTCCCGATGATGTCCAAGGCGCTGACGATCGGTACGCCAGACTTCATCATGGTCGCCATCTGGCGGCTGAAGAATGCGATGTCCTTTGCGCCAACGGCACTACCCGCTGCGCCGAACAGAGGTTTGGGCTTTGGCTTGACCACGCTCGGCATGATGCCCATGCGCCGCAGCTCTGCTCGAAGCAGGTTCGCATTCTTGGCAGGCTGCTCGCCCTTCATCTTCACGCCGCGCTTGTCGGTCCCCTCCCAGACAAACGGCTGCAGCTCCGTGGTGCTTCGCGCCACGGGCTCTTTCTTGATTGCACTACGGCTAACGGACATACAGGGCTCCCCAGCCACACCATCCCCAGGCGGGCTATCTCGGCGCATGGTAGCCGGTTCCGGGGGCGGGTGGCATCCCCTGCTCGGGCGAAATCGTGACCATGCTCCAAGACCTGGCCCGTCACAAGGTGACGCAACACGTCACACTGACGGATTGGTCGCAGATTTCTGTGTGGGGGGTTCCAATCCTGAAGATTGCTGCCATCATTGCGCCGGGGAATGCTGGGGAGCATTGCTGAGAAGTTGGCACGCAACCTGCTTGGATCCAACCGCACGGGCGATGGCCTTGCTCAACCGGCAAGCCGGTCAGGCTTCGGCCCTGTGTCCACTTACTATCTACCTCTTGGGGATGTACTCATGAAGAAGCAGCAGGGCTTTACCCTTATCGAACTGATGATCGTTGTCGCGATCATCGCCATCCTGGCCGCCATCGCACTGCCGGCTTACCAGGACTACACCATCCGTTCGCGCGTGTCGGAACTGGCTGTGATGGCTAGCTCCTTCAAGGCGACCGTTGCCGAGAACATCGCCAACAACGGCGGCACCATTCCGGCCACCGGCGCCTGCGATGGCACCGGTGCAACTGCGGCAACCGTCAACATGGCCAGCATCAACTGCACCGGCCTGGGCGTGATTGCTGTGGTCGGCGACACGACGAAGACCAAGGGCACCACTCTGACCTACACCCCGACCGCTGGCGGCGACAACTCCGCCGTGGGTACCACTTGGGAATGCGTTGGCAGCGGTAGCGATCCCAAGTACTACCCGGCCGAATGCCGTAACTGATAGTTACGTTGAATTAAGCCGAAAGAGCCCCGCCTAGGCGGGGCTTTTTTTTGGCACATTTCGTGCGTATTTCGTGTTGGGGGAGGCGCGTGCCAGATGCACACAGGGGAGGAATGATGAAGAGCGTCAAAGGGTTCACACTGATCGAATTGATGATCGTCGTCGCAATCATTGCAATTCTGGCCGCGATTGCGCTGCCGGCATACCAGGACTACACCATCCGGGCACGGGTGGTTGAGGCAATCACTTTGGCGGGGTACGCCAAAGCTGCCGTGACTGAAAATGTAAACAGCAGGAATGCCCTCGACGCTGAGGCATGCACAGGCGTCACCGGAATTGCAGCGCCGACCCGGAATGTCGTGTTATTGAACTGCACTGGAGACGGTGTCGTAATCGTCAGCACCAGCGAGGCTGCGGGCTCGGTTACGTTGGCCTTCAGTCCTGTCATAATCGGCGGAGACTTGGTCGCTTGGCGCTGTGAGCGCACCGCCGGACTGCGGCAGCATGTCCCTGCAGAATGTCGTACCTGATGGTCTTTGTTTCAGATCTTGGCGGATTGGTGGGGCGGCGATGAATCGGTTGTCATGCTCTTCTTGAGTGGCTTTCCGTTCAATCTAGATGCTTGTTGCTCAAAAGACTCTGAGGGAATCGCATGAACGCAACTGTTGCCAGCACCGCCAATCTCGTCGGTATCACCGGCATCGCCCGCCGCCTGGTCCAGGATGGCGCGCTTGACGAGGCCGCTGCACGCGACGCCATGGCCAAGGCTGGTGCTGCCAAACAGCCCCTCCCGCAATGGTTCGCAGAGAAGAAGCTCGTCACCGCAGCCCAACTAGCTGCGGCCAACGCCCTCGAGTTCGGCATGCCCTTGCTCGATGTCTCGGTGTTCGACGGCACCCAGAACGCCATCGCCCTCGTCAGCGAGGAACTCCTCCGCAAGCACCGCGTCCTGCCGCTGTTCAAGCGCGGCGGCAAGCTGTTCGTGGGCACCAGCGACCCCACCCATTCGCTGGACGAGATCAAGTTCCACACCAACCTGGTGGTGGAGCCGATCCTGGTCGACGAGGAGCAGATCAAGCGTACGTTGGAACAGTGGCAGTCCAAGCACGACACGCTGGGCTCGGCGCTGGGCGGCGACGACGACGGCATGGGCGACCTGGACGTGTCGACCGGTGACGAGGAGGGCGGTTCCACTGACTCCGGCGTGGACGCCAAGGGCGACGACACCCCGGTGGTGAAGTTCGTCAACAAGGTGCTGATCGATGCGATCCGCAAGGGCGCCTCGGACATCCATTTTGAGCCGTACGAAGACGATTACCGGGTGCGTTTCCGCATCGATGGTCTGCTCAAGAACGTGGCCAAGGCCCCGGTCAAGCTCAACCAGCGCATTGCCGCGCGCCTGAAGGTGATGTCGCAGCTGGATATCGCTGAAAAGCGCGTGCCGCAGGATGGGCGCATCAAGCTCAACCTGTCCAAGACCCGCCAGATCGACTTCCGCGTGAGCACGCTGCCCACGCTGTTCGGCGAGAAGATCGTGCTGCGTATCCTGGATGGCAGCGCGGCCAAGCTGGGTATCGACAAGCTGGGTTACGAGCCGGCGCAGCAGCAGCTGTTTCTGGACGCCATCCACAAGCCCTACGGCATGGTGCTGGTGACCGGTCCGACTGGTTCGGGCAAGACGGTGTCGCTGTATACCGCGCTGGGCATCCTCAACGATGAAACGCGCAACATTTCCACCGCCGAAGACCCGGTGGAAATCCGCTTGCCCGGCGTGAACCAGGTGCAGCAGAACAACAAGCGCGGCATGACCTTTGCCGCGGCGTTGCGCTCGTTCCTGCGCCAGGATCCGGACATCATCATGGTCGGCGAAATCCGCGACCTGGAAACCGCCGAGATCGCGATCAAGGCCGCGCAGACCGGCCACATGGTGCTGTCCACGCTGCATACCAACGATGCGCCGCAGACCATCGCGCGCCTGATGAACATGGGCATCGCGCCGTTCAACATCACCAGCTCGGTGACGTTGGTGATCGCCCAGCGCCTGGCCCGGCGGCTGTGCAGCAACTGCAAGCGGCCGATCGAGCTGCCGGCGCATGCGTTGCTGGCCGAAGGCTTCACCCAGGCGCAGATCGATGCAGGCATCCGCCTGTTCGAGCCGGTGGGGTGCGAGGAGTGCACCGAGGGCTACAAGGGCCGTACCGGTATCTACCAGGTGATGCCGATGAGCGAGGAAATCTCGGTGATCGTGCTGGCCGGGGGCAACGCCATCCAGATTGCCGAGGCCGCGCAGCGCGCCGGGGTGAACGACCTGCGGCAGTCGGCGCTGGTCAAGGCCGCAGCGGGCACCACCAGCCTGGCCGAGATCAACCGCGTCACCAAGGATTGATTGGCGGGTGCGGTTGGACGGAAAAGGCCCGCGGATGCGGGCCTTTTCATGGGTGCGGATCGTCGTGCAGCCACCCATGGGGTGGCTCTACCGGGTTGGGGTCAATCCATGCCCAGCTTCTTCAGCTTGTAGCGCAACGCGCGGAAGGTGATGCCCAGCTGCGCGGCGGTGCGGGTCTTGTTCCAGCGGTTCTCTTCCAGCGCCTTCTGGATGGCAGTGCGCTCCATCTGCTCGATATAGGAGGGCAGGGCACCGTTGCCGGCGGGCAGGTCGACCACGGCTTCTTCGTGCATCGGTGCCGGGCCGGCACCGTGGCGCGGCGTGGCGTGCTGGGGCAGGCGCAGGTCACTGGCGCCGATGCTGTCCGATTCGGCCAGGGCCAGGGCGCGTTCCAGGATGTTTTCCAGCTCGCGCACATTGCCCGGGAAGTGGTACTGCGCCAGCGCGTCGATGGCCGACGGTGCCAGCAGCGGGGTGGGGCGCTCGTGGGTGCGGGCCAGCCGCGCCAGGATCGAGGCGGCCAGTTGCGGCAGGTCGCTGCGGCGCTCGCGCAGCGGCGGCACGCGCAGTTCGATCACATTGATGCGGTAATACAGGTCGTGGCGGAAGCGGCCGTCCTCGACGAGTTCACCCAGGTCCTTGTGCGTGGCCGACAGGATGCGCACGTCCACGGGTACTTCGGTGGCGGCGCCGACCGGGCGGATCGACTTTTCCTGGATGGCGCGCAGCAGCTTGACCTGCATCTGCAGCGGCAGTTCGGCCACTTCGTCCAGGAACAGGGTGCCGCCATGGGCGGCCTGGAACAGGCCGGGCTTGTCGGCGTGGGCACCGCTGAAGCTGCCCTTCTTGTGCCCGAAGAACTCGCTTTCCATCAGCTCTGACGGAATCGCGCCGCAGTTGACCGGGACGAAGGTGCCGGCCGAACGCGCGCTCTGCGCGTGGATGGTGCGCGCCACCAGTTCCTTGCCCACCCCCGATTCGCCCAGGATGTAGACCGGGGCCTGGCTGCGCGCGACTTTGGTGATGGTGGTGCGCAGCACGTTCATCGCCGGCGAATCCCCCAGCAGGCGGGCGGCCTGTTCCGAAGGCGGCGCGGCAGGGGCGGCGCGCTCGGTGTTGTTGAGCTCCAGTGCGTGCTTGACCAGCCCGCGCAGCACCGAGATGTCCACCGGCTTGCTGACGAAGTCGAAGGCGCCGGCTTTCAGCGCCTCCACGGCCAGGTCCATGCTGCCGAACGCGGTGATCATCGCCACCGGCGTGCGCGGGTAGTGCTGGGCGATCTCGGTGACCAGCTCGATGCCGTTGCCGTCGGGCAGGCGCATGTCGGTGATGCACAGATCGTACGGGTTGCTGGCGAGCAACTCGCGGGCTTCGGCGAGGTTGGCGGCGGTGCTGATGCGCAGGCCCATGCGGCCCAGGGTCAGTACCAGCAGTTCGCGGATGTCACGTTCGTCGTCGACGACGAGGGCGCTGCGGGTTTCGTTCATATGGGGGAAAGATAGCCGAGGGCGGTTGGATCCGACAAATGTTTGACGCATGCGGCGACCCGCAGCGACGGTGCCTGCCGTGAACGGTTCATTGCGGCAGCAGAGTGTGCGGGCCGGCCAGGACCAGCCGGAAGCACGCGCCACCGGCCGGTACCGATACGTATTCCAGGTTGGCCTGGTTGGCCTTGCACAGCTCCCGGGCGATATACAGGCCCAGCCCGGTGCCGTGCTCGGAGGTGGTGAAGAACGGGCGGAACAGCTGGCTGGCCACCGTTTCGGGAATGCCCGGGCCGCGGTCCATCACGTCGATGACCGCGGCGCGCTCCTGGCGCGCCACGCGCAGCCGCACCCGTGCCGGCTCCTGGCCGACGCGGCCGTATTTGAGGGCGTTGTGGACCAGTACGGTGAGGATCTGATGCAGGTGGCGCGGGTCCACCAGGGCATGCACCGAGGTCTCGGTGATGATCGGCTCGATGCTGTCCGTCTCCAGGGTGATGCCCTGTTTGTACTCCAGCACGAAGCGGCGCACGAACGCAGCCAGGTCCAGGTTTTCCGGGTTGGCGCGTTCGCGCCGGGCCAGGCCGAGAACGCTTTCGACGATGCCGTTGGTGCGCTGGCATTGCTGGTGGATGATCTGCAGCAGGCGGCGGTCGGTGTCGCCGATGGCGGTGGACTCTTCCAGCAGCTGGGCGGCGTAGTTGATCGCCGCCAGCGGGTTGCGGATCTCGTGCGCGAGGCTGGCCGAGAAGCGCCCCATCGCCGACAACGTCAGCGATTCGGCGCGACGCGAGACCACGGTGGAGTCGTCCAGGAACACCAGGGTGAGGTCGCTGCCGGCCAGCAGGCGGGCGAAACGCGGCTGCACTTCAGGCTGGTCCGGGGACAGCTGCAGCGGTGTTTCTTCGTTGGTCCAGCCGTTGCGCCAGCGCAGCAGGCGGCGGCTCAGGTCCGGCGCGGCGCTGCCCAGTTCGAGCCGGCCGCTGCCGCCGTTGCCATCGGCATCGCCGATCAGGGTGGAGGCCGCTTCGTTGGCCAGGGTGATGCGGTTGGCGCCGTCCACCACCAGCACCCCGGTGCGCATGCGGCGGATGATCAGCTCGTTGATCTGGAACAGGTTGGCCACTTCGTCGCCGCGCTGGTTGGCCAACTGCTGGTTGCGGCGCGCGCGGTTGCCCACCTGGTAGCTGACGAAGGCCAGGGCCAGGTAGCTGGTGATGAACATGGCCAGCTCGGCCAGGGTGCGGGTGGGGTCGCCGCCTTCCAGCAGCTTCCACATGTATTCACCGGCGGTGGCTGCGCTGGCGGCCACCGCCAGCCCCAATCCAAGGCTGAGGGGGAGCAGGGTAGCGGCTGCGGCGATGTTGAACAGTAGCGACATCGAAATGCCGGCACTGGCCCCGGGCAGGGCATGCGCCAGCAGGGTGGCGGCGACGATGTCCACCGCCACGCCGCTCACGACGATGCGGCGCAGCCAGCGCTCGCTGCGGCCTACCAGCAGGATCACCAGCGCCAGCAGCAGGTAGATGCCGCTCACCCAGAAGGCCAGCTGCGGATGGTCGGCGGCACCGACCAGGTTGCTCAGCGGGCTGAACAGCAGCGCGGCGATCACGGCGGTGATCAGCAGGCGATACAGCGCGAAAAAGTACAGCTCCCGCTTCGGTATCGATTCGATGCGGTCGATCAATGAAGCACTGGGTGACACGCCGGAACTCCCCTTCTGGCTGCCCTGGTAACGCCGAGCCAGGCTCGACGGCGTTTCAACGGCCTGGGCCGGCCCGTAGAGGGATCAGTATAGGCACGCCACCCCCGGATGGGGCCTGCCAATCGCCCGATGCCGCGCAATCGGGCCGTCCCCGACCCGGCCGCGGGCCGGCAGGCGTGCCGCAACTGTCTGAATGAAGGTGGAAAACTGCCCGGGCTCCGCCGCCGGCTCGCGTGTCTTTGCGCCTGCGCGCCGGCTCGTCCACAATAGTGGGCCCGCCGCGGTCCGTGCCGGTGCCCCGTGAGGGAGCCTTGGAGATGCGTGCGGTCGTTCCTATTCCCACGGTGACGCATGAATTTCCACGAATACCAGTCAAAACAACTGCTTGCCGAGTACGGCATCCCGGTCCCGGCCGGCAAGGTCGCCGCTACCCCGGACGAAGCAGTCGAAGCTGCCCAGTCGCTGGGCCAGGGCCCCTGGATGGTCAAGGCGCAGATCCATGCTGGCGGTCGCGGCAAGGCAGGCGGCGTCAAGTTCTGCAAGACCACCGACGATGTGAAGGCCGCTGCGGCCAAGATGCTCGGCACCAAGATGGCCACCTACCAGACCGCCGGCGTTGAACTGCCGGTCAACCTGGTGCTGGTGACCACCGCCGGGGAGATCGTCAAGGAACTGTACCTGTCGGTGCTGGTTGACCGTGGCACCAAGACCATCACCTACATCGCTTCTTCGGAAGGCGGCGTGGAGATCGAGCAGGTTGCCGCTGAAACCCCCGAGCTGATCCACTCGCTCAACGTCGACTTCGTTGAAGGCGTGCAGGGTTACCACGGCCGTGATTTCGGCTTCAAGCTGGGCCTGACCGCCAAGCAGGCCGGCCAGTTCGCCAGCATCATGGTGAACCTGTACCGCCTGTTCAACGAAAAGGACCTGGCCCTGGTTGAAATCAACCCGCTGGCCATCCTGGACGACGGCAACCTGTACGCGCTGGACGGCAAGTTCGACAGCGACGACAACGCCGCGTTCCGTCAGAAGGCTCTCGTTGCCATGCGCGACAAGACCCAGGAAGACGAAACCGAAGTGACCGCTTCGGAGCTGGACATCAACTACGTCACCATGGACGGCAACATCGGCTGCATGGTCAACGGCGCCGGCCTGGCCATGGCCACCATGGACGTCATCAAGCTCAACGGCGGCGAGCCGGCGAACTTCCTGGACGTGGGCGGCGGTGCGAACAAGCAGCGCGTCATCGAAGCGTTCAAGCTGATCCTGTCCTCGGACAAGGTCGAAGGCATCTTCGTCAACATCTTCGGCGGCATCGTCCGTTGCGACATGATTGCCGAAGGCATCATCGCCGCGGTCAAGGAAGTGGGCGTCAAGGTTCCGGTCGTGGTGCGCCTGGAAGGCACCAACGTGGAAGAAGGCAAGCAGCTGCTGCGTGACAGCGGCATGGCCATCATCCCGGCCGACAACATCAACGACGGTGCCAAGAAGGTCGTCGCTGCTGTCAAAGCCGCCGCCTGATCCGACACCGAAGGAAATCCAATGTCAGTTTTGATCAATAAGAACACCAAGGTGATCGTGCAGGGCTTCACCGGCCAGCAGGGTACCTTCCACGCCACTCAGATGATCGAGTACGGCACCCAGGTTGTTGGCGGCGTGACCCCCGGCAAGGGCGGCACCACCCACATCGATCTGCCGGTCTTCAACACCGTTGCCGACGCCGTGCAGAGCACCGGCGCCAACGCCTCGGTCATCTACGTGCCGCCGCCGTACGCGGCTGACGCGATCCTGGAAGCGGCCGCTGCCGGCATCCAGGTCATCGTGTGCATCACCGAAGGCATTCCGGTGCTGGACATGCTGCGCGTCAAGAACGTGCTGACCCGGGCCCATCCGGACACCGTGCTGGTCGGTCCGAACTGCCCCGGCGTCATCACCCCGGGCGAGTGCAAGATCGGCATCATGCCGGGCCACATCCACATGCCGGGCAAGATCGGCATCGTGTCGCGCTCGGGCACCCTGACCTATGAAGCGGTCAAGCAGACCACCGAAGTCGGCCTGGGCCAGTCCACCTGCATCGGCATCGGCGGTGACCCGATCAACGGCCTGAACTTCGTCGACTGCCTGAAGCTGTTCAACGAAGATCCGCAGACCCTGGGCATCATCATGGTCGGTGAAATCGGCGGCGACGCGGAAGAAGCCGGTGCCGAGTACATCAAGAACCACGTGAAGAAGCCGGTCGTCGGTTTCATCGCGGGCGCCTCGGCTCCGGCCGGCAAGCGCATGGGCCACGCCGGTGCGATCGCATCGGGCGGCAAGGGCACTGCCGAAGGCAAGTTCGCCGCCATGGAAGCAGCCGGTGTTGTCACCGTCCGCTCGCCGGGCGACCTGGGCGCTGCCATCGCCAAGCTGGTGAAATAAGCCGCCGGCCGCACCCGCGGCCGACGGTGGGTAGAGCTGACCGTTGGTCAGCCGCGCCTTGGTAGAGCTGACCGTTGGTCAGCTACGCCGTGGTAGAGCTGACCGTTGGTCAGCTACGCCTTGGTAGAGCTGACCGTTGGTCAGCTGCCCGAAACAGACAGGCCGCCTCCGGGCGGCCTGTCTGCGTTCGGGCGCCACCGCCGCACGACCAACGGTCGCGCGCCACCGCGGCGCCCGATTACGCCCTGGTAGAGCTGACCGTTGGTCAGCTGCCCGTAGCGTTGGCCGATACGCGCTCCGGCAGGCGCGTGCATGGTTGCCGGGCAGAGCCCGGCACTACAATGGGCGCATTGCAACTACAGGCTGGACCTTCATGGCTTCGATCCGCATCGCGATGGCGCAGTTTGATTTCCCGGTAGGCGCCGTGGCGCAGAACACCGACAACATCATCGCGATGATCGCCGAGGCGCGCGATGAGTACGGCGCCGAACTGGTGGTGTTCCCGGAGCTGGCCATCAGCGGCTACCCGCCGGAAGATCTGCTGCTGCGCCCGGGCTTCCTGTACGACTGCGAGCAGGCCCTCAAGCGCATTGCCGCAGCCACCCGCGGCATTGCCGCCGTGGTCGGCTGGCCGCAGGCCACCGGCTCGGTGGTGTACAACGCGGCCAGCGTGCTGCGTGATGGCAAGGTCGAGCACACCTACCGCAAGCGCGAGCTGCCCAACTACGCGGTGTTCGACGAACGCCGTTACTTCGACGTCGACCCGGACGGCGGCAGCTGCGTGTTCGAGCTGAAGGGCGTGCCGGTGGGCGTGCTGGTCTGCGAAGACCTGTGGTTCGCCGAGCCGCTGGCCGATACCGTGCGCGAAGGCGCGCAGCTGGTGGTGGTGCCCAATGCCTCACCGTACGAGCGGGGCAAGCACGCCCAGCGCGATGCGCTGCTGGCCGAGCGTACCCGCGAGAGCGGGGCGGCGATTGCCTACCTGAACGTGGTGGGCGGCCAGGACGCGCTGGTGTTCGATGGCGCCTCGGTCGTGGCCGACGGCGACGGCACCGTGCACCCGGCCGCAGCCGCCTTTACCGACCAGTGGCTGGTGGTGGACTACGACGCCGCCACGCGCCGCTTCATGCCGCGCGGGTGGATCGACGACGGCGATGAAAGCATGGATGCGCTGGCCTGGCGCGCGGTCACCCGCGGCATCCAGGACTACTGCCGCAAGAACGGCTTCAAGAAGGTGTGGCTCGGCCTGTCCGGCGGCATCGATTCGGCCCTGGTCCTGGCCATGGCAGTCGACGCGCTGGGCGCGGACAACGTCACCGCGGTGCGCCTGCCGTCGCGCTATACCGCCGGCATGTCCAACGACCTGGCAGCCGAGCAGTGCCGCGCGCTGGGCGTGAAGCTGGAGGCCGTCTCGATCGAGCCGGTGTTTGAAGGCCTGATGGCCGCGCTGGGGCCGATGTTCGAGGGCCAGGCCGCCGATGTGACCGAAGAGAACCTGCAGTCGCGCAGCCGCGGGGTGATCCTGATGGCGCTGTCCAACAAGTTCGGCGGGCTGCTGCTGACCACCGGCAACAAGAGCGAATATGCGGTTGGCTACGCCACCATTTACGGTGACATGTGCGGTGGCTACGCGCCGCTGAAGGACCTGTACAAGACCGAGGTGTTCGGCCTGTCCAAGTGGCGCAACACCGTGGGTGGGGCACCGGTGATCCCGCCGGCGGTGATCAGCCGCCCGCCGTCAGCCGAACTGCGTGACAACCAGACCGACCAGGACTCGCTGCCGGCCTACGACGTGCTGGACGGCATCCTGTACCGCTACGTGGACCAGGAGCAGTCGCGCGAGGAGATCGTGGCCGCCGGGTATGCCGCCGAGGTAGTGGACCGCGTGCTGCGCCTGGTGCGCACCAGCGAATGGAAGCGCCACCAGGCAGCGCCAGGGCCGAAGGTGTCGCGACGGGCCTTCGGGCGCGAGCGGCGGTACCCGATCAGCAACGGGTACAAGGGCTGACAGGCGATCGGCCCGACCAACGGTCGGACGCTACCGCCCATCCCGGGTAGCTGCCGACCGTTGGTCGGCRCGCCCATCCCCGGTAGGTGCCGACCGTTGGTCGGCACGCCCATCTCCGGGTAGGTGCCGACCGTTGGTCGGCATGCTCCCAAAACGAAAAAGGCCCCTTTCGGGGCCTTTTCATTATTTGCGTTCCATCTTGGCGTTGCGCTGCCCGGTGCTGGCGGACTTCTCGCCGGCGAAGGGGTTCAGCTTGCGCACCATCCACGGGTACTTCGGCCAGTTGCCCTGCAGCCAGGGATGCTCGGGCTGGTTCATCTCCAGCACGCGGCGGGCATCGTCGGCCAGGGTCTTGTTGCCCAGGCGGGTGTAGGCCTCGCCCAGCGTTGCCACGGCGTCGTACTGGAAGGCGCTCTGCGGGTAGGTTTCCAGCAGGTAGTTGGCACGGCCCGCTGCCGACACCCAGGCCTGGCGGCGCAGGTAGTACAGGGCGTTGTCCAGCTCGTGCTGGGCGAACACGTCGCGCAGCTCGATCATGCGCTGGCGCGCGTCGGCCGCGTAACGGCTGTTGGGGTAGCGGTCGACGACGATGTTGAAGTCGGCGTAGGCCTGGTGCGGGGTGGACAGGTCGCGGCGGCTCGGATCGAGCGACCATACCCGGCGCAGGAATACCGTATTGCGGTTGCCGTTGGACAGGCCGCGCAGGTAGTACATGTAGGCGATGTTGCGATGGGTCGGGTAGGTCCGGATGAAGCGGTCGATGCTCGACACCGCGTCATCGTGCTTGCCGGCCTTGTACTGGGCGTAGGCGGTTTCGATCATCGCCTGCTCGGTGTACGGACCATACGGGTACTGGGCGATCAGGCGACGGAAGTTGGCTTCGGCCCCGCTCCAGTTGCCGCCTTCCATCAGGCGGTGGCTCTTCTCGTAGATCTGTTCGACCGGCAGGCCTTCGTCCGGATTGTCACCTTTGGTGCCGCGGTGGCAGCCAGTGGCGACGAGGGCCAGGACCAGCAGCAGGGCGGCGGTGCGGACGGGCGCGGACAGCAAAGAAGAGCGTCGGATCATGGGGTCAGGGCGGGACGCGGCTGGAATACGAAGGGTCGATGATAGCCTAGTGGCCTGTCCTGCGACTGAAAGTGGTCGACCGGACCCCAAATTTGTCTCCCAGCGGTGCTTTCCCCATGTCCGATAACGCTTCCGAATCCGAATCCCCCCGCCAGGCCGTGGTGCCCGATACCGCCGCTGGACGGCGCTTCGACGCCGTCCTGGCCGAGCTGTTCCCCGAATTCTCCCGGTCCAAGCTGACCGAGTGGATCAAGTCCGGCGACGTCCTGCTGGACGGCCAGACCGTGCGCGGGCGCGACCCGGTGCGGGGCGGCGAGGTGGCGAGCCTGCATGTCGTGCTTGACACCCAGACCCATGCCGAGCCGGAAGATATCCCGCTGGACGTGCTGTACGAGGACGAGCACGTGTTCGTCATCAACAAGCCGGTCGGGCTGGTGGTCCACCCCGGTGCGGGCAACCCCACCGGCACGCTGGTCAACGCACTGCTGTTCCGCGACCCGTCGCTGTCGGTGCTGCCGCGCGCGGGCATCGTGCACCGCCTGGACAAGGACACCAGCGGGGTGATGGTGATCGCCCGCACGATCCAGGCGCAGACCGCGCTGGTCGAGCAGCTGTCGGCGCGCGAAGTGCACCGCCAGTACCTGGCCATCGTGGTGGGCGCGCTGGTGTCCGGTGGCACCGCCGATGCGGCCATCGACCGCCATCCGCGCGACCGCGTGCGCATGGCCGTGCGCGAAGACGGCAAGGACGCGATCACCCATTACCGCCTGCGCGAGCGCTTCCGTGCGCACACCGCGCTGGAATGCCGCCTGGAAACCGGCCGCACCCACCAGATCCGCGTGCACATGGCGCACCTGCGCCACCCGATCATCGGCGACCAGCTGTACGGCGGCGCGCTGAAGCTGCCCAAGGGCGCCAGCGATGAACTGGTAGCGCAGCTGCGTGGCTTCAAGCGCCAGGCGCTGCACGCCGAAACGCTGGAGTTCGTGCACCCCATCACCGGTGAGACCATCACCAACAGCGCGCCGCCGCCGGCGGACATGCTGGCCTTGATGCACGCGCTGCGCGAAGACAGCAAGCGCTTCGCCGAGCTGGAACGCGGGCGCCGCTGATGCCGGCGCCGGTTCCGCTGCTGGTGGCCGACTGGCCTGCGCCCCCCGGGGTGCAGGCGGGTACCACCCTGCGCTACGGCGCGGGTGGGTCGGTGCCGCCGTTCGACCAGTTCAACATGGGCAACCGCTACGCCGCCGAGGGCGACGACCCGGACCAGGTGCAGCGCAACCGTGACCAGCTGCAGGCCGGCCTGGCCCTGCCGTCGGCGCCGCACTGGCTGCGCCAGGTGCACGGCACCACGGTGCTGCGATTCGACGCTGCGCCCACCGCGCAGGGCGTGGACACCGAGCCGACCGCTGATGCGGCGGTGACCTCGGTGCCCGGCGTGGTGCTGGCCATCCTGACCGCCGACTGCCTGCCGGTGGTGCTGGCCGCCCGCGATGGCAGCGAAATCGGCGCGGCCCATGCCGGGTGGCGCGGCCTGGCCGACGGCATGCTGGAAGCCACCGTGGCCGCCATGCGCACCCCGGCGGCCCAGCTGCAGGCATGGCTGGGGCCGGCCGCGGGCCCGGCTCATTACGAGGTGGGCGAAGACGTGTTCGCGGCCTTCGTCGAAAGCGACGCGGGCGCCGAAGCGGCGTTCGTGGCCACCCGCCCGGGGCATTGGAAGGTGGACCTGTACGCGCTGGCCCGGCGCCGCCTTCACAGCGTGGGGGTCGATCCCGCGCAGATCAGCGGCGGCCAGCTGTGCAGCATCGATGACCCACAGCGGTTCTATTCGCACCGCCGCGACCGCCGTACCGGGCGCATGGCAACCCTGGCCTGGATGGCGCGCTGAGCCCATGGGCCGCACCCCCGCCGACGTCGACCGCAGCGCTGACCACGCGGTGATCGTGTTCGACGGGGTCTGCGCGCTGTGCAGCCGCTGGGTGCGGTTCCTGCTGCGCTTCGACCGGCAGGGGCGCTACCGGTTCGCGGCGATGCAGGGCAGCCACGGCCGTGCGTTGCTGCAGCAGCACGGGCTCGACCCGGACGATCCGCTGTCGTTCCTGTTGCTGGAGAACGGCCAGGCCTGGACCGATACCGACGCGATCCTGCGGGTGCTGGCCGGGCTTGGCGGTGCCTGGCGGCTGACGGCCGTGCTGCGGCTGCTGCCGTCAGCCTGGCGCGATCGCGCCTACCGTGCGCTGGCGCGCAACCGCTACCGCTGGTTCGGGCGGCATGACAGCTGTTACCTGCCGGCGCCCGGACAGGCCGGGCGATTCCTCGACTGAGCCGCTTTCACCGCTCCAGCCAGGCCAGGGATTCGGCGGCCCTTGTATCGCTGTCTGGAGCAACCACCGCGTAGGTGATCCGTCGATTGCGTGCGCGCCCCGCATCGTCGCGGTTGTCGGCGATGGGGTACTGGTGCCCGTGGCCGGTGGCGACCAGCATCGAGGCCGGTACACCGCGTTCCTGCAGGGCCTGCACCACCATCGCGGCGCGCTGCTGGCTCAACAGCAGGTTGGCGTCGGCGCGGCCGTTGCTGTCGGTGTGCGCGGCCACATCGATGCGCGTGCCTGCCGGCAGCAGCGTCAGTGCGGCCGCCACGGCGTACACGGTGTCGGTGCTGTCGCCGGTCAGCACGGCCGACCCGGCACGGAATTTCAACGTGGTCTGGTTCAACGCATCCACCACCGTGGTGGCATCGGCCTGCGCGGGCAGGGCGGCCAGCGCGGCCAGCCCCGGGCCCCACAGCCCGGTGGTCTGCAGATCGCCGAAGTGGCGGCGGAGCAGCCGTGACACCTCCAGGCGCCGCGCGGCGACCATCGCCGAGGTATCCACCCGCAACGTATCGCCGTTGAAGTCCAGCAGCAGCCCGTCGCCTTCCAGCTGTTCAATGCGGGCGGTCAGCCGGTCCAGCCAGCGCGGGTGCCGGGTCGCCGGATCCAGCGTGATTCCGCCGCGCACGGCATCGCGGCCATGCAGGGCGGTGAGCGCATTCCAGGCCTGGCGCCGGGCCGCTTCGCTGGGCAGGCGGCCCTGCACCAGGAGGCGGTTGCCGTACTGGTGCAGCGACAGCCGGGCATCGCGTTGTTCGGTGATGACCGGCGGCGCCCAGTGCGGCGCGCGGATCTTCAGCAGCAGCCAGGTGCTGAACGCGATCAGCGCGACGCCCGCCAGCGGCCACAGCATGCCGCGCAGGGCCAGGCCCTGGACCGTCCGCGCCGGCGCGGGCGTGGATCCCCGTGGGCGAGGCAGGCTCGTGGGGCGGAACGCAGCAGCGCGCACAGGTCTGGCCGCGCTGGCCAGCGCGACCAGGCCGGGCAGCAGCTCGCAGGCGATCACCCGGAACGTGCCGGGCGGAAAGCCGGTACGACGCGCCATCGTGACCAGTGCATGGGTGCCGATGGCGTGCTCGAGTTCGCTCGCCAGCAGCGGGTGGGAGGGTTCGGTCGGTCGCTGCCAGCTGCGGAACTGGGCACCCAGCCCGGCCTGCTCGAACTGTTGCGCCAGGCCATCCAGGCCCAGCGGATGCGATGCGATCCAGCCGGACAGCACGTTCACTACACTGCGGGCGCGGTAGCCGAGCTCCAGTCGTGCGGCGGCATCATCGATGAAACGGTCGAGCGCTGACATGCAATCCATCCCCTTGAATGAACCGTGCACGCGACGGTGCACGAACCGGCCCAAGCGATATGGATGGGCTCTTGGGGGCGTCACTTTGGTCAGGGACCGTCAATGCGAAATGAAATTTCGCGCGTGCTTTCGTCTCTGCGGGGCGTAGCGGGATCGCGATAAACGAGGTCTATTGCCGCAAGGCATTGTGCCGCCGACGATTACGGCGTGAGACGCGGCGATTGCGACATCCGGCGGGGCGAAAGCTGCGCGTAAAGCGACTTGTTTCATCTGCAATCAATTCGTGCGGAAAGCGTCACCTGTTGCGCGACGTCCGTAGGTCGACCCGAACAAGCCGTGGGTGGCGCTCGTCTGCCGACACCAACAAGCGGGTAGAGCCGACCGTTGGTCGGCTGCACCGCGCAATGCGCGGTGCGTCCATCAGGTAGTGCGGTGTCGGGAGGAAGGGCAGCCGACCAACGGTCGGCTCTACCCGTGAGCGATCCGGATTGCGTCAGGGACCGACACGAACAATCCGGTGGGTGCCGCTCGTCGGCCGACACCAACAAGCCGGTAGAGCCGACCGTTGGTCGGCTGCGCCGCGCAACGCGCGGTGCGTCCATCAGGTAGTGCGGTGTCGGGAGGAAGGGCAGCCGACCAACGGTCGGCTCTACCCCGGAGCGGTCCGGATTGCGTCGGGGGCCGACACGAACAGCCCGGTGGGCGCCGACCACCGGCCGACACCAGCAAGCCGGTAGAGCCGACCGTTGGTCGGCTGCGCCGCGCAAGGCGCGGTGCGTCCATCAGGTAGTGCGGTGTCGGGAGGAAGGGCAGCCGACCAACGGTCGGCTCTACCCCGGAGCGGTCCGGATTGCGTCGGGGACCGACACGAACAATCCGGTGGGTGCCGCTCGTCGGCCGACACCAACAAGCCGGTAGAGCCGACCGTTGGTCGGCTGCGCCGCGCAAGGCGCGGTGCGTCCATCAGTGATCACGGCGCTGGGAGGAAGGGCAGCCGACCAACGGTCGGCTCTACCCTTAGGGGCCCGCATTGCGCTGGGGCGGCGATCAGCCCTCCAGCGCCTGCAGGTAGGTCTGCCGCCAGTGGTTGATGTCGTAGGTGCGCAGGTGCTCCATCATGGCCTGCCAACGCTCGGTGCGTTTGCGCAGGGGCATGGTGGCGGCGGTGGCGATTGCATCGGCCACGCCGTCCAGGTCGTGCGGGTTCACCAGCAGCGCCTGCTTGAGTTCATCGGCCGCGCCAGCCAGCAGCGAGAGCACCAACACGCCGGGGTTTTCCGGGTCCTGCGAGGCCACGTATTCCTTGGCGACCAGGTTCATGCCATCGCGCAGCGGGGTGACCAGGCCCACGGACGCCGCCCGGTAGAAGCCGGTCAAAGTGGCATGGGTGAAGTTCTGGTTGACGTAGCGCAGCGGGGTCCAGTCGGGCGCGGCATGACCGCCGTTGATGTGCCCGGCGATCTGTTCCAGCTGGCCGCGCAGCTGGCGGTACTCGGTGACATCGCCGCGCGACACCGGCGCGATCTGCAGATAGGTGAGGCTGCCGCGCTGGTCGGGATGGCGTTCCAGATACCGCTCGAAGCCCTGGAAGCGCTCCGGCAGGCCTTTGGAATAGTCCAGCCGGTCCACGCCGATGGCCAGTTGGCGGTCGCGCAGGCTGTTGCGCAGGTCACGCACGGCCGGCTTGTTGGCGCCGGCCTTGGCCTGGCGCTCGATGTGGCCGGTATCGATGCCGATCGGGAAGGCGGCGGCACGGAAGCGTCGGCCACCGGGCGCTTCCAGTTCGCCATCGGCCACCACCCGGCCGCCCCCGAACAGGCGCACGTAGGACTGGAAACGGTCGGTGTCGCGCTGGGTCTGGAAGCCCACCAGGTCGTAGGCGTACAGGCTGGAAAACAGGCGCAGGTGGTCGGGCATGGCCTGCAGCAGGTCGGCCGAGGGCATCGGCACGTGCAGGAAGAACCCGATGCGGCAGCCGATGCCACGCTCGCGCAGCAGCGAGGCCAGCGGAATCAGGTGGTAGTCGTGGATCCACACAATGTCGTCTTCGCGCAGCAGCGGCGCCAGCTTTTCGGCGAACAGCGCGTTGACCCGGCGGTAGGTTTCGCGGGTGGCGCGGTCGTAGTCCACCAGGTCCAGGCGGAAGTGCAGCAGCGGCCACAGCGTGCGGTTGGCAAAGCCGTTGTAGTAGCCGTCCACGTCGGGCTTGTTGAGGTCCATGGTGACGTAGCGGATGTCCCCCTCGGTCTGCTCATGCAGCGCACCGCTGGGGTCGCGCACCGACTTGCCACTCCAGCCGAACCACATGCCGCCGCGTTCCTTCAGTGCGGCCAGCAGCCCTACTGCAAGCCCGCCGGGCGCGGCCACGCCGGGTGCCGCGACGCGGTTGGAGACAACAACCAGCCGGCTCATGACGCTTCCTGCCAGCTGCGCGACAGACGCATCGCTGCGGTGATCAGGCCCACGTGCGAATAGGTCTGCGGGAAGTTGCCCCAGGCCTCCCCGTTGTCGAAGGCAAGATCTTCGGACAGCAGGCCCAGATGGTTGCGGCGTTCCAGCAGCGTCTCGAACATGTCGCGCGCTTCGTCCATGCGGCCGATCGCGGCCAGCGCGTCGATGTACCAGAAGGTGCAGATGGTGAAGCTGGTTTCCGGCTCGCCGAAATCGTCCGGTGCAACGTAGCGGTACAGCGCATTGCCGTGCTTGAGGTCGCGGCCAATGGCCTCGACGGTGGCGATGAAGCGCGCGTCGTGCGCTTCGATGAAGCCGATGTCGGCCAGCAACAGCAACGACGCATCCAGACGGTGGCCACCGAAGGTGTCGGTGAAATGGCCCAGCTCGTCGCTCCACGCCTCATGCAGGATGCGCGCGTGGATGGTGTTGGCACGGTCGCGCCAGTAGTCTGCGCGGTCGTCCAGCTTCAGCCGGATGGCGATCTTGCACAGCCGGTCGCACGCAGCCCAGCACATCGCACTGGTATAGGTGTGCACTTCAGTGCGGCCGCGGAATTCCCACAGGCCGGCATCGGGCACGTCGTGCAGGGCGAAGGCCTGCTCGCCCAAGGGCTCCAATCGCGCGAAGGTATGCGCGTCGCCGGGGTCCTGCAGGCGCTGGTCGAAGAACAGCTGGGTGGAAGCCAGCACCACGCTGCCGTACACGTCGTGCTGGCGCTGTACCCAGGCAAGGTTGCCGCGCCGCACCGGGCCCATGCCGCGGTAGCCGTCCAGCGAGGCCACTTCGGTTTCCTCCAGCTTGGCCTCGAAGCCGATGCCATACAGCGGCTGCAGGCTGCCATCGGTGGTGGCCAGGTTGAAGATGTAGCCCAGGAACTGTTCCATGGTGCGGGTGGCACCGAGCCGGTTGAGCGTGCGCACCACGAAGGCGGCATCGCGCAGCCAGCAGTAGCGGTAGTCCCAGTTGCGGATGCTGCCGGGCGCTTCGGGAATGGAGGTGGTCATCGCGGCGATGATCGCGCCGCTGTCTTCGTACTGGCACAGCTTGAGGGTGATTGCGCTGCGGATCACCGCGTCCTGCCATTCCAGCGGAATGGACAGGTAGCGCACCCATTCGCGCCAGTAGTCGCGGGTGCGCTGGAAGGACTCCTGCACGTACCCGCTGAGCGAGCGGTTCAACGATTCGTCCACGCCCAGCACCAGGTGCACCGGGTGGCTGAGCACGAACGGCAGGCCATCGCGCACGAACCGCAGTGGCACATCGGTGGTGAGGCGCAGCACGTGGTCGGGCAGTTCCCAGCGGATGTGGTTGCTGCCCCATGTGGAGGCCGGAACGCGTGCACCCCAGTCGGCCAGCGGGCGGGCGCGCACGATGATGCGTGGATTGCCGGCCAGCGGGCGCACCTGGCGGATCAGGCTGACCGGACGGTAGAAGCGGTCGTTCTGCCGCCAGCGCGGCGCGAAATCGATGATTTCCAGTGCGCCGCCGTGCTTGTCGTGCAACACGGTGCGCAGGATCGCGGTGTTGGTGAGGTAGCTCTGCTCGGTGCCGACCAGATCTTCGAGCTCGATCGCGAAATCGCCGCCTTCGTTCTGGTTGGGGCTGAGCAGGGCGCAGAAGGTGGGGTCGCCGTCGAAGGTGGGCAGGCAACTCCACACCACACGCGCCTGCTGGTCGATCAGGGCGCCGAAGCTGCCATTGCCGACCACGCCAAGATTCAGATCAGGTTGTTTCATGGGCACTGCAATCTCGCTCAAGGCAGGCCGCTGCACGCAAGGCCAGCGGCACGATGGATGGGGCGCCCACGCACGGTGTGGCGTGGGCGGTAAGGGGTCAGTAGGCGTTTTCCTGCAGCCAGGCGTGCACGCTGCGGATGTGCGGCAGCGCGAACACGGCGGCGCTGGGGCTGCGCGCGCCTACCAGGACGCTCCAGCCATGCTGCGCATTGGCCGCATCGAAGCCGAACTCGTCGGTGAGGTCATCGCCCAGGAACACCGGCAGGCGGCCACGGAACGGCGGGTGCTGCATCAGTTGCTGCAGGGCGCGGCCCTTGTCGCTGCCTTCCGGCACAAACTCCACGACGTGGTCGCCAGGTTGCAGCCGGTAGCCGGCATTGCCGCGGATGTGCCGCTCGGCGAACGCGCGTACGTCGCCGGCTGCGTGCGGCGCGCCACGCCAGTGCAGGGCCAGGCTGCGGCCCTTGTCTTCGACCAGCACGCCGGGATGGCCGTGCGCGAAACGCATGGCCTGCTGGTGCACGGCGTGCAGCCATTCACTGGTGTCGGTGGTGTCAGCGGGACTGTCGAGGCGTCCGTCGGCACTGCGCAGCTCGTGGCCGTGCAGGCCGGCGGCAGGCAGGTGCAGGGGGGCGAACAGATCGTCGAGCTGGCCGAGCGGGCGACCGCTGATCAGCGCCACCGCGCCTTCCAGGCGATCACTGATGCGCCCGATCGCATCACGCACTTCCGGCAGCAGCGTGACCGCTTCGGGGTCGCGTTCGAATTCAATCAGGGTGCCATCCACGTCGAGGAACAACGCGCAGGCATCGTCCAGCAACGGCGGCGGCGGACGTGGGGGGAGGTCGTTGGCCATGCCCGCCAACATGCCAGCGTGGGTGTGATCGTCAGGTCATGGCATGGTGCCGCGCGTTGTTTTCACGCGCGGTGCGGCGGTGCATTCCGCCGGGGCGCATGTATGGCGGCCGGGAGCAGAGCAGCCGACCAACGGTCGGCTCTACCTGTTCTGCGCGTTCACCGCCCGGTGGAGCCGACCGTTGGTCGGCCGCACAATCCGGTAGAGCCGACCGTTGGTCGGCTGCACCCCCGGTCAGAACGTATACCGCACCCGCCCGTAGTAATACGCGCCGTTGCTGCCCACCGGCGACAACACGTCATACGGCAGGTTGCCGTAGTAGTAGATGTCGTCGTTGGACAGGTCCGAGTAGTTGTCGGTCAGGTTCTGCCCGCCCACCGCCACGCTCCACTGCGGGGTGATCTTGAATTCCACTTCCGCATCCAGCTGCCACTCGGCGCCGTAGGTCTGGCGCGGGATGAAGCCGTCGCCGAAGTTGAACACGCGGGTGACGCTGCCATAACGGTTGACCCGGCTGCTCAGCGACCAGCGGTCGTTGCTCCAGCTGGCCGCCACCGAGCCGCGGGTGCGCGGGGTAGCGTCGGTGAGCGTGTTGGTTTCCTCCACGCCGAACAGCACGTAGTCCGGGTCCAGCGCGAGCAGGCTGGCCGGCGTGGCCAGCACGTTCTTCAGCGTGGTCTTGGTGTACGCATAGGTGCCGGTCAGCACCAGCTCACCGTTGCCCAGCGACTGCCGCCAGTTGCTCACCAGCTCGGCACCGCGGGTGCGGGTGTCGGCGGCGTTGACGAAGAAGCTGGCGCTCTGCAGGCCGGCCACGCCGAACTGCTGCTGCACGTAGTCGGTGAGCGCATCGCCGGTGATGCTTTCCGACAGCGCGATGCGGTCGTCGATATCGATCTGGAAGAAGTCCAGCGACACATCGAAGTGGTCGCCGATGCGGCTGGTGAAGCCCAGGCTGGTATTGAGCGACTTCTCCGGCTTCAGCTCGGTGGCCCCCAGTCCGCGCGCGATCGGGTTGTTCACCGACAGCACCCGGCCCTGCACCAGCTGCCCGGCCGCGTTGTAGCCGGTGGAGGTGGATTCGTAGCCGATCTGCGCCAGCGACGGGGCGCGGAAGTTGTTGGAGATCGCACCACGCAGCGCGAACGCCGGGGCGAACTCGTACCGCAGGCCGAGCTTGCCGGTGAGCTCGCCGCCGAAGTCGTCGCTGTGCTCGTAACGCGCGGCCAGGTCGCTGGAGAAGTGCTCGCCGAACTGGCTGGACAGGCTGACGTAGGCGCTGGCCACGTCGCGCGACAGCGTGGTGGCGTCCTGCGGGGTCAGCCCGCCGCCGGCCTGCGAGCCGGTCGGGCGGTCGGTGAACGGACCGGCGGCATAGCTGCTCGGATCGCCCGGGCGGGTCTGGTAGTGGTCGCGCCGCGCTTCCACGCCCAGGCCAAGGCTGTGGGTGATGTTCTCGCCCTGGCTGAACACCCGGCCCAGGTCGAGGTTGGCCACGGTCAGCTCGTTGCGGTAATCGCCGGTCTTGAAGCGGGTCGGGCTGGTCGGGCCCAGCGAGGCATTGAGCGAGTTGCGCAGGCGGTAGGTGAAGCTGTTGGTGCCGTAGTCCAGGCTGGCGTCGTAGTTCCACTCGCCCCACTGGCCCTTGGCGCCGGCCACGGCCTGCACGTCGCGGTTTTCACCTTCGGAAATCGGCCGGTAGCCGTTCGGGTACACCTGCGCCCAGTTGGCGTCGCTGTCGGGGTAGCGGAAGTAGTTGGCGCCTTCGCTGTCGCGCTGGTTGAAGGTGCTGAAGAAGTAGAACTTGGAGGTCTCACCGAACGGCAGCTCGCTGTTGATCCAGGCGTTCAGATCCTTGGTCTTGCCGTCGCCCAGCACGTAGTTGCGCTTGCCCTGCAGGGCAAGGTTGGTGGCGCTCTGGTCCCACGGCGGGATCTGGTCGAAGCCGGCGCGGTTGGTGCCTTCGTGGTTCTTCAGCTCCAGGCCCACGCGCAGGAAGCCGCCCTCATCGCCCAGCCGGGTGCCGACCTTGGCACTGGCGTAGCTGGTCTGGCCGTCGGTGATGGTGCGGTCGATCGGCTTGAGGTCGGTGTGGTTGGCACCGAAGCTGGCCTCGAACGCGCCGCCTTCCGGGGCGTCATCCAGGATCACGTTGATGACCCCGGCCACCGCGTCGGACCCGTACAGCGCGCCGGCGCCGTCGCGCAGCACTTCGATGCGCTTGATCGCGCTGATCGGAATGGCGTTGAAGTCCACCGGCGTGGTGCCCTTGCCGATCTTGCTGTCGGTGTTGACCAGCGCGCTGCTGTGGCGGCGCTTGCCGTTCACCAGCACCAGTACCTGGTCCGGCGACAGGCCGCGCAGCTGCGCGGCGCGGATGTGGTCGGCGCCGCCGGAGTTGGACTGGCGCGGGAAATTGAACGAGGGCAGCAGGGCCTGCAGCGCGCTGCCCAGCTCGCCGTTGACCACACCGGCCTTGCGGATGTCCTCGGCGGTGAGCACGTCCACCGGCGAGGTGGACTCCAGCACGGTGCGGTCCACCGCGCGGGTGCCGGTGACAATCACGGTGTCCAGCGTGGTGGCCGAGCCGGGCGCGTCCTGCGCATGTACGTCCTGGGCGAGCAGGGGGGAGGAGAGGACGAGCGCGATGGCAAGGCCAAGGCGCGACGCGGACGGACGGGACATGCGGACTCCAGCAGGACGACGGGGGGAGGAAGGGGTGGGGCAGGGGGACTGGGGTTGCCGACAGGTCGTCGGCACTACCAATCCATCCGGATGAAGCGATATATTATCTTGGCGTGATGACCCCATGTGATGCAAGTCCCATCGCAAAGGGCATCAGCAGATAGCCGTTGGTGATCTGCACGGGAACCGGATGTCCTGCACGCTTCCACCCCTCTGCAAGCCTGTTTCTGGAGTGTTTTGATGAAGTCCCATGCCCTACTGTTCGCCCTCGTGCTGGCCGCCAGCGGTTGTGCCACCGCCGCACCCGCGGCCAAGCCGGTTGCGCCGACGCCCGCCACCGCCACCCTGCAGGGCGATGCCGCGCGCCCCGACGCCGCCGCCGGTTGGGTGCGCAGCGAGCTCTATTTCGGCGTGGGCGAGGAAAGTGGCGCCTCCGAGCGCAAGCAGACCGATGCCATCACCGAGGCGCAGTGGCGCGCCTTCCTGGACAAGCAGGTCACCCCGCGCTTCCCGGACGGTCTGACCGTGTTCGATGCCTACGGCCAGTGGCTGTTCCGCGGCGCGGCCGAACCCAACCGCCTGCGCACCAAGGTGCTGGTGGTGCTGCACGAGAACACCCCGCAGCGGCGTGCCGACATCGAGGCGATCCGCCTGGCGTGGAAGCAGGCTACCGGCCACCAGTCGGTGTTGTGGGCGCAGCAGGCGGTTGAAGTATCGTTCTGATCCCGAGCGCCAGCGTGGCGCGGCAGGAGCTGGGTATGAACTGGAATGGTTGGCTGCGCTATGCGCAGCTGTGTGGCCTGATGCTGGCGGCGTGCGTGCCGGTGGCTGCGCATGGTGCGGAGCCCGATACCGCGCTGCGCATCACCTTCGCACCTGGTCAGGCTGCCACCGTGCAGATACAGCCCGATCGGAGTATTGCCGTGCTGTTCATTTCTTCGGGAAAACGCGAGGTAATCCCTCGGCTCGACATTGTGAACGAAGATTCCGCACCGCGTCTGAGGGCCGAGGATGTCGATTTCGATGGTCACCCCGAGTTGGTCGTCAGTGGGCCCGTGGGTATGGTCAACGAAGCGGTGGCGGTGTATCGCTACGATCCTGGACAGGAGAAGCTGGTGGCGCTGGAACCGGCCTCGCATCAACGTGCGCGTTGCGGCGGCCTGATGGGCCTGGATGTGGACACCGCCAACCGCACCCTGAGCAGCAGTTGCCGCAGTGGCCCGATGTGGTACGTGGACCTGTACCGCTACCACGACGGGCGGCTGTATCTGTACCGCGCCGAGCGAACCCTGATGCTGGGCGACGCGCTGGAGGCGACGATCTTCGTCAAGCAGACTCCCGAGAGTGGCCCGATGGCGGTCTGGAGCACGTTTGATCCTGCCGGCAAGGTGCTGGAAACAGCGATCTCCGACGGGCTGGTGGCACCGCGTAGTGACCGGCGATTGCTGGCCTTCAGCGGCCAGGTGGTGCCGGCGCGGCTGCCGCTGTACGCCCGTCCCGGCGACACCGCCACCCGCCGCTATCTGGTGCGCGAGGACCGGGTGGAACTGCTGGATGAGAAGGACGGCTGGGTGAAGGTGCGCTACGCCAACCCGACCCGGGGCGACATTCTCGGCTGGGTCAACGCGAACCCTTGAGCCGCGCTCAGTCGCCCTCGCACTGGATATGCAGGCCGTGGCGCTGCGCCTGGTCGAACAGCAGGATCAGGCGCAGGCCCACCTCGGCCAACGGCCCCTCCGCGCCATCGGGATGCTCAAGCAGCCGTCCGATTACTTCCTGCACCAGCGCGGCGGCCTGCCCCGGCGAAATACGCGGCGCGCCGTAAAACGCCTGCTGTAGCCGGCTCAGCTGCGGGTAGCGGCTGCCATCGGGGCTGAGAATGGCCTCTTCGTGGGTGTCGATCCAGGCATGCCGCATGCGCGGCCCGGCGTCGTCCAGGTACAGGTCAAATGCCATGCGTGCCTCCCGGGCTCAACGGTGCTGCCAGCTCACCGGCTGGCCGTGGCGCTGGCCGGTGGCCAGCAACAGCAGGAGCCGCAGGCCGCTGCGGCGGATGATCGGATCGGTGGGATCCTGCAGGGTCAGGCAGGCCAGCAGTTCGTCCATTGCCGTTGGCAGCTCGCTGGGCGCGATTCCACCGCGCGGCATACGCAGCAGTTGCGCCAGCCACGGGTGTGCCGCCGGGTCGATGGCGTGCAGCCACTGCTGCTCATGGAAGGACAGGAACTGCTGCGTGGCGGCACAGCGCAGAACGATCTGCATGAGCCTGAAGGCCAGTGAACGGGCCAGCCAATGTATAGGCATTTCACGCCACCTGCCTACAGGAAGATCACCTGCGGCTGGCTAGGCTGGGGGTCCCCCGTCCAAGGCTGTTCCCCCATGAGCAAGCGCGTTGCCGAGATCGTGGTTGAAACCCTGCAGGCTGCCGGTGTCCGCCATTGTTACGGCATCGTCGGCGATACCCTCAACTACGTCACCGATGCCATCCACCACAGCGATATCGAGTGGGTGCACATGCGCCATGAGGAAGTGGCCGCGTTTGCCGCCGGCGCCGAATCGCTGATCAGCGGGCAGCTCACCGCCTGCGCCGGTTCGTGCGGGCCGGGCGGGCTGCACTTCATCAACGGTGTATTCGAGACCAACCGCAACCGCGCGCCGATGGTGTTGATCGCCAGTCAGGTGGTCACCGCCGAACTGGGCATGGAGTTTCCGCAGGAGGTCGATTTCAAGGCGGTGTATGCCAGCTGCAGCGTGTTCTGCGAGCAGGTGCACAGCCCCGAACAGGCGCGCCGCGTGGTGGCGCTGGCCTGCCAGGCGGCCATCAGCCGGCGCGGCGTGGCCGTGGTGATCCTGCCGGCCGACATCAGCGAGGCGATGGTCAAGCACGACGTGCCGTTCTCGGTGCACCACACCCAGCCGGTGCTGCGCCCCAGCGATGACGAGCTGCAGCGCATCGCGGCCTTGATCGGCGACGGCAAGCGCGTGGGCATCTACGCCGGGGCCGGCTGCGAGCATGCGCACGACGCGCTGGTGGCGCTGGGCGAGCGGCTGCAGGCGCCGATCGCACACACCTCGCGGGCCAAGGATTTTGTCGAGCATGACAACCCCTACAACATGGGCATGACCGGCATCTTCGGGATCGAATCGGGCTACCACACGCTGATGGCCTGCGACACGCTGCTGTTGCTCGGCGCCGATTTCGCCTGGGGCCAGTACTACCCGGACAAGGCCACGCTGATCCAGGTCGACCGCGATGGCAGCCACCTTGGGCGCCGCCACCCGGTCACCCTGGGCGTGGTGGGCGACATTGGCCCGACCCTGGACGCCCTGCTGCCGATGCTGCCCCCACGCCAGGACCGCAGCTTCCTGGACGAGTGCATCGAACACCGCGAAAAGGCGCTGGCCACGCGTGAAAAGGAAGAGCAGCCGGGCGAGGGCGAACTGATCCATCCGCAGCACCTCACTGCCTTGATCAACCGCCACGCCAACGACGATGCGCTGTTCACCGCCGACGGTGGCTCGCCGATGGTGTGGATCCTGCGCCATATCCGCACCAACGGCCGCCGCCGCACCCTGACCAGCCTGCTGCACGGCACGATGGCCAATGCGATGCCGCAGGCGCTGGGCTTGCAGAAGGCGTACCCGGGCCGGCAGGTGATCTCGCTGTCGGGCGATGGCGGCATTGCGATGCTGCTGGGCGACCTGCTCACCGCCGTGCAGGAAAATCTGCCGATCAAGGTGGTCGTCTACAACAACAGCTCGCTGAACTTCGTGGAGCTGGAGCAGAAGGTGGAAGGCCTGCTGGACAACTACACCGACCTGAAGAACCCCGATTTCGGCCGCCTGGCCGAGGTGATCGGTTTCTACGGGCGCACCGTGACCCGCTCGGAAGACCTGGAGCAGGCGGTGAAGGATTTCCTGGTCCATCCGGGCCCGGCGCTGCTGGACGTGCACACCAGCCCGACCGAACTGGTGATGCCGCCCCAGGTGGAAGCCAAGCAGGTGGCCGGCACCGCGCTGTATGCGGCCAAGGCGTTGCTGAGCGGGCGGGTGGGTGACGTGCGTGATCTGCTGGCGAACAATTTTCTCAACAAGCCCTGAGGGCGGCGTCACCACCAACGGTGGTGACCTACCGGGGTGGCGGGCGTCACCACCGATGGTGGTGATCTACCGGGGTGGGCGGCGTCACCACCAACGGTGGTGATCTACCGGGTAGGTCCCGACCGTTGGTCGGGACGGCGCTGGTCGGCTCCCGATACCGTCGGACCCACTCAGGTAGTGCCGGCCGCTGGCCGGCTCCCGATACCGTCGGACGCAGTTTGAGGAGCCGGCCAGCGGCCGGCACTACCGGATGCAATCGCCGCCTGGATCACGGGGCGGCAGCGCGTATGCGCTGACGCGTACACCCCCGGCGTTCCACCCATGCGCCTGTTACTGGCGGCGGTGAGGCCCTACCATCGGCTACCCCCTCCCCACGGCAGTGCCGCGCATGTCCGCCCCCGCTCCCGTCCGCTCCGGACCCCTCCGCTGGTTCGTTGCCGGCGATTTCAATGGTTTCTTTGGCCTGGTGGTCGACAATCTGTCGATCCTGGGCTTCATCGCGATGGCGCTGGTCGGCATCTTCCAGTTCCCGGCCGACGTGGTGTTCGGCCGCATGTTCCCCGGCACCGCCTTTGGCGTGCTGGTCGGCAACGTGCTCTATACGTGGATGGCGCGACGGCTGGCCACACGCACCGGCCGTGATGATGTCACCGCGATGCCGCTCGGGCTGGACGCGCCCACCAGCATCGGCATGGCGCTGCTGGTGCTGGGTCCGGCCTTCCTCGCCTTCAATGCGCAGGGCCTGACGCCGCACGACGCGGCGATCGCCACCTGGCAGCTGGGCATGGCCTCGCTGGTGATCATGGGCGTGCTGAAGGTGATCCTGTCCTTCTTCGGTGAAGCGGTCACCCGCGCGCTGCCACGCGCCTCGCTGCTGGGCTCCATCGCCGGCATCGCCATCGTGCTGATGGGCTTCCTGCCGCTGCTGGAAACGCTGCGCTCGCCGGTCGTCGGCTTCGTCACCCTGGGCCTGCTGCTGTATGTGCTGATCGCCAAGCGCAAGCTGCCGGTCCGCGCGCCGGGCGTGCTGGTCGCCTTCGTGTTCGGCACCGCCCTGTATTACGGGCTGGGGCTGGCCGGGCTGGGCGCGCCGGGCTTCCACGTACCGGCCTGGACGCCGCCGCAGGTGGTGCTGCCGTGGCCCACGCTGGGCTTCATCGACGGCCTGCCCACGGCCATGACCTACCTGCCGCTGCTGCTGCCGTTCGGCCTGCTGATGGTGGTGGGCGGCATCAATGTGTCCGAGAGCGCGCGCGCGGCCGGCGACGATTACCGCACCCGCGACATCCTGCTGGTGGAAGCGGTGGCCACGCTGGTGGCCGGGCTGTGCGGTGGCGTGGCGCAGACCACCCCCTACATCGGCCAGCCGGCCTACAAGCACATGGGCGCGCGGAGCGGCTACACGCTGCTGACCGGCCTGTTCGTCGGTATCGGCGGCATCCTCGGGGTGATCTCCGGGCTGGTGCAGTGGCTGCCGCTGGCGGTGCTGGCGCCGATCATCGTGTACGTGGCCATCGACATCACCACCCAGGCCTTCCAGGCCACCCCGCGCGAACATGCCGGCGCGATGGTGCTGGGCTTCCTGCCTTCGGTGGCTTATCTGCTGGCGATCAAGGCACCGGGCTGGATCGCCCCGGCGCAGCTGGCGGCGATGACCACCACGCTGGACGGGCATGGCCTGCCGGAACTGGCGGTGATCTTCACCCTGGGCAACGGCTTCATCATCACCTCGATGCTGTGGATTGCCGCGGTGGTGGCGATGATCGACGGCAGGTTGCTGCGCTCGTCCGGGTTCCTGCTGGTGGCGGCGGTGTTGACCCTGTTTGGCCTGATCCACTCGGTGGACCCGCGCGGCGGCATCTACCTGCCGTGGCAGCTGGAGGGGTTGCCGAAGCTCATCATGTGGCAGTTCGCCGGGGCCTACGTGGCACTGGCCGGGTTGCTGGCGCTGCTGTCGTTGCAGAAGCAGCCGCGTGTGGATCACGACCAACGGTGGTGATCTACCGATCAATCATGCGTGGATCACGACCAACGGTCGTGATCTACCGGTTGCGGTTAAATTCCGAGGCATGGCGGATGATCGATTGATCGATCCCCGGTACACATCGACTGTTGGTCGGTGCGGAAACGTGGCAGGGCGATCACGACCGACGGTTGTGATCTACCGATCAATACCCGGTAGGCACCGACCGATGGTCGGTGCGGCACCGTGGCGGAGCGATCACGACCAACGGTCGTGATCTACCGATCAACACCCGGTAGGCGCCGACCGTTGGTCGGTGCGGAACCGTGGCGAGGCAATCACGACCAACGGTCGTGATCTACCGATAAATACCCGGTAGGCACCGACCGTTGGTCGGTGCGGAATCATGGCGAGGCAATCACGACCAACGGTCGTGATCTACCGGTCGCCGTCCAATTCCGGGTAGTGGCGGAAGATGCCGTTGGTGTTGAATGCCAGCCGGCGGTCTGACGCGAGGTAGGCGGCGATGTTCGGTCGCCGTTCCACCCGGTCCTTGAGCGCGCGCAGCAGCGGCACGGTGGGCCACAGCGCCTGCATGCGTCGCGGGAACATGTACTCCAGCCCGCTCAGCAGCTGGAACAGCGACAGGTCCACGTAGGAATGTTCGCGCAGCGGATGGCGCTCGCCGTTGTCCTTCAACACGCCTTCGAAGTACCCCAGGAATTTCGGCAGCCGCTCGGCACGCATCGCCTCGGCGCGCGCCTTGGCTTCGCGCTTCTGGTCCTCGTAGTAGGCAGAGGCGGCGATGGGGTGATGGGTATCGTGCACTTCGGCGACCAGGTCGGCGATGGTCAACTGCAGCTGCAGGGCCTGCTGCCGGCGTGAGGCCGCATCGGGCACCAGGCCAAGCTCCGGCGCAAGGTAGTCGAGGATCGCGCCCACCTGGGCGACTACCTGCCTGCCACTCTTCAGAAAAGGCGGGGCAAACGGGCGCAGGCCGTCTTCCTTGCCCTGCAGGAACGGCTGCATCACCGCGTCGCCATGCACGCGCGCCATGTCGGTGTAGGCCGCCCCGGCATCTTCCAGCGCCAGCCGGATGAACTCGCCACGGCCCTGGATGCCGGTCCAGTAGTAAAGCTCGTAATGCATCACGGTGCTCCACAAGAACAGTGCACAGCATCGGCGTGCGCATGCAAAGCGGGCGTGAGTGTGTGGTGGTGGGCGTGGTAGCGGTTCATCGCGCCTGCGGGATGATGCGGTGACAACGCGCGCGCTGCGGTCATGGAGGTGCGCGGGGAACCCCGTCCGACGGCCGGGGTCATACAGTGTCCAGGCACGCGCAACGCGAGGTACGGCAACATGCAGAAGAGTGGAAAGGCGATCTGGCCGTGGGTGTTGGGTGTGGTGGTGATCGGCGGTGCGGGAACGTGGTTGTTCAGCGACAGCCTGCGCGGTCTTGTTGATGACATGCAGGTGCCGGTGCAGGCGCCGGCAGTACAACAGGACGGGGCTGCGAAGATACCGCCCGTTCCTGCATCACCTGCGGCCCCGGCGCCGCCTCCCATCCAGCATCCGGTCGATCCCCGTGATGCGGCTGATCCGGCACTGCCCACGTTGGCCGACAGCGACGGCCCTGTATTGGACACACTGAGCGCGCTGTTCAACGGCGACGGCGCACTGGCACTGCTGCTACGCGATCATCTGGTCCAGCGCGTGGTCACCCATATCGACAACCTCGACAAGCCCAGCGTGCCAACACCCGCGATGGCGGTGCGTGCGCTGCCCGGCAGCCTGCAGGTCGAGACGGTGGATGGCACGGTGTACATCGCCAAGGCCAATGCCGAGCGCTACGCCCCCTACGTGAAGGCGTTTACTGCATTGGATGCGGGCGAAGCGGGTAAGGCCTATGTGCGCCTCTACCCGTTGCTGCAGCAGGCGTATGCCGAACTGGGCCAGCCCGATGCCTACTTCAACGATCGGTTGGTGGCGGTGATCGACCACCTGCTGCAGACGCCGGAGCCGCCGCGTCCGTTGGCGGTGACGCGCGATGAGCGCGGCCGCTATCGCTTTGCCGATCCCGCGCTGCAGGCACGCTCGGTGGGACAGAAGCTGCTGCTGCGCATGGACGCCGCGCAGGCGCAGGCAGTGAAGCAGCAGCTGCGGGCGATGCGCGCGGCCATCAGCCGCAGCTGATCGCAGGCGCTACAGGGCGCGCAGGAACGCTTCCAGATCCTGCAGCTCCTGGCGGCTGAGCCCGCGCGGACGCAGCAGCGGGTCCGGTTGCGGAAAGGGCGGCGCGTCGGCAGCAGGCACTGCTGGCGCGCGCGGTCTGCCGCCGCCCACGTTGTAGAACGCCAGCACGCCGTCCAGCCGCGGCAACAGGCCGTTGTGCATGTAAGGCGCGGTGTTGGCCACGCCGCGCAACGAGGGCGTGCGGAAGCGGCCGCTGTCGGCCGGGTGTGCGGTCACCTCATAGCGGCCCAGGTCCTGGCGCGCGCGGCCGTGGAAATGCAGGCCCAGGTTGTGGAAGCCGTTGTCGGTCAGTGCGGGACCGCTGTGGCAGTTCATGCAGCCGGCGCGGGTGCGGAACAGGTGCAGTCCGCGCAGCTGCGCATCGTCCAGGGCGCTGGACTGACCGCCAAGAAAGCGGTCGAAACGGTTGCGGGTGGGGGCCAGGCTGCGCTCGAACGCGGCGATGGCCTGCGCCAGCTGGCGGGTATCCACGCGGTCGTCGCCGAACACCGCGGCAAAGGCCGTGCGGTAGTCGGCATCGGCGCGCACGCGCGAGGCCGCGTCTTCGGCACGGAACGCCATTTCCTTCGGGTCGGCGATCGGCTCCAGCGCCTGGTCTTCCAGCGTGGCTGCGCGACCATCCCAGAACTGCGTGTGCGCGTAAGCGGCCATCGCCACGCTCGGGGCATTGCGGCGGCCGGGCTGTCGGTCGTGGCCGAACGACACGCGCCGACCATCGGCGAAACCGAGGTCGCGTTCGTGGCAGCTCGCGCAGGCGATCTGGCCCGAGCGCGACAGGCGCGGGTCGTTGAACAGGCGCTGGCCCAGGGCGACTTTGGCCGGCGTGGACGGATTGTCGCGCGGTTGCGGTGGTGGCCCGAGCGTGGCCAGTTCCTGCCACACCACGCCGGGGTCGATGTGCGGGGCGGGCCACTGCGCGGCAGGTTGGGTGTAGCGATAGCGCAGGCACGCGTCGCCGGGCATCGGTGTGTCTGGCAACGCCGGCCCGCAGCCGGGTGGCGGCGCCTGCGGCGTGTTGCGCTGGGCACCCGCCGGCAGCACGCACAGCAACAGAGCGCTGGCTGCCAAGCGGCGCAGCCAGCGGTGCAGGACGCTCGTTCGGGCGGTTGCCGCACTCAGAACCGGTAACCCACCTCAACCCAGAACGAACGGCCCATCTCGTAGTACGGCACCGACACCGGGCCGTTGGATACGCCGTTCACGTTGCTGGCATCGAGCAGGTTGAACACATCCACGTTGCTGAAGACCGTGCCACGCGTGCCCACCGGCAGTTCCCAGGCCAGGCGCAGGTCCCAGGTGAGGGCGGGGCTGAAGCTGCGTTCCTCCCAGATGTCCACCGACTGGCCCTCGTACACGGTGTTGAGGTTGGTGTCGGCAACGGCGCTGAAGGCGGCGCGGTAGCGCAGGAAGTTGCTCACCGTCAGGTGGGCGGCGGGAATGCGCGTCATCGTGGTCAGGCGCGCGGTCCACGGGCGGTTGAAGTTGTCCGCCGGGCGGTCGCGGTAGCGCATGAAGTCACCCTGGTAGCGGATGATCGGGTCGAGGTAGTACATGCGCCCGTCTTCATTTTCGTAATCCGGGGCGGAGGCGCGGCTGTCGGTCCAGTCCAGGGCGAGCATGCCGGTGGTGTAGGTGTTGCCCCAGCGCAGGGCGCGCAGCGGTTTGATCACCAGGCTGTAGATGTCGGTGCGGCTGCGGCCGTCGTTGGTCCAGGTGGTGTAGCTGTTGGACAGGGTGGGATCGTCGGCCGGCGCGCCGAGGTCACGGCCGGGCACCTGAATCACCTGGTCGCGACCGGTGCGGTTGACGTACTTGAACAGCACGTCGAAACCGCCCCACTGCTGCTGCGCACCGAGCATCCATTCGTCGTCGTAAGCCACCTTCAGTTCGTTGAAGCGCACCTGGTTGGTGGCCTGGGTGCCCAGCGTCCATTCGGCGTCCAGGCTGCTGCGCCGCTCGCTGTTGTAGCGCAGGCGGTTGACGCCATCGCGCAGCTGCCAGGTAGCCGCGTTGCGACCGTAATAGCGGTTGGCGCCGGCCAGCAGGCGGGTGTTGCCGGCATCGTGCAGCTGGTAGGCGGCGGCCAGGCGCGGGGCAACGGTGGTCTGGTCCATGTAGCTGTCCGCGTCCACGCGCAGGCCCGGGCGCAGCTGCAGCGCGCCGATCTGGATGTCGTCTTCCAGGTAAGCAGCGCCACTGTCCACGTTGAAGCCGATGTGGCCGGCGGCAAAGCGGGTGCGCTGGCTGAAGTACTGGCCCGGCCACCCGGTAGTGCGGGCCGCACCGGTGTCGGTGAGGCCCAGCGAGCAGGTGGCGGTGTCGGTGACACCGGCGCGGTTGGTGCAGGTGTCGGTGCGGACCGGCACCACATAGGAGCTTGCGTCCTCGAGGCGCTCGAAGGACACGCGCTCGTGCGCCACCTGCAGGCCGGCCGACAGCCGATGGGTCATGCCCAGCCATTGAAACGCATCGGCGTTGGCGTCCACCTTGTACTGCAGCCGCGAACTCTGCTGCTCGATGCTGCCGTACTCGCCCTGCGTGGACGACGCCGTGGTGCCCCACGGTTTGGAAGCCGAGTGCAGCCAGGTATAGAAGTCGTTGGCGTCCGCCTTCCGCGACTGCTCGGTGTCGCTCCAGCTCAGCTGGTGCTGCACGCGGCCCCAGTTGGCCTGCCAGTTTGCCTTTACCTGCGCCTGCAGACCGCCGCTGTCGATGTCCAGCGCGCCGTCGGCGCTATTGGAGCGGAAGTAGTGATTCTCACTGGGCGCGTAGGTCACGCTCGCGTCCAGGTCGAGCCGGTCGCTGGCCTCCCAGACGGCCTTGACGAAGACGTTGTCGCTGGCGCGACGCTGGGTTTCCTTCTGCGCGCCGTAGGTATCGACCAGGTGCGAGGAATAGAAATAGCTGGGAATGGTGGAGCGCTTGCGGGTCACGCTGGCCAACAGGCCGACGGTGTCGGTGACGTAGCCTTCCAGGGTGGCGCGGGTGATTTCCTTCTTGAACTCCGGCTGGCCATCGTTGTAGCTGGAGGCCTTGTTGTAGCTGTCGGCGATGTCGCCGTTGAGGTGGTAACGCGTCCATTCCGAACGGGCCATCTGGGTGGAGACGCTGCCGGACAGCGTGCGGCTCGGGCGGCGCGTGGTGGCATCGACCACGCCGCCGTTGAAGCCGCCATAGGCCGCCGAGATGTTGCTGTCGAGCACCGTGATGTCCTCCAGCAGGCTGGTGTCCAGCGCCAGGGCCTGTGCGCCGCCGGGGACGCTGTCCAACCGGTAGGGCGAAGCGTCGGCGGCCGGGTCGATGTCGTTGTTGAAGCTCACGCCATCCACCAGGAACGCGTTCTGGTAGAACTTGGCGCCGTTGATGCTGATCTCGGCGGGGCTGATCTCGCCCGGGTTGAAACTGCCCAGCTGCGCGTTGTCGAACTGCACCGCCGGGTTGATCTTCAACAGGCTGGTGATGTCGCCATTGCCGGCCGGTTGGGCCTGCACGTAATCCTGGCCGAGCGTCATGCCTTCGCCGAACAGGGATGCGCCCGTGCTCCCCACCCTCAGCGCGGGCATGGTGCCGCCGCGGCTGGTCTGGGCGGGCTGTTCCAGGGTGTAGCTGCCATCGTCGCGCCGCACGGCGCGCAGTCCGGTGCCGGCCAGTAGTGCCGCCAGGCCGTCTTCCAGCGGCAGGTTGGCCGGCACCGAGGGCGCGCGCCGGCCGGCGGTCAGCGCCGGATCGAACGCAAGTGCCACGCCGTGCTGGCTGGCGAAGCTGGACAGCGCCCGGCCCAGGGGCACCACGCGTTGCAGGGCGGGGGAGGTGGACGGCGCATCGGCGGCAGCGGCGTGCAGCATGGGCGTGGACAGCACGGCCAGCGACAGGGCGCTCAGGGTCAGCAGGCGGGAAGATCGGGTCATGGTGGGGGTCTGGAATGCAGGGGTTCTCTGTGTTGCCCCGTGAGATCGAAAAAAGTGTCAGCGTGCCGCCACCAGCACCCACCAGCCGCCCGGGCTGCGCTGCACACGCACGGGGTAGGTTGCCTCCAGCAGGGCCAGGCTGCGTTCGCTGTCATCCAGTGGAAAGGCGCCGGATACCGGCAGCAGCGCTACCTGCGGGTCGCAGCGCAGCACGCCGCGGCGGTGGCGGGCGAGTGCGGCCACCACCTCCGCCAGCGGTCGGGCGTCGGCCACCAGCATGCCCTCGACCCACGCGCTGGCGCTGTCATCCAGAGCGTCGACGGCATGCGCGCCGGCGGCATCGAACCAGGCCTGCTCACCGGCATGCAGTCGCCACGCGTCGCTGGTGCCTGCGTGGATGTCCAGGCTGCCCGCATACAGGGACAGGTGGGTGCGCTGGTCATCAAGGCGGACGTTGAAACGCGTGCCCAGGGCGCGTATATGCCCGTGCGCGGTGAGTACCTGGAAGGGGCGCGCGGGCGACTGCGGATCCGGCGCGGTTTCGACCAGGATCTGGCCGCGTACCAGCTGCAGCTGGCGCTGCAGCGGATCGAACTGCACCTGCAGTCGGGTATCGGTGTCCAGGTGCACGGTGCTGCCATCGGGAAGGATCCGCAGGCGCCGCTGGCCAACCGCGGTGCGTTCGCGCTGCCCGGGTGCGACTGGCATGGCCAGCTGCCAGCCGGCCCAGCCGGCCGGAACCAGGGTCAGCCACAAGCCGATGCGTTTGATCGCCGCACGGCGGCTGCCGGCGCCGCCGCGCGAACGGCCCAGCACCGGCAGCGCCCAACCGGAGGGCACCTGCGCCACCAACGCCTGCAACCGCTGCGCGCGCTGCCACGCGCGCGCATGGTCGGGGTGCTCCGCGCACCACTGCGCGCAGGCATCGCGGGTGTGGGTGCTGTCGTCGTCGTGCAGCCGTAGCAGCCACTCGGCGGCCTGCTCCAGCACGGCGGCCGGTAAAGGCGGGTCGGCCGCGGCCGGGTCAGCCGGCATGCGCAAGGCATCCCACCAGCGCCCGCTTCATGTGCCGCTTCACGGTACTCAGCGACAGCTGCAGGCGCTGCGCGATGGCCTCGTAGCGCAGGCCTTCGAACTGGGCCAGCAGGAACACCTGGCGGGCCGCGGCGGGCAGGGCGTCGAGCATCGCGTCGACCTGCTGAAGCGCTTCGCGCACCAGCGCCTGGTCTTCCAGCGAAGGCAGGACGGGCTCGGGAAACTGCGCCAGATACTCCAGGTACGCCCGCTCCAGCGCCTGCCGCCGGAACCAGTTGGCCGCCAGCCCGCGCGCCACCGTGGTCAGGAACGCGCGCGGCTCGCGCAGGGACGACAGGTCGCGGTCCTGCAGCAGGCGCGCGAAGGTGTCCTGGGTGAGATCGGCCGCGGTTTCCCGGCAGCCCACGCGACCGCCCAGCCAGCCCTGCAGCCAGCGGCGATGGTCCCGGTACAGGGCGCCGACGATCTCGCGTTGTGGGTGCATGGGAATCGCCCGGAAGACCAGGCACGGCGATGCCGGCCACTGGATAAGAATGAGAATGATTCGCAAGTATGGCAATACGGAGGCTGTATTGCCAGCCCGGATTGTCTTGAATCACTGCGCGACAACCGCATATCCGTTACATCTGCCAGCCACGCTGGCCATGACATGAAAGAGGAATTCCCCATGCGGATGGACAAGCTCACCTCGCGTTTCCAGCAGGCGCTGGCAGACGCCCAGTCGCTGGCCGTGGGCCGCGACCACAACATCATCGAACCGGTGCACGTGTTCACCGCGCTGCTGGACCAGCAGGGCGGCAGCACGCGCCCGCTGCTGTCCCAGGCCGGGGTCAACGTGCCGGTGCTGCGCGAGCGCCTCAACGAGGCGATGGATGCGCTGCCCAAGGTGTCCGGGCAGGAAGGCAACCTGTCGATCGGCAATGACCTCAACCGGTTGCTCAACAACACCGACAAGCTGGCCCAGCAGCACGGCGATGCCTTCATCGCCAGCGAGTGGTTCGTGCTGGCGGCGCTGGACGACGGCGGTACGCTGGGCATGGCGCTGCGCGCCGCCGGTGCCGACAAGACCCGCATTGACGCGGCGATCGACAAGATCCGCGGTGGCGAAAGCGTGCAGTCGGAGAATGCCGAAGACCAGCGCCAGGCGCTGGAGAAGTACACCATCGACCTGACCGCGCGTGCCGAGAGCGGCAAGCTGGACCCGGTGATCGGGCGCGACGAGGAAATCCGCCGCACCATCCAGGTGCTGCAGCGCCGGACCAAGAACAACCCGGTGCTGATCGGCGAACCCGGCGTGGGCAAGACCGCGATCGTGGAAGGCCTGGCCCAGCGCATCATCAACGACGAAGTGCCCGAAGGCCTGCGTGGCAAGCGCGTGCTGTCGCTGGACATGGGCGCGTTGATCGCCGGCGCCAAGTTCCGCGGTGAGTTCGAAGAACGCCTCAAGGGCGTGCTCAACGACCTGGCCAAGAGCGAAGGGCAGGTGATCCTGTTCATCGACGAGCTGCACACCATGGTCGGCGCGGGCAAGGCCGATGGCGCGATGGATGCCGGCAACATGCTCAAGCCGGCGCTCGCGCGCGGTGAGCTGCATTGCGTGGGCGCCACCACGCTGGACGAGTACCGCAAGTACATCGAAAAGGACGCCGCGCTGGAGCGCCGCTTCCAGAAGGTGCTGGTGGGCGAGCCCAGCGTGGAAGACACCATCGCCATCCTGCGCGGGCTGAAGGAAAAGTACGCCGTGCACCATGGCGTGGAAATCACCGACCCGGCGATCGTGGCGGCCGCCACGCTGTCGCACCGCTACATCGCCGACCGCCAGCTGCCGGACAAGGCCATCGACCTGATGGACGAGGCCGCCTCGCGCATCCGCATGGAGATCGACTCCAAGCCTGAAGAGCTGGACCGCCTGGAGCGGCGCCTGATCCAGCTGAAGATCCAGCGCGAAATGCTCAAGAAGGAAAAGGACGAGGCCTCGCGCCAGCGCCTGGCCGACCTGGAAAGCGACATCGACGCGCTGGAGCGCGAGTTCTCCGACCTCAATGAAATCTGGAAGTCGGAAAAGGCCACGCTGCAGGGTGCCACCAAGATCAAGGAGCAGATCGAGAACGCCAAGCTGGAGCTGGAGTCTGCCCAGCGCCGCCAGGATTTCGGCCGCATGAGCGAGATCCAGTACGGCCAGTTGCCGCAGCTGGAAAAGCAGCTGGCCGCGGCGCAGGAAGTGGAGACCACCGAGTTCAAGCTGGTGCAGGACCGGGTCACCGCCGAGGAAATCGCCGAAGTGGTGTCGCGCTGGACCGGCATCCCGGTCAACCGGATGCTGGAAGGCGAGCGCGACAAGCTGCTGCGCATGGAGCAGATGCTGCATGAGCGGGTGGTGGGCCAGGAGGAGGCGATCAAGGTCGTGTCCGACGCGGTGCGGCGTTCGCGTGCCGGCTTGTCCGACCCGGATCGCCCCAGCGGTTCGTTCCTGTTCCTTGGCCCCACCGGCGTGGGCAAGACCGAGCTGTGCAAGGCGCTGGCCGAGTTCCTGTTCGACAGCACCGACGCGATGATCCGCATCGACATGAGCGAGTTCATGGAGAAGCACAGCGTGGCCCGCCTGATCGGTGCGCCGCCGGGGTATGTGGGCTACGAAGAAGGCGGCTACCTCACCGAGGCCGTGCGTCGCCGTCCGTATTCGCTGATCCTGCTGGATGAGGTGGAGAAGGCGCACCCGGATGTGTTCAACATCCTGTTGCAGGTGCTCGACGACGGCCGCCTCACCGACGGCCAGGGCCGCACGGTGGACTTCCGCAACACGGTCATCGTGATGACCTCCAACCTGGGCTCGCACCAGATCCAGGACATGAGTGGCGACGACACGCCGGAGGCCTACACGCAGATGAAGGCCGCGGTGATGGGCGTGGTGCAGGCGCATTTCCGCCCGGAGTTCATCAACCGGCTGGACGACATCGTGGTGTTCCATCCGCTGGACAAGGTGCAGATCAAGCAGATCGCCCGCATCCAGATGCAGGGCCTGGAGAAGCGCCTGAGCGAACGCGGGCTGCGCATCGAGGTCAGCGACGCCGCCTTCCAGCTGCTGGGCAACGTCGGCTTCGATCCGGTCTACGGGGCCCGGCCGCTCAAGCGCGCGATCCAGTCGCAGCTGGAGAATCCACTGGCGCAGAAGATCCTGTCCGGCGAGTTCGCCAGTGGCGAGGTGATCCAGGTCGATGCGGCCGAGGGCAAGCTGGTCTTCAACAAAGGCTGAGCCCCGTCCTTGGCCTGCTGATAACCGTTCGTGCTCAGGCCATGCTGCATGACCATCAACCCCCGCTCCGGCGGGGGTTTTTTGTTCGGTATCGTCGGCATTCAACCGGAGGAGGCGCGATGTCTGAGCACGGCAGTCCCGAATGGAAAGCGGAAACCATCGCCGTGCACGGCGGCTACAAACCCGACCCGACGACGCGCGCGGTGGCGGTGCCGATCTACCAGACCGTGGCCTACGCCTTCGATGACACCCAGCACGGTGCGGACCTGTTCGACCTGAAGGTGCCGGGGAACATCTACACCCGCATCATGAACCCCACCACCGACGTGCTGGAGCAGCGCATCGCCGCGCTCGAAGGCGGGATCGGCGCGCTGGCGCTGGCCTCCGGGCAGGCCGCCATCACCTACGCCATCCAGACCATCGCCGAAGCCGGCGACAACATCGTTTCCTCCAGTGCGCTGTATGGCGGCACCTACAACCTGTTCGCGCATACCCTGCCGCAGTTCGGCATCCAGACCCGGTTTGCCGACTACAACGATCCCGAGGCGTTCGCGGCCCTGATCGACGATCGCACCAAGGCCGTCTTCGTCGAGTCGATCGGCAACCCGCGCGGCAACATCACCGATATCGAAGCGGTGGCGAAGATCGCCCACGCGCACGGCGTACCGCTGATCGTGGACAACACCGTGGCCACCCCTTACCTGCAGCGCTCGTTCGACTTCGGCGCGGACATCGTGGTGCACTCGCTGACCAAGTATCTCGGCGGCCATGGCACCAGCCTGGGCGGCGCCATCGTCGATTCGGGCCGCTTCCCCTGGGCCGAGCACAAGGAGCGCTTCCGCCGGCTCAACGAGCCGGACGTGAGCTACCACGGCGTGGTCTACACCGAGGCGCTGGGCCCGGCCGCCTACATCGGGCGCGCACGCGTGGTGCCCCTGCGCAACACCGGTGCGGCGATCTCGCCGTTCAACTCGTTCCTGATCCTGCAGGGCATCGAGACACTGGCGCTGCGCCTGGACCGGATCAACGCCAACGCGCTGACGGTGGCCACGTTCCTGCGCGACCACGCCAAGGTGGACTGGGTGAACTATGCCGCGCTGCCGGACCACCCCGAGCATGCGCGGGTGCAGAAGTACCTGCGCGGCCACGGCTCGGGCGTGCTCACCTTCGGCCTGCCCGGTGGCCGCGCGGCCGGCGCGCGCTTCCTGGACGCGTTGCAGTTGTTCACCCGGCTGGTGAACCTGGGCGATGCGAAGTCGCTGGCCACCCACCCGGCCTCGACCACCCATCGGCAGCTGGATGCGGCCGAACTGGAAAAGGCCGGGGTCAGCGAGGACACCGTGCGGCTGTCCATCGGCATCGAACATATCGACGACCTGCTGGCCGACCTGCAGCAGGCGTTGGCGAAGGCGTAGAGGTGGGGCCCACGGCGGCCGGTGCGGGCCGGCCGCCGTGGGGTTTTTGACGCTGCCGAAGCTGCGTTATAGGCTTGGGGCATGTGCCGGCCTCGCGGGGCGGCGGCGCGGGCTAGACGCGTTGCGCGTGCCGACCAACGGTCGACACCGACGATGACGGGCCTCCAACTGCGCAAGATCGGCCACGCGCCGTGGCGGGCACCGACGCATGCTGGACGTCACCCGACACGGAGCCCGTCATGAGCCGCATTGCCCAGCTACGCCAACGCCACGGCATCGACCGTGTGATCGCCCACCTGCAGCAGTGCCTGCGGAGCGGCGAGCCCTTGCCCGATCTGGATGCGCTGGCCGCCATCGCGCACCAGTCGCCGTTCCATTTCCATCGCCTGTACCGCGCGCTGACCGGCGAAACCCCGGGGCGCACCGTGGCCCGGCTTCGCCTGCTGCGCGCGCTGCAGTTGTTGGCCCACGCCGACAGCCGGGTGACCGAGGTGGCGCTGGAGGTGGGTTTTGAAAGCCCGCAGGCATTGGCCCGGGCCTGCCGGCAGGCCGTGGATGCCACCCCCAGCGCGCTGCGCGAGGATGCGGCGCTGCGCGCGCACTGGCAGCAACGGCTGTCGCTGCCGGCCGGTGACGGCAACGACGACAGTGCCCCGCTGCAGGTGCAGGTGACCGCGCTGGCGCCGTTCGACGTGGTGGTGTTGCGCACGCGCGGCGCCTTCGACGACCTCGACCAGGCGTTCGGGCAGGTGTATGCCTGGGCCGCGGAACAGGGTCTGGCCGAGCACCTGCAGGCGCTGGTGGGCATCGCGCTGAACGACCATCGCGATGTGCCGGCCGATGCGTGCGAGTTCGAGTGCGGCATGGGCTTTGGCCGCGCTTTGGCCGACGTCCCCGCGCCATTGCGCGCGCTGACCCTGGGCGGTGGTGAGTATGCCGTGCTGCGCCATGTGGGCAGCTACGCCGGGTTGGATGCGGCCACCGACGCACTGCTGCGCCAGTGGCTGCCCGACAGCGGGCGCGCACTGCGCGATGCGCCGCTGTACTACCACTACCTGGACGATCCCGAAGACGTGCCCGAGGCGATTTTGCGGGCGGACATCTGCGTGCCGGTGCGCTGATCGGACACACGGCCGGTACGCGCGGCCGGAATGAGCAGCCACCCATGGGGTGGCTCTACCTCCCGCATGGCAGGGCGTTACACCACCGGGATGCTGTGCTTGCCCATGGTCCGGTACGGCGGGGTGGCCATGACCATTTCAGCCAGCGAATAGGCCAGTTCGCGCTCGGCCATCACCGTGCCGTCGGCGCCGTGCTCCAGCAGGTGCTTCACTTCGGCATCGCTGTGCGCGCGGGCCAGCAGGGTCAGGCCCGGGTTGAGCGCGCGCAGCTTGGCCAGGGTTTCACCGGCTTCCAGCGGCTGCGGGATTGCCAGCACCGCGATCTTCGCGCGGTCGGGGTGGGCTTCGGCCAGCACCTTGTCCGAGGCAGCGCTGCCGCGGATGCCGGGCAGGCCGGCCGCGTGGGCTTCGGCCACGTGCTCCTTGTTGTCGTCGATCACCAGCACCGGCACGCCGCGGTCACGCAGTACCTGGGCCAGCGCACTGCCCACGCGGCCGTAGCCGATCACGATGGCATGGTCGTGCAGGTCCAGCGACGGGCCGGGCGGCAAATCGATTTCCACCGCGGTCGGGGTGGTCTCCTGGTGCTTGAGCAGCCAGCGGTCGAGCAGGCCGAACACCACCGGGTTGAGCATGATCGAGATCAGCGCGCCGGCCAGCACCAGCGCCTGGCCGGTGGGCGGCAGGATCTTCAGGGTCACGCCGAGGCCGGCGATGATGAAGGCGAACTCACCGATCTGCGCCAGGCTGGCCGAGATGGTCAGCGCGGTGCCGGTCGGGTGGCCGAACGCGCGTACGATCACGAACGCAGCGGCGGACTTGCCGAACATGATGATCGCCGCGGTGGCCAGCACCTGCCACGGGTGTTCGATCAGGATGGCCGGGTTGAACAACATGCCCACCGAGACGAAGAACAGCACCGCGAACGCATCGCGCAGCGGCAGCGAGTCGTTGGCGGCCTTGTGGCTCAACTCCGATTCGTTGAGCAGCATGCCGGCGAAGAACGCGCCCAGCGCGAAGGACACGCCGAACAGCATCGCCGAGCCGAACGCCACGCCCAGCGCGATGGCCAGCACCGCCAGGGTGAACAGCTCGCGCGAGCCGGTGCTGGCGATGCGCTCCAGGATCCACGGAATCACCCGGCGGCCGACCACCAGCATGACCGCCACGAACAGCCCCAGCTGCACGAACGTCCAGCCGATGCTGGCCAGCACGCTGCCGAGGGTATGGGTTTCATTGGCCGAGTCCGGCCCGAACACACCGGCCAGGACCGGCATCATCACCAGTGCCAGGACGCAGGCCAGGTCCTCGACGATCAGCCAGCCCACCGCGATCTTGCCGCGCTGGGTTTCCAGCAGGCGACGTTCTTCCATCGCGCGCAGCAGCACCACGGTACTGGCGGTGGCCAACGCGAAGCCGAACACCACGCCATGGATGACCGGCCAGCCCATCAGGGCCGCCAACCCCCAGCCGAGCAGGGTGGCCACCAGGATCTGCCCGATCGCGCCGGGAATGGCGATCGCCTTGACCGCCATCAGGTCTTTCAGCGAGAAATGCAGGCCCACCCCGAACATCAGCAGCATCACGCCGATTTCGGCCAGCTGGTTGGCCAGTGCCTGGTCGGCAACGAAGCCGGGGGTGAACGGTCCTACGCAGATGCCCGCAACCAGATAACCGACCAGGGGAGACAAACGCAGCTTGTTGGCCAGCGCGCCGAAGATGAAGGCGAGCCCAAGGCCAACGGCAACGATGTTGATCAGGTCGGTGTCATGGTGCATCGGGGCTCGCAGAAATAGGGGATGTCCCGATTTTCACCGATGCGGTGGTATCGAGCAAACATCGGCGACCGCAATGCTGCTATGTCCCCGTGGTCAGGTGATGTGCTGTCCGGGACAGGCGCGCATGACAGGCATGAATGCGCGGAATCGCCCGGTTGCAGGCCGAAAACGCACATGCCCCGGAAGACCGGGGCATGGCGTATGTGGAAAGGCGTTTGACAGTGCCCCCTGAGTCAGGGGGCGGCCGCGAAGCGGCGGGGGTATGGGGCCGGTGAGCGGGGCCCGCGGTTTGCGCAGCAAACCGTGGGGCGACAGCGCGAATGCGTTGTCGCGTCCACGGCCAGCGGCCGGCACTACCCTGTTACCACTTGTAGCTGATGCGACCGTACACGTAGGCGCCATTGAACCCGTACGGCGAGTAGTTGCTGTACGGCAGCATGCCCCAGGTGGAGTTCTGCAGGTCCACGGTGCGGTCGGGGTACTCGTCCAGCAGGTTGTCCGCGCCCAGGGTGAGGGCCCAGTTCTCGCTCGGCTTGTAGCTCACCGAGGCATCCAGCACCCACGAACCGTCGTAGGTCTGGTCACGCAGCGCGGTGGCCGAGTTGCGCACGGTGAAGCTGCCGTAGCGCGTGGCGGCCAGGTTCAGGTCCCAATGGTCGCTGCGCCAGGTACCGCTCAGGATGGTCTTGTTGCGCGGGTAGCTGTCTTCGATGCGGCCAATTTCGTCGCGGCCGATCAGCGGCTGGGTGATGCCCAGCGTGCCGAACACCGGCGGCGAGGCGATGAACTGCTTCACCTCGGTGTCGTTGTAGCTGTAGGCCGCGGTCAGCTCCAGCGTGCTGGCGCTGAACGGGATCGAGTAGCTGGACACCGCGTCGATACCGCGGGTGCGCGTATCCACGCCGTTGGTGAAGTACGAGAACGCGGTGACCCCGGGCAGCCCCAGCCCGGCCAGCAGCGAATTGGCAGCGGTATTGGTGGTGATGTTGGTGGACAACACGATGCGGTCGTCGATGTCGATCTGGTACGCATCCACCGTCAGGTACAGGCGATCGATCGGCTGCAGTACCAGGCCCACGCTGTAGGAGGTGGAGCTTTCGGCCTTCAGCGGGCTGGCGCCCAACGCCTGTGCGGCGGCACTGGTGGTGGGGAAGGTGCCGCGCTCGACGAAGGAGCCGTTGATGATCGTGCTGGTGACCGCCTGGTAGCTCTGCTGGGCCAGCGACGGGGCGCGGAAGCCGGACGAGGCGGTGGCGCGCAGCGCGATCTTGTCGGTGAACGCATAGCGTGCCGACAGCTTGCCGGAGAACTTGTCGCCGAAGTCCGAGTAATCCTCATAGCGGCCGGTGACGCCCGCCGAGAACTTGTCGGTGAGATCGGCTTCCAGCCCGGCATACACCGCGTAGTTGTGGCGGTCGGCGTCCACCGCGTTGAGCGGGGTGAAGCCGCCGAAGCCCTGCGCGCCGCTGCCGAAATAGGAATTGGCTTCACCGGCCGACTGCTCCCAGTTCTCGCGGCGGTACTCACCGCCGAAGGACAGCGTGACCGGGTAGGCCAGTCCCCAGTCCAGCGACTTGGTCAGGTCGGCGTTGAAGATGTCCTGGGTGTACTTCAGCGCACCGTCGTAGAACGAACGCGGGCTGGTCAGGCCGAGGCTGTAGTTGATGCTGTTGCGGGTGTGGAAATCGATGGTGTTCTCGCCGTGGTTGGCGCTTACATCCCAGGTCCAGCCGCTGTCGGTGTTGCCCTTGACCCCGGCCACCAGCGAGCGGTCCTTGGAGTACTGGTTGATCTGCGGCACGAAGCCGTCCGGGTAGGTCTGGGCCAGCAACGGGCCCTGGCCGCTGTTGGTGCGCGAGCGATAGAACGCGAACGAGGTGATGTCGCGGTTGCTGGCCATCGCCGTGGCGTAGGCCGAGACGTGGTCGCTGAACTGGAAGCTGGCGTTGACCGAGGCGGCGGTGGCGTCCACCCGCGGGTCGCCGACCACGAAGGTGGTCTGGCCGATGTTGGGGAAATTGCCGGTGTTCGGCGCGGTGCCCTGGTAGGGGCCGGCACGGTTGCTCTCGTCCTGCTGCAGGATCTGCCCGGCCACGTGCACGCTGCCGCGGCCGTCGGCAAAGCCGATCCCGGCATCGCCGGAGAGCTGGTACTTGTTGCCGTCGCCGGCCGAGTACTGGCCCGCGTCCAGGGCCAGGCTGCCGCCGGACGACGACCCCTTCAGCACGATGTTGACCACGCCGGCGATCGCGTCCGAGCCGTACTGGGCCGAAGCGCCATCACGCAGCACTTCCACCCGCTCGATCGCCGAGATCGGAATCGCGTTGATGTCCACCGCCGACGAGCCCCGGCCGATGCTTCCGTTGACGTTGATCTGCGCCGAGGTATGCCGGCGCTTGCCGTTCACCAACACCAGCACCTGGTCCGGCGACAGCCCGCGCAGCTGCGCCGGGCGGATGCCGCTGGTGCCGTCGGTAAGGGCCGGGCGCGGGAAGTTCAGTGAGGGCAGGGCTCGCGACAGGGCGGTGGCCAGCTCGGTGGTGCCGGTGGACTGCAGCGCTTCGGGGGTGATGATGTCGATCGGCGACTGCGATTCGGCCACGGTGCGGTCGGCGACCCGGGTGCCGGTGACGATGATGGTGTCCAGCGTGTTGGCGGCGGTGCGCGCAGGGGCATCCTGGGCGCTGGCGGCGAAGCTGGAGACACCGAGCACGACAGCGACGGCGGCGGCGAGCGTACTGGTCTTGCGGTTCATCAGGGCGTGGCTCCGGTAGGGACGATGCGGCACCGGAACGACATCTCGACGGAAGGAAGCGGGTCGGCGAAGGCGGGTGTTGCGGTGCGCAATAAAGGAATTAACGGGATATTCATCGCTTGTCAAATAACCACCATGTTTCCAAAAAACGTTGCAGAAGCAACCATTTACGTGAACTGGCGGGCCCGACATCGGGGTCCCGGGGAAGCGCAGGCAGGGTCGTGGGAGAGAGGAACGAGGCCTGCTGCGCATCCCGGGGCGCGTCAAGTATTCGTTAACGTTAGAATTACGTCGCAGGAAGGGTGCTCACCAGCACATTCCATTCCGTTATATGGACCCCCCAAGATGATTTCCCTTCGTAACTTCGCCTTGCGCCGTGGCGAGCGGCTGCTGTTGTCCAATGTCGACCTGACCCTGCACGCGGGGTACCGCGTTGGCGTGGTCGGCCGCAACGGTGCCGGCAAGTCCAGCCTGTTTGCCGCCGTGAAGGGCGAGCTGGAGGCCGACAAGGGCGATGTCGACCTGCCCGGCAAGGTCCGCATCGCCAGCGTGGCCCAGGAAACCCCGTCGCTGCCCGACCCGGCGCTGCAGTTCGTGCTGGAGGGCGACACCGAGGTGGCCGCGGTCATGCGCGAAGAGGCCGATGCCGCCGCGCGCGAAGACTGGGAGGCGGTGGCCACCGCGCACCAGAAGATGGCCGAGATCGGCGCCTACGACGCCGAAGCCCGTGCCGGCAAGCTGCTGCACGGCCTGGGCTTCCCGGCCGAGACCCACTCGCGGGCGGTGTCCTCGTTCTCCGGCGGCTGGCGCGTGCGCCTGAACCTGGCGCGCGCGCTGATGATGCCCAGCGACTTGCTGCTGCTCGATGAGCCGACCAACCATCTGGATCTGGACGCGGTGTTCTGGCTGGAACAGTGGCTGCTGAAGTACCCGGGCACGCTGCTGCTGATCTCGCATGACCGCGAGTTCCTGGACAACGTGGCCACCCACACCCTGCACCTGCATGGCGGTGGCGCCAAGCTGTACCCGGGCGGCTACACCGATTTCGAGCGCCAGCGCGCCGAGCAGCTGCGCCAGCAGCAGATCGCGCACGACAAGGAACAGGCCGAGCGCGCCCACCTGCAGAGCTTCATCGACCGCTTCAAGGCGCAGGCCAGCAAGGCTGCCCAGGCGCAGAGCCGCATGAAGCGCCTGGCCAAGCTGGCCGGCACCGAGGCGGTGCGCGCCGAGCGCGAGTTCCGCATCGAGTTCTCGCCGCCGGCCAAGCTGCCGTTCTCGCTGATCCGCCTCAACCACGTCGACGCCGGGTACGGCGACGATTCGGTGATCCTGCACAACGTGGGGTTCGGCCTGGAAGCCGGCCAGCGCATCGGCCTGCTGGGTCCCAACGGCGCGGGCAAGACCACGCTGGTGAAGACCCTGGTGGGCGAACTGGCCCCGCTGACCGGTGAGCGCGCCGCGCACCCGGACCTGCGCATCGGCTACTTCGCCCAGCACACGGTGGAGTCGCTGCACGAAGGCCAGTCGCCGATGGAGCACTTCCGCGACCTGGACCGCGATGCGCCGAACCAGGTGTTCCGCGACTTCCTCGGCAAGTGGAATTTCGCCGGTGACCGTGCCTTCGAGCCGGTGGATGGGTTCTCCGGTGGCGAGCGTGCGCGCCTGGCCCTGGCACTGATCGCCTTCCAGCAGCCCAATGTGCTGCTGCTCGACGAACCCACCAACCACCTTGACCTGGAAATGCGCGAAGCGCTGGCCGAGGCGCTGGCCGACTTCGAGGGCGCGATCGTGATGGTGTCGCATGACCGCCATCTGATCGGCTTGGTCTGCGATACCTTCTGGCGCGTGGCCGATGGCGTGGTGGAGCCGTTCGACGGCGACCTGGATGCGTACGCGGCGTGGCTGCGCTCGCGTCCCGCCGCGCAGGGCACCAAGCAGAAGATGGCCGCCGCCGCGCCGGAACCGGTGCCGCCGACCCCGCCGCTGCCGCCGAAGAAGCCGGTCAACCCGCACAAGCTGGCCGCCGCCGAAGCCAAGGTGGGCGAGCTGGAAGCCCTGCTGGCGGATCTGGACCGGCAGCTGGCCGATCTGTCCAACTACGCCGACAGCACCCGCATGGCCGTGCTCGGCCGCGACCGCGAGGCCACCGCCACGCTGCTCAGCAAGGCCGAGCAGACCTGGATGGAACTGCTGGACGCGTAAAACGGCATGCCGACCAACGGTCGGCATCTACCGGGGCGCAAACGCGGTGTCGGCCGGCGTGCGCCTGCGCCGGGCATGCCCCGTACAGCCGGGCTCTGCCCGGCTGCATTTCGGGACGCGCAAACACGGTGCCGGCCGGCGTGCACCTTCGCCGGGCAAGCCCCGTAGAGCCGGGCTCTGCCCGGCTGCTTTTCGGGACGCGTAAATACGGTGCCGGCCGGAATGCGCCGGCGCCGGGCAAGCCGGGCAGAGCCCGGCTCTACGCGGCTGCTTTTCGGAACGCACCTTCACTTGGCAAGCCGGGCAAAGCCCGGCTCTACGTGGCCGCGGGATTCACGCCGCGCCGTCCTGCGCCTCCAGCCATTCCCGGAACCGCCGCGCCGCATCGCTTTCGGCGCGTGAGCGCAAGCGCGTCAGCCAATATCGCCCAAGATCCAAGGTCTGTGCGAACGGCTGGACCAATCGCCCCTGCGCCAGATCCTGCTCGAACATCTTCAACGGCAGCAGCGCCACGCCCGCACCGGACGCCGCTGCACTGGCCAACGTCAGCGACGAATCGAACACCGGGCCGCGCGCCTCCAGCTCGGCCACACCGGCCGCCTGCAGCCAGCGCGGCCATTCGTCACTGCGGTACGACCGCAGCAACGCCACGTTGGCCAGGTCGCGCGGATCGCGCAAGGTGCGCGCCAGGGCCGGCGCGCACAGCGGTGCGAACGGGGCGTCCAGCACCGGCGTGCTCACCTGGCCCTGCCAGTCGCCGTCGCCGAACCGGATCGCCAGGTCCAGGCCTTCGCCGGCCAGGTCGATGCGGTTGTTGTGGGTCTGCACGCGCAGCTCGATATCGGCATGGCGCGCGGAAAAATCGGCCAGCCGCGGCAGCAGCCAGCCGGTGGCGAACGTGCCCACCACGCCCACCCCGAGCACGTCGCGGAAATGTCCCCCCACGAACCGGTCCAGGCTCACCGCGATGCGGTCGAAGGCCTCGTTGAGCACCGGGTACAGCCGCGCGCCTTCATCGGTAAGCGCCACCCCGCGCGGCAGGCGATTGAACAACGACACCCCGAGCCGGTCTTCCAGCGCCCGGATCTGGTGGCTGAGCGCGGCCTGGCTGACACACAGCTCCAGCGCGGCGCGGGTGAAGTTCTGGTGGCGGGCGGCGGCCTCGAAGGCGCGCAGGGCATTGAGCGGCAACTGGGGGCGAAGCATGCAGGGAAGCCGTGAGCTGGAATGATGGGATCATCGCATTCCTGCGGCGCGTATGCCGCTTGGCACGAGGATAGTAGCGGGTTTCCAGTGGCGCCATCCTTTGCCGCCATCGACACGTATTAGTTCAAATTATGTCTTCCGCTGAAAATGGTTGCTGGTGGGCCAGCTGGGGCACTGGCAATACTCTGCCTTTGCCACGGAGGATCCGCATGCTCGCTCGACGTCATTTCCTGCAATGGACCGGCGCTGCCGCCCTCTCGGCGCTGGCTGCCAGTACGTTTGCGAAGACCCCGGCCGTGGCGGCAGCGCCCCGGTCCACCGCCCGCGATTTCGCCACGCTTGAAGCGGCCAGTGGCGGTCGCCTCGGGGTCACGCTGCTGAACACCGGCAGCGGCCAGCGTATCGGCCACCGCCAGGACGAGCGCTTCCCGATGTGCAGCACGTTCAAGTTCGCGCTGTGCGCGACCGTGCTGCGGTTGGCAGACCAGGGAAAACTCTCGCTGGACCGGCGCCTTGCCATGACCACGCAGGACCTGCTGTCGCATGCCCCGGTGACCGCCCGCCACGTGGGCAAGGACGTCACCGTGCGCGACCTGTGCCGCGCCACCATGGTCACCAGCGACAACCCGGCCGCCAACCTGCTCCTGCGTGTGGTGGGCGGCCCGGCCGGCGTGACCGCGTTTCTGCGCGCCAGCGGTGATGACGTGACCCGCAACGACCGTTACGAGCCGGAGGTGAACCGCTTCGCCCCCGGCGATCCGCGCGATACCACCAGCCCGGCCGCGATGGCCGCCAGCCTGCAGCGGCTGGTGCTGGGCGAGCTGTTGCAGCCGGCCTCGCGCCAGCAACTGGCCGACTGGCTGATCGACAACGAAACCGGCGATGCGCGCCTGCGCGCCGGCCTGTCCAAGGCATGGCGGGTAGGCGACAAGACCGGCAGCAACGGCGAAGACACCACCAACGACATCGCCATCCTCTGGCCACTGACCGGCGGCGCACCGTGGGTGCTCACCAGCTACCTGCAAGGCGCCCGCCTTGATGATGCCGGCCGCAACGACGTACTGCGCCAGGTAGCCGTCATCGCCGAACAGCACATCCCCCGGTAGAGCCGACCGTTGGTCGGCTGCATCCTCCCGGGTAGAGCCGACCGTTGGTCGGCTGCATCCCCCCGGTAGAGCCGACCGTTGGTCGGCTGCATCCAATGCCGGATTCAATGGCCGCCGGGCAGAGCCCGGCTCTACACCTCAACCGCGCACCGCCTCCAGGAACTCGCGCCCCCAACGGTCCACGTCGTAATACTCCACGCTGCCGAACAGCTGCCGCATGCGCCCGGTGGCTTCTTCTTCGGGCATGGACAACGCCTGCAGCAGCCCTGCGGTCAGGTCGGCCGGATCGTGCGGGTTGGTCAGCACCGCGCCCTTCAACTCCGCTGCCGCACCGGCGAACTCGCTCAGCACCAGCACACCGCTGCTGCCTTCGATGCCATGGGTGGCCACGAACTCCTTGGCCACCAGATTCAGGCCATCGCGCAACGGGGTGATCCACATCACCTGCGCCGCCGCGTAGTGCGCCACCACCTCCTCGAACGGCAGTGCCTGCGCGAAGAACCGCACCGGCGTCCAGTCGAGCCGCGAGAAACGTCCGTTGATGCGTCCCACCGCCTGTTCGATCTGATTCTGCAGGGTGCGGTACACGGTCATCTCGCGCGCGGCTGGCACGCACACCATCAACAAGGTGACCTTGCCCTGGCGTTCGGGATGCTGCTCCAGCAGGCGTTCGAAGGCCTCCAGCTTGGCCAGCGTGCCCTTGGTGTAGTCCAGCCGCTCCACCGACAGCACCAGCTTGCGTGCCCCGATCTCGCGGCGCAGCTTGAAGATGTCATTGCGCACATCGCTGCGCGCGAGCACGTTATGGATGCGGCGCAGGTCGGTGCCCACCGGGTGCGCGCCCAGCGCGATTTCACGGTCGCCCACGCGCAGGCGCGTGGTCATGGTGTCCAGCCCCACCGCGCAGCCATAGGTGAGGAAGCGCGGGGCACAGCTCTCCCACGCCAGACGCTCGGCCGGCACGGCGCCGCGCACCACGTCCACGAAGTTCTCCACCTGGCGCGGAATATGGAAGCCGATGTAGTCGCACGACAGCAGGCTGCCAATGATCTCGCGCCGCCACGGCACCACGTTGAACACATCCGCCGACGGGAAGTAGGTGTGGTGGAAGAAGGCGATTTTCAGGTCCGGGCGCAGCTCGCGCAGCGTGGCCGGCACCATCCACAGGTTGTAGTCATGGATCCACACCGTGGCCCCGTGCGCGGCTTCGGCGGCAGTGGCCTCGGCGAACTTGCGGTTGACCTTCAGGAACACCTGCCAGTCGTCCTCGCGGAACTTCGCGCGTTCCCAGAACACATGCAGCATCGGCCAGAACGCTTCCTTGGAGAAGCGCTTGTAGAAGATGTCCACTTCCTGCCGGCTCAACGGCACCCGCGCGGCGGTGAGGGTGGGGTAGCGCTCGGCGTCCACCGCCAGGTGGGTCTGGAACGGGCCGCGCTTGGGATCGTCGATGCCCCACGCCACCCAGGAGCCCTTCTGGCCGCCTTCGAAGAAGCTCAGCAGCGAGGGAATGATGCCGTTGGGCGAGCGCGGCGGGCGCTGCACCAGCACGCCGTTTTCCATTACTTCGTCGAAGGGCAGGCGGTGGTAGACCATCACCAGGTCGGCGCCGGCGGCGCGGGCCTGCTTGGGCGGGTACAGGTAGCGGTCATCGTCGGCGAGCAGCGCGAAGTGCTCGATCGCCTCCAGGATGCCGCCACACCCCGGCGCCTGCGCATGGAAGGTGTTGTCCAGCGTGGCGGTCGCCTCGGTCAGCGCCGGCTCCGAATCGCCCACGCACACGCCGCGGAAGCCGGCGGTGTACATCGACAGGTCATTGAGGGTGTCGCCGGCCACCAAAATGCGCTCGCGCGGCAGTTCGAGCAGGCGTGCCAGCGCGGCCAGGGTGCGGCCCTTGTCGGTGTCCGGCGGCAGGATGTCCAGGTAGCGGTCAGCCGAATACAGCACGTCGCAACCCAGCGCCTGCGCGGCGGCCTGGATCTGCGCGCGCAGCGGCGCCAGCGTCTGGGGATCGCAGAAATACGAGCAGCGCCGTTCCTGCGGCACATCCTGGCGCTGCAGCGCGGTGAACGGGCGCATCGCTGCGGCCACCACGTGTTCGCCGGGCCAGTGCGCATCGATCATCGACTGCAGCGGCTGCAGGGGTTGCAGCGTGTGGCCATCCACCACGGTCGCGCCGACATCGCAGACCACATAGTCCGGGCGCGGGATCGCCGGGTCGGAGAGCAGCGGCATCACCGCTTCCAGGCCGCGGCCGGTGATGAAGATCAGGGCGATGCCGGGGTGTTGGTCAACCAGCCGGTACAACCGGTGGCGCGCGGCGGCATCGCCGGCAAGGAAGGTGCCATCCAGGTCGGTGGCAAGAATCAGCTGCGGGGCCGGCGTGGCCGGCGGTGTACGGGTCGGAGTGGAGAGAGAGGGTGTCGATACAGTCAATGGGCTTCCTTATCGGAATGAGGGGAATAGGGGGTGTCGGGCGGCGCCTCGAGGTCGGTCTCGGGCATCAGCTCGAGTGCCGACGGCGTGGTACGCAGCATCAGCCGGAACCCGACCGGATGCGTGCGCACCCGCTGGAACCGCAGCAGGCGCGCGCCGGTGAACAGCGCCAGCAGCATCAGCACCACGGCGAAATACAGCGGCAGTGCGGCGGGGCCGAAGCGCTGCATGGCCGCACCGGCGAGCGCCGGGCCCAAGGCCGCGCCCACGCCGTGCACCAGCAGCAGGCTGGAACAGCCCGACAGCAGGTGTTCGCGAGGCAGGTAGTCGAGCATGTGCGCCACCGCGAACGGATACAGCGCGAAGGCCAGCCCGCCGTAGCAGAAGAACAGCCCAAACAGCAGGTGGGTCTGCAGCTGGATCATCGGCAGCGATGCCACCACCGCGATGCCGGCGGCGGCCAGGCTCAGCGCCACCAGCCCGCTGCGGCGATCGTGGCCATTGCTGATATGGCCCAGCGGCCACTGCAGCAACGCACCGCCGAGGATCGCGGTGAGCATGAACAGCGCCACGCCATTGCCATCCAGGCCCACCGCGCCGGCATACACCGGCAGCAGGCCCCAGAAGGCGCCCATCGCCAGCCCGGACAGGCCCGCCGCCACGGTGGCCACCGGCGCCATCGCATACAGCCGTCCCAAAGTGAGCCGCGATACCACCGGCACATCCGGTTGACGCAGCCGGGTGGCAGTCACCGGCAACACCGCCGCGCAGATCAGGATCGCGGTCAGCATGAACATCGCCATCGCGCTGGCATCGCCCAGCATCAGCAGCACCTGGCCGAGCGCCAGCGCAGAAAGATTGACCACCATGTACAGCGAGAACGCGCGGCTGCGCCGGGCCGGATCGGGCTCGGCGTTGAGCCAGCTCTCGATCACCGTGTACAGCCCGACCAGCGCGATGCCGGTGGCAATGCGCAGCACGCCCCAGGCGACGGGGTGCAGCCAGAGGGGATGCAGCAGCACGGCGATCGCCGCGAGGGCGGCGAAGAACGCGAACGCACGGATATGCCCGATGCGGCCGATCAGCGAGGGCGCGAAAAAGGTACCGATGAAGAAGCCGGCGAAATACCCGGACATCACCAGCCCCAGCGTGCCGGCACCGAAGCCGGCCTGGCCGCCGCGCACCGCCAGCAGCGTGCCCAGAAGCCCGCTGCCGGTAAGAAGCAGCGCGACGCCGGTGAGCAGGGCGGTCAGCCGCAGCATGCGCGCGGCCTGGGTGGGAAGGCAGTAAACAACACCTGATCTACCGTAACACAGCCACGATGAAGCCCTGGTTGCAGCCACGCCCGCGCGTTTGCACTGCCTGTGCATGCAGGCTAGGGTAGGGCGATGAATGTTCCCAACGTTGTTGCACCGCTCGCCATTGCGTTGTTGCTCGCCGCCTGCGGTGGGCGGCAGGACAGCGTGGCCCACGACGTGGCCAATGCACCGGCCGATGCGTTCCTTGCCGCGGTCGCCGCCCATTGCGGCAAGGCGTACGAAGGCAAGGTGATTGCCAACGAACCGCGCACCGATGCACCCGACCCCTTCGAGGGCAAGCGGCTGGTGATGCACGTGCGCGGGTGCGACGACCCCGCACACGGGCTACGCATTCCGTTCCATGTCGGCGACGATCATTCGCGTACCTGGGTGATCAGCCGCACCGAGACCGGCCTGCGCCTGAAGCACGATCACCGCCACCAGGATGGCAGCCCCGATGCGGTGACGATGTACGGCGGCGACAGCAAGCCACCGGGCACCGCGCAGCGCCAGAGCTTCCCGGTGGACGCCGACTCGGTGGCGATGTTCCGCAAGGCCGACATGCTGCCGTCGGTGCACAACACCTGGGCGATGGACATCGAGCCGGACCAGCGCTTCATCTACGAACTCACCCGCCCGGGCGGTCGCCGCTTCCAGGTCGAGTTCGACCTCAGCAAGCCAGTGGCGCTGCCGCCCGCGCCCTGGGGCAGCAGCACCCCGTAGAGCGGGGCTCTGCCCCGCTGCGGTTCGCGCACCTGCCACGGGTTCATGACGTTGCCGGCCAGCGGCCGGCACTACCGTTTCCTGATCCAGGCCGGGTAGAGCGGGGCTCTGCCCCGCTGCCGTTCGCGCATCTGCCACGGGTTCACGAGGTTGCCGGCCAGCGGCCGGCATTACCCGTTGCTGCGTCTACCGCACCCCGAACCGGGCGCGGCAACCGTTGCTGACCCACAGGCTGCTGTTGGTGTAGCCCCAGCTGCGGCCTTCCACGCAGGCGCTGCCGGACAGCTGCTGCTGCAGCACCGGGCGGCCCTGGCGGGCGTCCCAGGCGCAGGTCTGCTGGCGGTTGCTGTTGCTGCTGCAGGTCACGCTGTAATTGGAGTTGCCGCCGCCGTTACCGCCGCCGCCCCAGCCACCCCGGGCCTCGGCGAACTCGCCGCGGCAACCGCGGTTGACCCAGACCGCGCCATTGCGCACGCCCCAGGTCTGGCCTTCCACGCAGGCCGAGCCCGAGATCTGCCGGACCAGGGTGGCGTTGCGCCAGCCGGTGTTGCAGCTGCGCTCGCGGTTGTCCTGGCTTTCGCAGCGGATGGTGCCGCCGGTGCCGCCGCCGCCGCCGCCCCAGTTGCCGCCGTTGCCACGCCCTTCGACGAACTCGGCGCGGCAACCGCCGGTGACCCACACGGTGCCGTTGCGCGAGCCCCAGGTGCGCCCTTCCTGGCAGGCCGAGCCGGAGATCTGCCGCGACAGCTGGGCACTGCGCCAGCCGGTGTTGCAGACCCGCTCGCGGTTGTTCTGGCTCTCGCAGCGCACCGTGCCGCCGTTGTTGCCCCCGCCGCCGCCGCTGCCGCGCAACGAGGTGGCGATGTCCTGCTTGATCCGCGAGAAGCCCCAGCCCGAATTGACCTGGGCCAGGTAGAAGCGCAGCTGGTCGTCGGGAATGCGGCGGCCATTGGACTGATCGGCGTATTCCTGGGTGATCACCCGCGAGCGGTCGCTGGAGGACAGCTGCGACAGGTTCTCGGGGGCATAGGCGCGGGTACTCATCTGGGCCTGGGCGGCCGGGGCGCTACAGCCCAGCGCCAGGGCCAGGCAGACAACGGTGAGGCGACGGTTCATGGCGACATCCCCTTGCGGTCGTTGGTGCGCGGACTATAGGAACGGGCCGGGTTCACGGCGCGTGATGCCCGCCAGGCGGGCCGTTGGGGGCCGGCCGGGCAGGGGGCGGGCCACGGCCCATTTGCCCCGGCGCAGGCTACGCCGCAGAATAAAGGGCTGTCCGGCGCAACCTGGTGCCGGCATTCTCCTGCGGAGCTTTACCCCCATGCGTACCCACTTCTGTGGCCTGGTCGATGAGACCCTGATTGGCCAAACCGTTACCCTCGCCGGCTGGACCGACGTTGCCCGCAACCAGGGCGGCGTGTGCTTCATCGATCTGCGCGATCATGAAGGCATCGTGCAGGTGACGGTGGAAGTCGACAACGCGGCCGTGTTCGCCGTGGCCGCCAGCCTGGGCTACGAGGACGTGTTGCAGGTGGAAGGCGTGGTGCGCGCGCGTCATGCGGTCAACGACAAGATCCGCACCGGCAAGGTGGAAGTGATCGCCACGGCCATCACCATCCTCAACAAGGCCGAGCCGCTGCCGTTCCACGCCCACGAGAACCCGGGCGAGGAAACCCGCCTGAAGTACCGTTACCTGGACCTGCGCCGCCCGGAAATGCAGCGCATGCAGCGCACCCGCATCAAGCTGGTGCAGGCGCTGCGCCGCCACCTGGACGCCACCGGCTTCCAGGACATCGAAACACCGATCCTGACCAAGGCCACCCCGGAAGGCGCTCGCGACTTCCTGGTGCCCGCGCGCATGCACCCGGGCGAGTTCTACGCCCTGCCGCAGAGCCCGCAGCTGTTCAAGCAGATCCTGATGGTGGCCGGCTTCGACCGCTACTACCAGATCGCGCGCTGCTTCCGCGACGAGGCCCTGCGTGCCGACCGCCAGCTGGAATTCACCCAGCTGGACATGGAGTTCGCCTTCGTGCGCGAGCGCGACGTGCAGGACTTCGTCGAAGACATGATCCGCGCCATCTTCAAGGAAGTGGTGGACGTGGAGCTGGCCGCCAGCTTCCCGCGCCTGACCTGGGCCGAGGCGATGCGTCGCTTCGGGTCGGACAAGCCGGACCTGCGCATCGCGCTGGAGCTGGTGGACGTGGCCGAACTGGTCAAGACCAGTGAGTTCCCGGTGTTCACCGCCGCCGCCAATGATGCCGACGGCCGTGTGGCCGCGCTGCGCATCCCCGGCGGTGCCACGCTGAGCCGCAAGCAGATCGACGAGTACGCCGCGCATGCCGCCAAGTACGGCGCCAAGGGCCTGGCCTACATCAAGATCGGCGACACCGGTGAAGTCAGCTCGCCGATCGCCAAGTTCTTCAGCGAAGAGGCCTTCGCCGCGCTGGTGGCCCACGTGGGCGCCGGCAACGGCGACATCGTGTTCTTCGGCGCCGGTGGCTACAACAAGGTCTCCGACTTCATGGGCGCCCTGCGCCTGAAGGCCGGCAAGGACTTCAACCTGGTTGCCGCCGGCTGGGCACCGCTGTGGGTCACCGATTTCCCGATGTTCGAGTACGACGACGAAGCCCAGCGCTACGTCGCCCTGCATCACCCCTTCACCGCCCCGGCGGTGGACGACATCGCCGACCTGCGCGCCAACGCCAAGACCGCCGTGTCGCGCGGCTATGACATGGTGCTCAACGGCAACGAGATCGGCGGCGGTTCGATCCGTATCCACCGCTCGGACATGCAGAGCACGGTGTTCGACCTGCTGGGCATCGGTGCCGAAGAGGCCGAGGCCAAGTTCGGCTTCCTGCTCGACGCACTGCGCTTCGGCGCGCCGCCGCACGGTGGCATCGCCTTCGGCATCGACCGCATCGCCGCGCTGATGGCCGGCACCGAGTCGATCCGCGACGTCATTCCGTTCCCGAAGACCACCGGCGCGCAGTGCCTGATGACCGGCGCCCCGTCGCCGATCCCAGACGAGCAGCTGGCCGAAGTGCACATCCAGGTTCGCCCGCGCAAGGCCTGACCCGCCAACGTAGTGCCGGGCTCTGCCCGGCACGCCCCACCGAACCCCGGAGATCCTGCAATGAGCGAATTCGCGTTTTCGTTGGAATGGGAAAAGCTGGGCAATGAAGGCACCGACGCCGCCCTGGTGACCGAACGCGCGCGCGTGTTCGGTGGCTGGCTGGTGCGCGTCGGCACCAGCCCCGCCGCGATGGCCCTGACCTTCGTGCATGACGGCGAAGGTCGCTGGGATGGCGAGGACTTCGGCGTGGAAGACTACGAAGAAGACGAAGACGACCTCGACGAGGACGACGACGAGGAAGAGGAAGAAGAAGGCGAAGAGGACGAGGAAGAGTACGAGGACGAGGACGAGGAAGAAGAGGAGGGCGACGAGGAAGAAGACGCTCCCCACGGAGCGCAGGCCTGAGGCCTGCCCGGACGCCCGCCATGTACACCATCCGCCGTGCCACCGTTGACGATGCACCGACCCTGTCGGTGCTGGCCACGCGTACCTTCGTGGAAACCTTCGGCCACCTCTATCCTGCGCAGGACCTGCAGGATTTCCTCGACGAGGCCTACGCGGTCGACCGCCAGCACATCATCCTGGCCCACCCGGACTACGCGGTGTGGCTGCTGGAACGGGACGGCGTGGCCGTTGGCCATGCCGCGGCCGGCCCCTGCGGCCTGCCGCACCCGGACGTGCAGCCGGGCGATCGCGAACTCAAGCGCCTGTACCTGATCAAGGACGAACAGAGCTGCGGCTGGGGCAGCCGGCTGTTGGAAACGGCGCTGGACTGGCTCGAACGCGACGGCCCGCGCACGCTGTGGCTGGGCGTGTGGTCGGAGAACTTCGGCGCGCAGCGTTTTTACGCCCGCTACGGCTTCAACAAGGTGGGTACCTACGAATTCCCGGTCGGCAGCGTGCGCGATCTGGAGTTCATCCTGCGCCGACCGGCCGGCCCGGCGCGCTGAGCACCCGGCCCGTTTCCTTCGCCATCGCACTGGACCGCAACGGCTTCACCCGCCGTTGCACGGTCTATTCGTCTAATGGCCGTGTTTTCTCCCGCAGGTCCCAAGCCAACCGGCTAGGCTGAGTGCATGAATCCCCCTGTTTTATTGCTTCACGGCATCTGGAATGCCCGCGCCTGGGTTGGCCCGCTGGCCTGGCGCCTGCGCGCGCGTGGCTTCAGCGTGGACACCTTCGGCTATTCCAGCGTCTTCGGCGGTCCCGACGTGGCGGTGCCGCAACTGTTGGAACGGCTCAAGGACAGCGGCCCGGTGTCGCTGGTCGGGCATAGCCTGGGCGGGCTGGTGGCGCTGGAAGCGTTGCGCCAGCAGCCGGACCTGCCGGTGTCGCGGGTGGTCTGCCTGGGTTCGCCGTTGCGCGGCAGCGGCACCGCCCGGTCGCTGGCCGAGCATGGCTGGTCGCTGGCGCTCGGCCGCAGCAGCGACCTGCTGCTCGACGGCCTGCCGGCCTGGGAGGGCAGGGCGCAGGTGGGGTTGATTGCCGGCTCGGTCCCGCACGGCCTGGGCAGCTTGCTGGGCGCCATCGGCGAAGCCTCCGATGGCACCGTGGCGCTGGATGAGACCCACCTGCCGGGCCTGGCCGACCATTGCGTGGTTCCGGCCAGCCACAGCGGGCTGGTGTTTTCCCCCGAGGCCGCGCGCCAGACCGCCGCCTTCCTGCGCGATGGCCGCTTCCGGCCCGACCGCGCCGCCCACGCCGCCTGAGCCCGGGCGGCCCCCCGGCCACGACTAACACGGTCGCGGCGGGCGATCAGGTAGAATCCGCGCCCTGTTCCTCATGCAAGCACGGTAATACCCATGGGTAGAGGTCCCTCGATCGAGAACCGCAAAAACGCGTCCGACGCGAAGCGCGGCAAGATTTTCACCAAGATCATCCGCGAGATCGGCGTTGCCGCGCGCGGCGGTGGAGGGGACCCCAACAACAACCCGCGCCTGCGGGTTGCCATGGACAAGGGCCTGGCCTCGAACATGTCCAAGGACGTGATCGAGCGCGCCATCAAAAAGGCCACCGGCGAGCTGGAAGGCGTGGAATACGAAGAAATCCGCTACGAGGGCTATGCCCCCGGTGGCGTGGCCGTGATCGTGGACTGCCTGACCGACAACCGCGTGCGCACCGTGGCCGATGTCCGCCACGCGTTCAGCAAGTGCGGCGGCAACATGGGCACCGAAGGCTCGGTGGCCTTCATGTTCAAGCGCGTGGGCGTGCTGCATTTCGCCGCCGGCGCCGATGAAGAGACCATCACCGAGGCGGCCATCGAGGCCGGCGCGGACGACATCGTGGTGTACCCGGAAGACGGCGCGATCGACGTGTTGACCGCCGCCGACAGCTACCACGCGGTCAAGGACGCCATGGAAGCGGCCAAGCTGACCCCGGACCACGCCGAACTGACCTTCCGCGCCGACAACGACATCAAGGTCGAAGGCGACACCGCCCTGCAGGTCAAGAAGCTGCTGGACATGCTGGAAGACCTGGACGATGTGCAGGACGTGTTCTCCAACGCCGACCTCGGCGCGGACGCCTACGCCTGACCGGACGCGCTGCCGGTCGCCTTTGGCGACCGGTGGGCGGACAATGCGGACCATGATGACTCCCGCCGTTCCCTGCCATCGCCGCCGCACTGCTCCGTTCCGGGTCCTGCCCGGCCGCGTGCGTGCCGCATGACCCGCATCCTCGGCATCGACCCCGGTTCGCAACGCACCGGGGTGGGCATCATTGATGTGGATGCCACCGGCAAGGTCGTGCACGTGCACCACCTGCCGCTGGTGTTGCTGGGCGCCGACGATTTCCCGCAGCGCATGAAGCTGCTGGTGCTGGGCCTGAACGCCCTGGTCGAGGAATACCGCCCCGACGAAGTGGCGATCGAAAAAGTGTTCATGGCGCGCAACCCCGACTCGGCCCTGAAGCTGGGCCAGGCCCGCGGCGCGGCCATCTCGGCGGTGGTCATGCGCGACCTGCCGGTCAGCGAGTACGCGGCCACCGAAATCAAGCTGGCCGTGGTCGGCCGCGGTGGCGCGGAAAAACAACAGGTCCAACACATGGTCGGGCTCATGCTCAACCTGAAAACCAAGCTGCAGGCCGACGCCGCCGATGCGTTGGCCGTGGCCATCACCCACGCCCACGTACGGGCAACGGCGCAGCGCCTGGGCGTCAACGCCCGAATGGCCTGGAGCCGCAAATGAGGAAAGCTGCATGATTGGTCGTCTGCGCGGGATCGTGGCCTACAAGGCGCCGCCGTGGCTGCTCATCGACGTCAATGGCGTCGGTTACGAGCTGGAGGCGCCGATGAGCACCTTCTACGACCTGCCCGAGCTGGGCCGCGAGGTCACCCTGTTCACCCACTACGCGCAGAAGGAAGACAGCGTCTCGCTGTATGGCTTCCTGCGCGAGGGCGAGCGCCGCCTGTTCCGCGACGTGCAGAAGGTCAGCGGGATCGGCGCCAAGATCGCGCTGGCGGTGTTGTCGGGGGTGAGCGTGGACGAGTTCGCGCGCATGCTGCAGGCCGGTGACATCACCGCGCTGACCCGCATTCCTGGCATCGGCAAGAAAACCGCCGAGCGCATGGTGCTGGAGCTGCGCGACCGCGCGGCCAACTTCGGCGGGGGCGGCGCGCCCCTGGCCGGTGCCGCGCCGGCCACCGACCCGGTCTCCGAGGCCACGGTGGCCCTGCAGCAGCTGGGCTACAAGCCGGCCGAGGCCGCGCGCATGGCGCGCGATGCCAACGCCGAGGGCGACGATGTCGCCACCGTCATCCGCAAGGCCCTGCAGGCCGCGCTGCGCTGACCCGCGCGCTGCCTACTTCCTGATACCGACCGCGTCCGCCCGGAGCACCATGTCCACCTCTTCCACCCAGCACGACAACGGCCACGCCGCGCACGGCCACGCGCCGGCGGCCGGCGGCATGGCCCTGATGATCGGCGCCATCGGCGTGGTGTTCGGCGACATCGGCACCAGTCCGCTGTACACGTTGAAGGAAGCGTTCTCGCCGCATTACGGCCTCAACAGCGACCACGACACCGTCCTGGGCGTGCTGTCGCTGGCGTTCTGGGCGCTGAACATCGTGGTCACGCTCAAGTACGTCACCATCATCATGCGCGCCGACAACGAGGGCGAGGGCGGGATCATGGCGCTGATGGCGCTGACCCAGCGCACCCTGCGGCACGGCTCGCGCTCGGCCTACGTGGTGGGCATCCTGGGCATCTTCGGGGCCTCGCTGTTCTTCGGCGACGGGGTGATCACCCCGGCCATCTCCGTGCTGGGTGCGGTCGAAGGCCTGGAGGTCGCCGCGCCGGGGCTGCATGCGTTCATCGTGCCGATCACGGTGGTGGTGCTGCTGGCGGTGTTTGCGGTGCAGCGCTTTGGCACCGAGAAGATCGGCAAACTGTTCGGGCCGATCACCTCGATCTGGTTCATCTCGCTGGCCGCGATCGGCATCTGGAACATCGTCGATGCGCCGGAAGTGCTCAAGGCCTTCAACCCCATGTGGGCGCTGCGCTTCTTCATGGAGCACGGCTGGCACGGCATCTTCATCCTGGGCGCAGTGGTCCTGGCGGTCACCGGTGGCGAGGCGCTGTACGCCGACATGGGCCACTTCGGAGCCAAGCCGATCCGCCATGCGTGGTACTTCTTCGTGCTGCCGTGCCTGGTGCTGAACTACCTGGGGCAGGGCGCGCTGGTGCTCAACAACCCCGAGGCGGTGAAGAACCCGTTCTTCGAGGCCGTGCCCGACTGGGCGCTGTACCCGATGATCATCCTGGCCACCATGGCCGCGGTGATCGCCTCGCAGTCAGTGATCACCGGCGCCTTCTCGGTCTCGCGCCAGGCCATGCAGCTGGGCTACATCCCGCGCATGCGCATCACCCATACCTCGCACGACACCATCGGCCAGATCTACATCCCGGGCATCAACTGGGGCATCGCGGTGATGGTGATCGGGCTGGTGCTGGCCTTCCGCAGCTCGTCCAACCTGGCCGTGGCCTACGGCATCTCGGTGTCGGCGACCATGCTGATCGATACCCTGCTGCTGGCCCTGGTGGCCCGCGCGCTGTGGCCGACCTCGCGCTACTGGATCATCCCGTTGTGCGTGGTGTTCTTCATCATCGACCTGGGCTTTGTGATCGCCAACGGTGCCAAGCTGCTGCAGGGCGCCTGGTTCCCGGTGGTGCTGGGCATCGTGCTGTTCACCATGATGCGCACCTGGCGGCGTGGCCGCGAGCTGCTGCGTGATGAGATCCGCAAGGACGGCATCCGCATCGACACCTTCCTGCCCGGGCTGATGCTGGCCCCGCCGGTACGGGTGCCGGGCACCGCGGTGTTCCTCACCGCCGACCCCACCGTGGCCCCGCACGCGCTGATGCACAACCTCAAGCACAACAAGGTGCTCCACGAGCGCAACGTGTTCCTGCACGTGGTGACCCTGCCGGTGCCATACGCCCCGGAGGGCCAGCGCCTGAAGATCGAGTCGGTGGGCGATGAGTTCTACCGCATCTACGTACGCTTCGGCTTCATGGAAACCCCGGACGTGCCGCTGGCGCTGATGCGCTCGTGCGACCACGGCGGGATCTATTTCGACCCGATGGACACCACCTTCTTCGCCAGCCGCGAGACCATCGTGGCCACCGCCAACCGGGGCATGCCGATCTGGCGCGACAAGCTGTTCGCGCTGATGCACCGCAATGCCGCCCCGGCGACCGGGTTCTTCCGGATTCCAGGCAACCGCCTCGTGGAGCTTGGGGCGCAGGTGGAGATCTGACTGCGTCAGATCTCCACCTGCGGCCCAAGGTTTGCTTCGCAAATCTTGGGACCCGGGCGCATTCCACCTGATCCCCCCGCCTTCGGCGCGCCCCCTTGAAACGCAGTCGCCGTTGGCGCCGGCGTTCCGCGCATTCCACCTGATCCCCCCACCTTCGGTGCGCCCCCTTGAACACCAAGGGGGCTCTCCTCCAGACGCTCGGCGCGAGCTGTGGACGAAGATGTCACGGGGTTGCTTGCCTGGCGGCGCACGGAATCTTGGCGAAGGCGGGGTGGGTCCGGTTGCGGGGGCGTGAGCCGCATGGGTCAGGCGCATGCGCCTGACGGGTAGGGCAGGAGCCTTACCCAGGGCTTGCCGTGTGTGCAGGACAGCACGCACGAGCAAGCGGCGACCGAGCTTACAGGGACGTACTTGCAGCGTCCCCCGCAGCCGGACCCACCCCGCCGTCTCCCAGTACGTCGGCTGCTGCCTTGGCTGTTGCCGGGCAGAGCCCGGCGCTACGCGTGGAGCCGGCCAGCGGCCGGCACTACCGGGGCGCGGATCGCGCCCCTTTTGCCGCATAATTGCCGCATGACAGACGACCGCATCATCGGTGCCGGTGCCACCCGTGAAGACGAGGGCACCGACGCCAGCATCCGCCCCAAGCGCATGGCCGACTACCTGGGCCAGGCGCCGGTGCGCGAGCAGCTGTCGATCTATATCGAAGCGACCAAGGCCCGTGGCGACGCGCTCGACCACGTCCTGATCTTCGGTCCGCCCGGGCTGGGCAAGACCACCCTGAGCCACGTGATCGCCAACGAGCTGGGCGTGGCCCTGCGGGTCACCTCCGGCCCGGTGATCGAAAAGGCCGGCGACCTGGCCGCGCTGCTGACCAACCTGCAGCCGCACGACGTCCTGTTCATCGACGAAATCCACCGCCTCTCGCCCGTGGTCGAGGAAGTGCTGTACCCGGCGATGGAAGATTTCCAGATCGACATCATGATCGGCGAGGGCCCCGCGGCCCGCTCGATCAAGATCGACCTGCCGCCGTTCACCCTGATCGGGGCCACCACCCGTGCCGGGCTGCTGACCGCGCCGCTGCGCGACCGCTTCGGCATCGTGCACCGGCTGGAGTTCTACACCCCGGAAGAGCTGACCAAAATCGTCCGTCGCTCGGCCGCCATCCTCAACATCGACTGCACCGCCGAAGGCGCGGCCGAAATCGCGCGGCGCTCGCGCGGCACCCCGCGTATCGCCAACCGCCTGCTGCGCCGCGTGCGCGACTACGCCCAGGTCAAGGCCGCCGGGCATATCGACCAGGACGTGGCGCAGGCGGCCATGCAGATGCTCAAGGTGGACCCGGAAGGCTTCGACGAGCTGGACCGGCGCATGCTGCGGACCATGGTCGACTACTTCGATGGTGGCCCGGTGGGCATCGAGTCGCTGGCTGCCGCCCTGTCCGAAGAACGCGGCACGCTGGAAGACGTGGTCGAGCCCTACCTGATCCAGCAGGGCTTCCTGATCCGCACCGCGCGCGGCCGCATGTGCACCCACAAGGCCTACCGGCACATGGGGCTCAAGCCGAAAAACCCGCCGGCCGACCTGTTTGCCGAGGCCATCGATGGCAATTGATCCCCGGTTCAGTTGGCCGACACGCATATATTGGGAAGATACCGACGCTGGCGGCGTGGTCTACCACGCACGCTACGTGGCCTTCATGGAGCGGGCACGGACCGAATGGATGCGGGCATTGGGCTTTGGCCAGGAGCGCACGCGCACCGACCATGGCCTGGTATTCGCGGTCCGCGCGATGACCATGGACTTCCTCAGGCCGGCGCGGCTGGACGATGCGCTGGAGGTGACCGCCACGCTGGTGCAGTGCAAGCGCGCCAGCATGGTGTTCGACCAGCGCGTGTGTCGCGGCGATGAAACGCTGCTGACCGCCCAGGTCAGGATCGCGGCATTGGATGCCTCCACTTTCAAACCGCGCGGCATGGACGATGTCCTCCTTGCCGCATTGAAACCCTACGAACTTCAAGTATCCGCACAGTGAGGAACAACGGATGATCGCAATGCTCCTGGCCCTGCAGGCCACGGTGACCGAGGCGCTGCCGCAGGAAGTGACCAGTGCTGCGGCGCAGACGGTTGCGCAGGCCGCGCATGGCGGTGGCATCAATTACCTGGACCTGATGATCAAGGCCAGCCTGCCGGTGAAGATCATCGTGCTGCTGCTGCTGGCCGGGTCGTTCATCAGCTGGGTGATCATCTTCCGCAAGGCGCGCGTGTTCAACGCCGCCAACCGCGAAGCCGACGAGTTCGAAAGCCGCTTCTGGTCCGGCGCCGACCTGGGCAAGCTGTACAGCTCGGCCACCGACCGCAACCGCAAGGTGGGCGGCCTGGAAGCGATCTTCGAAGCCGGCTTCCGCGAGTTCACCCGCCTGCGCGACAAGCGCCGGCTGGACGGTCGCGCACAGCTCGAAGGTGCCCAGCGCGCCATGCGCACCACCTACACCCGCGAAGTGGACCAGATGGAACGCAGCCTGGAGCTGCTGGCCAACATCGGTTCGACCGCCCCGTACGTGGGCCTGGTCGGCACCGTGTTCGGCATCATGGTGACCATGCACGACATGATCAACAGCGGTGAGCAGGCCGGAATCGCCTCGGTGGCCCCGGGCATCTCCGAAGCCCTGTTCGCCACCGCCATCGGCCTGTTCGTGGCCATTCCGGCGGTGTGGGCCTACAACCGCTTCACCACCCGCGTGGAGCGCATGTCGGTCCGTTTTGAAACCTTCGCAGAAGAGTTCAGCTCGATCCTGCAGCGCCAGAGCGCCGGCGACGAGTAAGCGCCCCGCACCAAGGACCCTGCCATGACTGCTGCCATCGGCCGCCGCAAGCGCCGCAAGCTCAAATCCGAAATCAACGTCGTGCCGTACATCGACGTCATGCTGGTGCTGCTGATCATCTTCATGGTCACCGCGCCGCTGCTGACGCTGAGCTTCGAAGTCGACCTGCCCAGCTCCCAGGCCAAGACCCTGGAAAGCAAGCAGGACCCGGTGATCGTGTCGGTGCGCCTGGACGGCCAGCTCAGCCTGAAGCTGCCCGATGCCAAGGAACCGGCCCCGATGGACCCCGGCCAGCTGCAGGCGCAGCTGGGCGCGTTGGCCGCGCAGGACAAGAACCTGCGCGTGATCGTGGCCGCCGACAAGGCCGTGGCCTATGAAAAGGTGGTCGCGGCGATGGACGTGATCAAGCGCGCCAACGTGGAAAAGGTGGGCCTGGCGACCGATGCACGCTGAAGCCCTGCCACCGCAGCGCCAGCCGGAAGAAAAGTGGGGTCTGCCGATCGCGCTGGCGCTTGGCGTGCACCTGCTGCTCGCGCTGGTGTTCATCGGCGCCTGGCTGTGGTCGCCGCAACGCACCACCGAGGCCGCCGCCGGCGACCCGGCGATCGAGGCCAGCCTGCAGTTGTCCGCGTCTGAGGCGGCCGCTGCGCGCCAGGCGCTGCGTGCCTCGGAAAAGCTGCCCGACCTGCCCGAACCGGTCGCCCAGCCCGAGCCCATTCCCGAAGACACCGTGCCGCCGCCGCAGCCGATCGAGGAGCCGCGCCCGCAGGACGCGCCCACCCCGCAGCAGCAACAGGCGCAGGAACGCGTGGCCCAGCCCGACAAGATCGACCAGGACGCGGTGAACGCGCTGGCGATCTCGGCCGAAAAGGCCAAGCAGGAACAGGAAGCCAAGCGCCGCCAGGAACAGATCGATCTGACCGAGCGCCAGCGCCAGGAGCAGGCCGAGCAGAAGCTGCGCCTGGCCAAACAGCAGGAAGAGGCCGAGAAGAAGAAGCTGGCCGAGCAGCAGCAGAAGGCCAACGACACCAAGGCCGAAGCCGAGCGCCAGCAGAAGATCGCCGAGATCCGGCGCAAGCGCGAGCAGGCCGAGAAGGAAGCCAAGCTGGCCGAGCAGAAGCTGCGCCAGGTCGCCGCCGCGCGCGCGGCCAGCGGTACCGCGGCGACCACCGGCGCGACTGGCGTGGCCAAGCCGGCGGCCGGCGCCGGCGGCACCAGCGACGACCTGCAGGCCAAGTACGCCGCCGCGATCCAGCAGAAGGTGCTGGCCTCGTGGACCCGCCCGGACAACGTCCCGTTCGGCCAGCGCTGCAAGATCGTCATCCAGCAGCTGCCCGGTGGCACCGTGAACAGCGCCAAGGTCAGCCCGGACTGCCCGTTCGACGAGGCTGGCCGCCGCTCGATCGAGGCCGCCGTGCTCAATGCCCAGCCGCTGCCGTACCGGGGCTTCGAGACGGTCTTCCAGCGCACCATCAACTTCACCTTCACCGCGCAGGACTGAGCCCGGGCCGTTGGCCCTGGGCCCTGCCTGCGCAGAGCGCCGCATGATGAAGATGCTTCCCTCGATCGCGATGGCCCTGCTGCTGTCCCTGCTGCTGCCGGCGCTGGCCCATGCCGCGCCGGTGCCGGGCCAGGTCAGCCTGCGCACCGCCTATGCGGTGGCGATCCGGGACCGGATCCTCGCGTCCTGGCTGCCCCCGCCCTCGATGACGTCGGGCCAGCACTGCCGGGTGGGCATCACCCAGCTGCCGGGTGGCAGGATCGTGAGCGTCAAGCTGGATGCGGCCTGCCAGTTCGATGCGGCCGGCAAGGCGGCGCTGGAGCGCGCGGTACTGCGCGCCCAGCCGCTGCCGTACAAAGGCTTCGAGGCCGTGTTCGACCGCAGCCTCAACATCGGTTTTACCGCGCCCTGATCCTTCAGCGGCGCTGGCAGGGATGCCGAGCGTTAACACAATGTGAGTTTTGGACCGCGGTGACTCTGCTTTCACGTCCCTTTGGTTCATGATTGCGAAACGGTTCACCGCCATCCTGCTATCCCTCGTTCCGGTTTTCCTTCCCTTGAGTGGTCCATGAAGAAAATGCCTCGTTGGCTTGCCGTTGTTGCGGCCCTGTTGTTGCCCTTTGCTGCCTTGGCGCAGCAGAAGGGGCTGGATATCGACATCATCGGCGGCAATGCGTCCGCAACCCCGATCACCGTGGTCCCGATGCCCTACCAGGGCTCGGCCGGTGCACCGCAGACCGACGTCGCCGCCGTGGTACGCGCCGACCTGGAGCGCTCGGGCCAGTTCCGCACCCTGCCGGAAGCGCAGATCGTGGAAAAGCCGACCCGGGGCAGCGAGATCCAGTTCGCCACCTGGCGCGCGCTGAAGCAGAACTACATCGTGGTGGGCCGGGTCATGGACGCCGGTGCCGGCGCCTACCGGGTCGAGTACGAACTGTATGACGTGCCCAAGGGCGAGCGCCTGCTGGGCCTGGCGATGACCGCCCGTGGCAATGCCATGCGCGACGTCGCCCACCAGATGGCCGACGCCATCTACGAAAAGATCACCGGCGTCCGCGGCGCCTTCTGGACCCGCATCGCCTATGTCACCGCCAGCGGCAAGGGCGATGCCATGCGCTATGCGCTGATGGTGGCCGATTCGGACGGCTTCAACCCGCAGACCATCGTGCGCTCGGCCGAGCCGCTGCTGTCTCCGTCGTGGAGCCCGGATGGCAACCGCCTGGCCTACGTCAGCTTCGAGCGGGGCAATTCGGCGATCTACATCCAGAACATCTCCACCGGCGCCCGCGAACTGGTCACCAGCTTCCGCGGCATCAACAGCGCCCCGTCGTTCTCCCCGGATGGCCGCCGCCTGGCCCTGTCGCTGTCGCGCAGCGGCAACCCGGAGATCTACGTGATGGACCTGGGCAGCAAGCAGCTGACCCAGCTGACCAATCACTTCGCCATCGACACCGAGCCGACCTGGAGCGCCGACGGCGCCAACGTCTACTTCACCTCCGACCGTGGCGGCCGCCCGCAGATCTACCAGGTGCCCTCCAGTGGCGGCAGCGCCTCGCGCGTGACCTTCCAGGGCAACTACAACGCCACGCCGAGCCTGTCCTTCGACGGCAAGAAGCTGGTGGTGGCCCAGGGCAGCGGCAATACCTACAAGATCGCGATGATGGACAGCAGCCTGGGTTCGGCACGCTGGAGCACGCTGTCCCCGGGGTCGCTGGATGAGTCGCCGAGCTTTGCGCCCAACGCGAGCATGGTGCTGTACGCCGCCCGTGAGGGTGGACGCGGCGTGTTGTACGCCGTCTCGGCCGATGCGCGCGTGCGCCAGCGGCTGGTTTTGGCCGACGGTGACGTCCGTGAGCCTTCTTGGTCGCCTTACCGTACAAAGCGCTAACAGAGTGTTAAGATTTCCACCGTATTCATCCCACATCCGGCTTTAGGAGCCTCAAAGGTATCGCCATGAACAAGACCACCCGCGTTCTGCTTGTCTCCCTGTTGTCCGTGGCCGCCCTGGCCGGTTGCTCCAAGAAGGTGAAGGAACAGCCGGCAGCCCCGGTTGATACCGGCTCCTCGACCACCACCCCGAGCGGTCCGTCGACCTCCGGCCTGTACGGCCCGGGCGACCTGGACACCGATTCCTGCCTGCGCCAGCGCGTGGTGTACTTCGACCTGGACAAGGAAGAAGTGAAGCCGGAATTCCAGGCCATCATGGCCTGCCACGCCAAGTACCTGCGTGACCGTCCGTCCTCGCGCATCACCCTGCAGGGCCACACCGACGAGCGCGGTTCGCGCGCGTACAACCAGGCCCTGGGCGAGCGTCGTGGCAACGGCGTCAACTCCGCTCTGCAGGCCAACGGTGGCTCGGCTTCGCAGCTGACCGTCGTGTCCTACGGCGAAGAGCGTCCGGTCTGCACCGAGTCGGGCGAGTCCTGCTGGTCGCAGAACCGTCGCGTCGAGATCGTGTACACGGCTCAGTAATAGATGCGCTTTCGATTTCTATCGATGATCGTTGCGGCAGCCCTCGTGGCTGCCGCACCGGCCAATGCGCAGCGCCAGAGCCTGGCCGACCGCGTTGGCGCGCTTGAGCAGCAGGCCCAGAACAACCAGTCCAACATGGACATGCTCAACCAGCTCACCCAGCTTCGCACCCAGGTGCAGGCCCTGCAGTCGCAGGTGGAGCAGTTGCAGCATGACAACGAGCAGCTGAAGCAGACCGCCAAGGACCAGTACCTGGACCTGGACAGCCGCTTGAACCGACTGGAAGGTGGCGCTCCGCTGCTGCCTGCCGCACCCGCCGCGAGCGCACCTGCGCCCGCCGCTGCAGCACCGAAACCGGCAACGGCCGCTTCCGAGCGGCCGCCCTCCGTGCATGGCGATGCCGGCAGCCTGGCTGCCAGTGGTGAGGAGCGTACGGCTTACAACGTCGCCTTCAATTCGCTCAAGGCCGGCAAGTACGATGACTCGGCGCAGCTGTTCCTGAGCTTCCTGGAGTTGTACCCCAACGGCGTCTACGCCCCCAATGCGCTGTACTGGCTGGGCGAGAGTTACTACGCAACCCGAAATTTCCCGCTGGCTGAGGCGCAGTTCCGCGACCTCATCTCGCGCTACCCGACCCACGACAAGGCGTCGGGCGGCCTGCTCAAGATCGGCCTCTCGCAGTATGGCGAAGGCAAGGTCGACCAGGCCCAGGCAACCCTGGAACAGGTGGTGTCCACCTATCCCGGCAGCGATGCCGCGCGTACCGCGCAGGACCGCCTGCAGTCGATCCGGCTGGGCCAGCAGATCCGCTGAACCGCCGTCCGGGCACCGCCAAGGCCGCCCCGCTATAATGACCCCTCGTAGAGCCGGGCTCTGCCCGGCTGCATGAACCGCCGGGCACGTCCGGCTGTTGTCGTTTCCGATGCCGCATTCCCAAGAATCACCGCCATGACCGTTTCCCTGTCCGCCGCCGCCGCGCTCCCCAGCGAGATCGTGCAGTCGCCCCTCCCGCGCCTGAAGATCACCGAGATCTTCACCTCGCTGCAGGGCGAAGCCGATACCGCCGGCTGGCCGACCGTGTTCGTGCGCCTGACCGGCTGCCCGCTGCGCTGCACCTACTGCGACACCGCTTACGCCTTCCATGGCGGCACCTGGTGGGATATCGATGCGATCGTGGCCGAGGTGCTGGCCCAGGGCGTGCACCACGTCTGCGTGACCGGCGGCGAGCCGCTGGCGCAGAAGCGCTGCCTGGTGCTGCTGGAAAAGCTGTGCGACGCAGGCCTGGACGTGTCGCTGGAAACCTCCGGCGCGCTGGACGTCAGCGCGGTCGACCCGCGCGTATCGCGCGTGGTGGACCTGAAGACCCCCGGCTCCGGTGAAATGGCCCGCAACCGGCTGGAGAACCTGCCGTTGCTGACCCGCCGCGACCAGATCAAGTTCGTGCTGTGCAGCCGCGAGGACTACGAATGGGCGCGCGGCATGGTCGCCGAGCACCGCCTCAACGCGCGCAGCATGGTGCTGTTTTCGCCCAGCAAGGACCAGGTGAGCCCGCGCCAGCTGGCCGACTGGATCGTCGAAGACCGCCTGCCGGTGCGCTTCCAGATGCAGCTGCACAAGCTGCTCTGGAACGACGAACCCGGCCGCTGAGTTCGGCTACCAAGCGGCCGCGGTCCATGCCTGCCTGACGACCGCTCGCCACGCCTCATTTTCCAGTTTTCATCCCGGCGCGGGACAGCGTGCTGGCTCCCGCAACCCACCGGAAACACCCCCTCATGAAAAAAGCAGTCGTCCTCCTGTCCGGCGGCATGGACTCCGCCGCCGTCATCGCCATCGCCCAGGAACAGGGCTTCGCCGTGCATGCGCTCAGCGTGCGCTATGGCCAGCGCCACACCTCTGAACTGGACGCGGCCGCCGCGGTCGCCCAGGCGCTGGGCGTGGTGGCGCACAAGACCGTCAACGTGGATCTGCGCAGCATCGGCGGCTCGGCCCTGACCGATGACATCGACGTACCCGAGGCGGGCGGGGAGGGCATTCCGGTCACCTACGTGCCGGCGCGCAACACCATCATGCTGTCGGTCGCACTGGGCTGGGCTGAAGTGCTGGGCGCCAGCGACATCTTCTGCGGCGTCAACGCCGTGGACTACTCCGGCTACCCCGATTGCCGCCCCGAGTTCATTGCCGCCTTCCAGGCCCTGGCCAACCTGGCCACCAAGGCCGGCGTGGAAGGCGCGGGCATCCAGGTGCACGCGCCGCTGCAGTTCCTGAGCAAGGCCGACATCGTGCGTGAAGGCGTCCGCCTGGGCGTGGACTTCGGCCTGACCGTGTCCTGCTACAACGCCGACGACAGCGGCGCGGCCTGCGGCCACTGCGATGCCTGCCGCCTGCGCGCGCAGGGCTTCACCGATGCCGGCGTGGCAGACCCGACCCGGTACGCCTGAGCGATAAGTGGTTTCGCCTGAGCGCCTTGTGGGTTAGAATGCGCACCCCCGGCAGCGATGCCGGGGCATGCAATGGGCCGTTAGCTCAGTTGGTAGAGCAGAAGACTTTTAATCTTTTGGTCGATGGTTCGAATCCATCACGGCCCACCATCGAATCAGGCACTTAGGCTCAGCCCAAGTGCCTTTTTTGTGCCCGGAAGAGACCCAGCACGCTGCACACCCATCGGAGTGCGGCCGGTGATGTCGCTACTACCAGTTGGATGGCACACCGTCCTCATCGATGACGGCAATGCGGGTGTGGCGCCGGATCCATTCCAGCAGCAAGGCAAGGTCACGCTCGATACTCGCCGGGTGTGCGCTGATTTCCAGCAGGATGCGCTCCTCGTCAAGGAACACCCGCGCGTCGTAACACCAGTCGCCCGTGTTCCTCGGCTCGCGCCCGATCAGCCGGAATTCCCGCTGCCCGACACGCTCGGAGAACGTCACAAGTTGGGCAAGGGTGCAGGTCAGCGCGTCGCGATGCGTTGCGTACCAAGCGGCGTCATCGAACGTGACACTGAACTCCGCTGACATCATCGTGCTCCACTGGACGGGAGGGTAATCGCGCGGCGCGCGCGCCGCCACTGGGTCAGGAGGCGCACAGCGTCCCGCACCCGTCGTCGCTGAACGCCACAATCGCCTGTTGCAGCAGTGCAGCGTCCGCTGCATCCATCCGCTCCCGCGCGTCACTCAAGGCGTCGCTCACCGCTGGGCGCTGCGCTGGCTGCAACATGCGCGCGTAGGGCGCAGCGGTCTCTGCCAACGCGCGCACCAAGGACCGCTTCAGCGCGCTCCCCGCAGGCTGCGCGCGCATTGCCTCCAGGATCTCCAGGTACTGGCGTTGTGCGTTACGGCGCAGCGTGTCGGTACCGCCGGGTCCCAATTCGGCCCGTTGCTCGGGCGTGGCAACGCTGAGCCAGTGGTCCAGCAGCGGTTGAATCCGCGCACCGCAGCGCAGCAGGTACGGCAGCAGCAGGCCCAACTGAGGCTGGAACCGGTCTGCGTTACGGCGGTCAAGGCTGGCTTTCTCGCCGGGGTGAACGAGCACGGCGGCGGGCATCGCGGCCATCCCAAACTGCATCAGCTGGGTGGAGACGGTTTTACCGTATTGGCACGCGTTGACCAGCAGGCCAAGATCAGCGGGCGCGTAGTCCGGCGCCAGGATCTCATGGGCGTTGGTGATGGCCGCCAGCAACTGCATGGCACGTGCACTGTCCATCTGCGTCGGTGCGTTGGCAGCCTCTGCCGCCTGGACCAGGTCCAGGTAGTCACGCACGGCCTCGTACTGCGTCATGAACTGTGGCGGTATGTCCTCGGCCATGGCGGGCGTGGCGGCCAGCAGTGCAAGCAGGGCTGCGCCCAGCGGCAACGCCCTCCGTGCACGTGCACGTCCTGCCCATCGTCGGGCGAATGAAAGAGGGGAGGTGCGGCTCATCCGTGGCGAGCTCCTTGGATCGATTTCGCATGCAGGGTAGGTGAGCCGGGCGCATGCCGGCAAGCAAGCGTGCAACGTAGTGCGCGTTGACGTACGGTGCCAGCTGGAACGCACCCCGCAACCCTCCCTTGCCGCAGCGACACGAACACCCTGCCCAGGACGACGCAATGAACCGTGTGCATGTTTCCCTGCTGTTGATCGGTGTGCTGGTGCCGGGCTTGGCAAGCTGCGCCTCGCCCGCCGGCCGGTATCAGCAGGCGCTGGTCAGGGAACAGCAGGGCGTTCCCTGTTTTGGCGTGCCGGCAATCCGCACGGGCGATGCGCCTGCGAAGATCACCGGGGTGTCGGTGATGGAGGTCGGTTCGGGCGGTGCGGCGATCTGGGAACGTGATTTCCTGCGGGATGGCCAGGCCGAACCCACGCTCGCCCCGGATCAATGCCTGCGCTACGGCGACGGGGGTACGTCGCCACCGCCGCGCCTGCAGCCTGGCAAGCGGTACCAGGTGGAAATGTGGGGCAGCGCACCGGCACAGCGCGGGGCGCCCCAGTCGCGCTGGTTCAACGGCTACTTCTGCGTAGTTGAGGCAGGCGGAGTACCGAAGATCAACGCGGTCCAGCAGGGAAAGGACGGCGCGCTGCGTTGGGACACCTGCGGGTCCACTGCACAGCCGGTAGGCCAGGCCGGGCGCTGAGCGCGCGCAGGTCGCAACGATTCCGACGCCTGGCCGGCCGCAGCCGTGGACGCCCGGGCGCCGACTCTGGCTACAATCAAACCATCCCGGTAGCTCCCGGGCGCTGACCAAGTGCCACACAGTGAAGATTCTCCTGACAGGAAGTTCAGGCCGGGTGGGGCGCGCGATCTTCGGCGCGCTGTCCGCACGGCACGAGGTGGTCGGGGTGGACCGCAGCCCCTTCAACACCACCCGGCACGTGGCCGACATCACCGATATGCGCACGCTGCGCACGGCGCTGGTGGGCGTGGATGCAGTGATCCACTGCGCAGCGCTGCACGCCCCGCACGTGGGGCTGATGCCCGACAGCGAGTTCCATCGCATCAATGTCGAAGGCACCCGCACCCTGGCGATGCTGGCCCGCGATGCCGGGGTGTCGCGCTTCGTGTTTACCAGTACCACCGCGCTGTACGGCCATGCGATCGTGCCGGGCCGCTGCACGTGGATCGACGAGCGCACCCCGCCGCAACCGCGCACGGTCTACCACCGGTCAAAGCTGGCGGCCGAGCACTGGCTGGAGGAGGCCGCCAGCCCCGCGTTCCAGGTGCGGGTGATCCGGATGTCGCGGTGCTTCCCGGAAACCGCCCAGCGCATGCTGCTGTATCGCCTGCACCGTGGCATCGACGTGCGCGATGTGGCCGATGCGCATGCGGCCGCCCTGCGCAACACCGGGCCGATGTTCCAGCGTTACATCGCCAGCGGCGCCACGCCGTTCGGCCCGGAAGACTGCGAACGGCTGGTCAGTGAGCCGCGCGCGGTGCTGGCGCGGCGTTGCCCGCAGTGGCTGGCCGAGTACGACCGCCGCGGCTGGGCGCTGCCGGTGATCGACCGCATCCACGACGCTACTGCGGCCAGCATCGGCCTGGGCTGGCGCAGCCAGCGCGGGCCGGAAGCGGTGCTGGCGCAACTGGCCGAGCACTCCATCGAAGTGCTGCCGCATCCGATGCGCAACGCAGACTGCACGGTGGACTAGCCGCCGCGGGTCAGTGCCGGGCCAGGTCCACGCCCACCGCATCCAGCACCCGCTGCGCGCGGGCGCGGGCCGATTCATTGGCGCGCGTGTCGATGGGCAGGTCCGGCGCAATGCCGGCCACTTCGTCGCTGCCATCGGCGCGCAGGCGCACGCAGTTCGGGATGCGCATCCGCAGCTGCGAGTGCGGCAAGGTGCGCGGTGGCGGTGGACTCATGAAGCCGCAGCCATAGCCGCCGGTGGTGCTTCCGACCACGCGTGCGATGCGGTTGTCCTGCAGCCGTGCGGCGAACATTTCCGCCGAGGAGGCGGTCTTCGCATCGGTGAGCACGTACACCGGCCCGGGCCAGGCGGCCCAGTGCCGGCGCAGGTCCTGCGCCCAGTCCAGGCGGTGGGCAATCAGGAAATCGGGGATCGCGTCCACCGCCGGGGTGGCAAGGGGGCCGCCCGAGCTGCCGGCGGCGACCAGGTGCCGGCAGGGCAGCGCCTGCCAGTCGCGCGGTGACTGCCACACCCACGCCATGTCGCAGGGCGGTGCCTGCGTGGCGCGCAGGGACGCGGCGAAGCGGTCGCGCTGCTGGACCAGCAGCGGGCGTGCAGTGGCGTCGGGATGATGGTGGCGCAGGGCATCGTCGATGCGCTCGTACTGTTCCTGCAGGTAGTCGCGGCCGGCCGCCGACTGGCTGACCCACAGCGGTGCCGACTGCACCGGCGCGCCACTGAACAGGCGCGCGAGCGTGTCGCCGCTGTCGTCGCCGCCCGGGTTGGTGCCCACATCCACCAGCACTGCATCCACGCCCTGCTGCTGGAAGCGCCGCAGCGTCGCGGCGATCTCGGCCACCCACGCGTCATTCAACGTGGCCCGCATGTCGTTCACCGCGTCGGCATGCCGCAGTTGACCCCACAGGCGGTGGCACAGGCCGGGGTAACGCAGCGCATCGAATTCATGCAGGCGCAGCAGGCCCAGGCGGTGGCCATCGGCCAGCGCGATCACCCCGCTGCGCAGCGCCGGGTCAGCCCCAGCGGCTGTGGCGCGGTAGCCGGGGAGGGCCTGCAGCGGCACGCTGTAGTCGTGCCGGCCTTCGTCCAGCACGCCCAGCGCCGCGCAGCCGGTGGACGCATCCAGCGTGCGCGGGTCCACCGCGGCAGGGGCAGGAGAGGACGTGCCGGCTACCTGCCGATCCAGCAGTTTCAGGTGGCCATCGTGAAACCCGGCCAGGAACGTGCGCAGTGCCTGCTCCGCCTGCGCATCGCTGCTGGCGGTGGTGATGGCCTGCTGCGCATCGCGTTCGAGCGCGGGCAGGTCCACGCCGCTCTGCGCGGAGGCCACCCAGGCGAGGTGCGCATAGTCGTCCTGCAGGGTCTGCTTCACTACCGCCAGATCGCCGCGCCAGGCGTCGCGATCAATACCGGGCGCTGCGTGGCTGGCAAACGCCATCGACAGCGCCACGGTCATCAGTGCCCGTGCTTTCGGTATGCGTCCTGCCGACATCGTCATGCTCCCTGCCAAGGCGCTGCGTGCGCCTGCGAACCCCGATCCTAGCCAACCCGGCCCGGTGGCGAAAGCGCGCAGGGGGCGCGGCATAACATCGGCCTCACATCACCGTTCCGCTGCCGGGCGCAGGTTGGAGGCGATGGAAAAGCTGGGGCCGTACTCCAGCGGAGCCGTGTGATGTCGACGCACACCGTGAGCCGCCAACATTACATCCGCCTGCTCAACCGCATCATCGCGGTGGCGCACGATGGCCACGCCCTGCATGCCCGTGCCGTGGCCCGGACCCAGCGCGACGATGCCCCCTTGTGCGCGGTGATGATGCGCATGGCTGGCTCAAGCGCGGCCATCATCGACACGCTTGGCAGGCACGTCCGCCAGGCCGGAGGGCGACCCGCACGGCATGGCACCGTGCTCGGTGACGTGCGCGCAGGCTTCGGCTGGTTGGGCACGGTGCTGGGAGATGCCGGCATTCAGTACGTCAGCCAAGGGCAAGCGTCGCGGGCCAGGCTGATCCGCGTCCTGCAGGCTGCGTTGCACGAAAAAACACTGCCGGGTGATGTACGGCAGGCGCTGGAAGCGATGGAACGTCATGCGCAGCACGACTGGCAGCAACTGCATGGTCGGCTGAACGGTCTTCGCGCGCGCCAGGTGTAGCGCTGCTCCCCAGAAGGTGCCGGGAAGAATCACCGGCAGCATGAGGCTGCGCGTAGCGCGCAGCCCCACTATATGCGCCGCGGTTACTTCTGCTGCGGGTTCTTCGGGGCGTCTTTGTTGCCCTGTTCCTGCTTCTGCTGCTTGGCCAACGTGTCCTTGCGCTCCTGCTCCTTCTGCTGGTCGGTCTGCGCGGCGGCATTTTTCTGGACGTTGTTTTCGTTGTTCTGCATGGTGGACATTGCGGTACTCCAGGACGACGTGATGTCGTGCGATCCACACTGGACGGTGTGCTGTTACGCAGCGGTCGCACTCGCATGAGGGTAGGGTCAGGGTGGCCGTGAGCATTGCCTGGCGTTCATGCGCGGCGCCGTGTTCATGTCCACGAGCGCTCTGTTTGTGCACACCCAACACGCGGCGACGGGCGCACAATAGCGCGTCTTTTGCTGACTGTTGTTGGAGGTGCCATGAACCGATTCGTCCTGCTGGGTGTGGGGGCGCTTGCGCTCGCGGCCTGTTCCAAGCCGGCCCCGTCCGATACCGCCGCGCCGGCGCAACCGCCCGCTGCCGCTACACCTGCCCCGACCCCAAGCGCGCCGGCCGCCGCGACCGATGCCACGTTGCAGCCGCCTTCGTTCGATTGCGCCAAGGCGCAGTCCGAGTCGGAAAAACTGGTGTGCGGTGACGCCCGCCTGGCCGCGCTCGACCGTCAGCTGGCCGCGCTTTACAAGCGCGTGCAGACCAGCCCGGATGAACTGGATATCGCCGCCGAGCAACGGGGCTGGGTCAAAGGGCGTGACGCCTGCTGGCAGGCGGTCGACCGACACCGGTGCCTGATCGAGTCCTACCAGACCCGTATCGTCGAACTGAACATCGGCAGTGGCGGCGTGCCCGCGCCCACGCCGGTGCACTACCAGTGCGACGATGCCAGCAAGCCGGTCAGCGTGGTGTTCTACAACGAACTGGACCCGCAGGCTGCGGTGGTGAGTCTGGGCAAGGACCAGGCCATCGTGTTCCCGGCCCAGGCCGCCAGCGGCAGCCGCTACACCCGCGAAGGCGTGGAGTTCTGGGAACACCAGGGCGAGGCAACGCTGGACTTCTACGGCACCACGCTGAGCTGCAAGGCCGCCGGTTGAACCCGGTGCGCTACCGCACCCGGCGGTAGCGCACTTCGTTCTGGCGGTCGCCCACTTCGGTGGTGACAAAGCCGTCCCGGCTCTGGTTGATGTCGAACACACTGCTGCCCACGTTGAGCTGGCCGCCGTTGACCCAACCGCTGAGGTTCTGCCCGCGCGCCTGGGCGGACATGCGCCCATCGCTGTCGATGCGCATGCGGATGTCGGCGCCGTAGATGGGGTTGTAGCCTTCGAACTCGCCCACCATCCAGCCCGGCACATAGGAGCTGTGGCGCGGCCCCTGGTGGGTGTCGTCGTCGTAGCGGTCGTCCTGCTTGTTGGCGTTGTGCACCAGCGCACCAAGGATGGCCGCGCCGATCAGCACACCGGCGGCCACCTTGGCGTCGTGGTTGTCGCCATGGTCGTCGTCGCGCGAACCGCCGTCGTGTACGCGGAAGGTGGCGCGGCACCCGTCATCCACCCACACCTGGCGGCGGTCGTAGTCCCAGCTTCGGCCTTGGCGGCAATCGGACCCGGACAAGGTGCGCTCCAGGCTGACGTAGCCGGCGCGGGGCAGCGTGCACGACTGGTAGCGGTTGTTGCGGCTTTCGCAGGTCACCACATCATCGGCGCGCGCGTCGGCCATCGACGCGGCAAACAACAGCGGAGCGGTCAGCAACAGGCGGATCTGCATGGTGTCGGTTCCGGTGGCAGGGAAGCTGTGCACCGCTGGCCCGGGCGGGCGCGACAGCGGGCTGTCGAGCCGGACGATGACAGTTGCCGATGAAAACCGGATGAAGACCGCCGATCAGGCGGCCTGGCCGACGTCCTGCTGCTGGAAGCAGGCACGGATGGCGTCCAGCAGTTCGCTCATCGAGTACGGCTTGGGCAGGAAGTGGATGCCCGGGCGCAGCTGCGGCAGTACGTCGGACGGTTCCAGTCCCGACGTCACCAGCACCGGCAGGCTGGGCTGGTACTGCTTGATGCGGTGCGCCGCTTCGATGCCGCTCACCCCGCCCAGGCACACATCGGTGAAGACCAGGTCGAACCGTTCGCCGGCCTGCAGCAGGCCGAGCGCGGCTTCTGCCGAACTCACGGCGGCAACATCACAGGCCTGGCTTTCCAGCACCATGCGGCTGAGTTCGCGGGTTTCTTCGGTGTCTTCGATCAACAACACGCGCGGTGCAACGTGGCGCTTGGACAGCAACATGACGCAAGGTTCCCTGGCAGTGGTTCGGAATGGCGCGCAAGTATGCGGCGGCACCGGGTGAGGGGATCGTGCACGTCAGGCGCGGCGGTATTCCCTGCGTTGCCGCCACCGCCGCAGCGCCAGCAGGCCCAGCACCGCCAGCAGCGCGGCGGACAGCCGCAAGCTGTTGCCCTGCCAGCCGATCGCCGTGGTTTCGCTGACCTGCATGACGTTCCAGGCCATGTTCAAGGAGACATGCAGCACCACCGCGCTCCATACGGTATCGCGGTCCAGGCTGCACAACGCGGCGAACACCAGGCCCCCAATGGACGTCATCGCCAGCACCTGCAGCGCGACGCCACCACCGCCGCCGAACGACCACCAGTGGATCGCACCGAACACCGCCGCCTGCAGCAGCGCCGCCGGCCACCAGGGCCAGCGCAACTGGCGGTGCACGAAGATGAAGCCGACGCCGCGGAAGATCACTTCTTCGGCAAGCGGAAACAGCACCGCCAGCATCAGCAGCGACAGCCAGGTCCAGTCCGTGCCGACACCGCCCAGCCACCACAGCCCGAACCAGCACGGCAGGGTTGCCAGCAGCACCACCGCCGGGCCCTGCCAGCCACTGCCGGCCAGCCCCACGGCGCGTACCAGCGCGTGCCCGGGACGCAGCAGCCAGGCGGCCACCGCCAGCGCCAGCAGCACGCCCAGTCCGTTGTCGACCACCGCGCCCCCGAACGGCATCGGCAGGCCCGGCACTGTCCATCCAGCCCATGCGGCGATGTCGCGCAGGTTGATCGAGGCCACCAAGGTGATGACGATCAGGCTGACGGTCAGCCAGCGGGGGCGCGATGGGCGGGTGTGCATGGCCGATATCCCTGGCGTGAGGTGCGCACAGTGTCGGCAGGTCAGGCCGGTGCCGCCATGGGGCATAGGTCAGGGGGACCTCGGTCATGCGCACGTTGCGCGGCGCTCAGGCACGGCAGGGTAGAGTCGGGGTTTGAACCATGGAGCCGCGACGATGCAATGCCCCGTATGCAAGACCCAGGCGCTGGTGATGTCCGAGCGCCAGGGCATCGAGATCGACTACTGCCCGCAGTGCCGCGGCGTGTGGCTGGATCGCGGTGAACTGGACAAGATCATCGAGCGCTCGACCGATGCCGCCGCGCCGGTGCGTGCCGCTACGCCGCCACCGCCGCCGCAGGCCGTGCAGCATCGCGATACCCGCCACCTGGGCCAGCAGCAGTACGGCGACCAGCACGGCTACCGCAAGAAGAAGAAAGAAGGCTTCCTGTCGGACCTGTTCGATTTCTGAGCCGGGTGCCGGCCCTGTCTGATCAGGGCCGGCGCAGGATGAATTCCAGGTCACGGCTGTCGCCCACCACGAAGTGGTAGGTGCCGACCTGGACGCAGCCGTAGCGCGCATAGAAGCGCTGCGCGCCGAGGTTCTCCGACCACACGCCCACCCACAGGGTGCGGCGTGCGGGGTGATCCAGCCACTGCAGGAACGCCTCCATCAGGCGTGCACCGTGACCACCGGACTGGTGGCTGGCCAGCACATACAAACGCTTGAGTTCGACATCGCCGTCGACGGCATCGGCGTGCGCCAGGGTATTCGCACCGGCGGCCAGATAGCCCACCGCGCGCCCGTCCTCTTCCAGCAGCCATACCACACTGCGCGGATCCTCCAGTTCGCGCCGCTGCGGCGCGGGGCTGTAGTGCTCCTCCAGGAACGCGTACAGGTCCTGCGGCGGGTAGGAATCGCCGAAGGTTTCGGTGTAGGTGGCGATGGCGATCGCCGACACAGCCTGTGCATCGGCCGGGGTAGCGCGACGGATCTGCAGGGACATGGCAGGGGGTGCACGGAAGGGGGTGGCAGCGTACGCCATCCGGGGCGTCCCCGACAAAACCGGGGCGAGGATGGCGGAACCCTGGCCCCCGCGCATCACATCACTATCCGGGAGCGCCGCTGAGCACGGCACCCGGGTGTCGGGCAGGGTGCGCTGCTGTACGCGCGCGCCCTGTGACGCCCCGTTCGGGCCCGTCGGATCCGGCTTGCACCATCCCTGTTGTGTTGTCCCGGGCGCATGCCGCGCCCGGGACTTTTTTACGCAGGCCTTGGCCTCAGAACCAGACGCGTACGCCGGCCACCCAGCGGGTATCGCGCGCACGCTCGCCGGCGGCTTGGTGGTAATCGGCGGTATCCCCGAACAGGCGTTCATGGCTGATGCCGATGTACGGCGCGAAACGCCGGTTGAACTCGTAGCGCAGGCGCAGCCCGGCTTCGACCTTGTTCAAGCCGCTGCCAGTGCCGTGGCGCGGGTCGTCCTTGGCCGCGAGCGTGGCCTCCAGCAACGGCTGCAGGATCAGGCGGTTGGTCAACAGCAGTTCGTACTCGATCTCGGCGCTGGCCATCACCTGGCCCCCTTCGCCCACATAGGCGGTGGCCGAGGTCTCGAACTTGTATGGCGCCAGGCCCTGGATGCCCAGCGCCGCCCAGGTGCGCGAATCGCCGGGGCCAAGGTCCTGTTTGACGCCCACCAGCACATCCCACCACGGTGAGACGCTGCGCCCGTACAGCACTTCGACATCGGCCGCTTCCGTACGCCCGCCGCTGCGCTCGCCTTCGCTGCGCACCCACACCCGGTGGATGTTGCCGCCGACCCAGCCGCTGGCTTCCCACGCCTGGCCGTTGCCGTGCTGGCCATCCCACTGCTCCAGGCGGTTGACCAGCAGCATGCTGTGGATTTCCGGCGCGTGTTCCATCGCACCGTGTTCGATCGGCGGGAACGCGGCGAGGCGGTCGGCGGCGGTGACGGCGGGAATCGGCTCGCGCGGTTCGCTCGGCGCGGCCGTCTTGTGCGCGGCGTGGTCCATGCTGCCGTGGTCCATTTTCGAATGGTCCATCTGGCTGTGATCCATGCTGCCGTGATCCACTTTCGAATGGTCCATCTGGCTGTGATCCATGCTGCCGTGATCCATTTTCGAATGGTCCATCTGGCTATGGTCCATGCTGCCGTGGTCGACCGGCGGATCCGCCGGCATTTCTTTGGTGGCCGCGGGTGCAGCGGCGGTGCCGTGCGCATGCGACTGCGCCCAGGCCGGGGTGGTCAGCGCGATCAGCAGCGCGGCGGTGAGCAGGCGGCGGGTTGGCGTGGGGAAGCGGCTCATTCTTCGATCCTCACTTCGCGCATCATGCCCGCTTCCATGTGGTACAGCAGGTGGCAGTGGTAGGCCCAGCGGCCCAGTGCGTCGGCACGCACGCGGTAGGTGCGGCGGGTGCCCGGGGGCATGTCGATGGTGTGCTTGCGCAGGTGGAACTGGCCGTCGGCATTTTCCAGGTCGCTCCACACCCCGTGCAGATGGATCGGGTGCTGCATCATGGTGTCGTTGACCAGCACGATGCGCATGCGCTCGCCGTAGTTCAGGCGCAGCGGCTCGGCGCTGGCGAACGGGATGCCGTCGAACGACCAGCTGAATTTCTCCATGTGGCCGGTCAGGTGCAGCTCCACCTCGCGGCTGGGTTCGCGGCCGTCCGGGTCGTCGAACAGGCTGCGCATCGCGCCGTAGGTGAGCACGGTGCGGCCGTTGTCGCGCAGGCCGATGCCGGGGTCATCCAGCTTGGGCTCGGTGGCCATGCTCTGCATGTCGATCAACGGGTTGCCTTTCTCGCTGGCCGGATGGCGCGGGGCCTTGTCGCTGCCGCCGTGTGCGGCATGCCCCATGCTGGCACCGCAGCCGCCTTCCATGCCCTTCATGTCGTGGCCCATGCCGGCCATGTCATGGCCCATCCTGCCCATGTCATGGCCCATGTCGCCCATGGTCAGCAGCGGTCGCGGATCGCGGGCGGGAATGGGCGCCTGCAGGCCGTGCCGCACCGCCAGGGTGCCGGCAGCGAAGCCGGTGCGGCCCATGTCCTGGCAGAAAATGGTGAATGCGTCCTGGCCGCTGGGCTCCACGATCACATCGAAGGTTTCCGCCGGCGCAATGCGGAATTCGTCGATGCTGACCGGATGGATGTACTGCCCATCGGCCGCCACCACGGTCATCTTCAGACCGGGGATGCGCACGTCGAAATAGGTCATCGAACCGCCGTTGATGAAGCGCAGCAGCACCTTCTCGCCGCTGCGGAACAGCCCGGTCCAGTTGCCGGCGGGCGCGGTGCCGTTGAGCAGGTAGGTGTAGGTGTGCGCGTTGATGTCGGAGATGTCGGTGGGGGTCATCCGCATCCGGCCCCACATGCCGCGGTCGGCGGTGGCCGCGCCCCAGCCGTCACGGCGCACGTCGCGCAGGAAATCGGGCAGGGTGCGCTTGTAGTAGTTGTCGAACTCGGCCAGCTTTTTCATGCGCCGGAACAGGGCGCCCGGGTCCATGTCGGTCCAGTCCGACAGCATGATCACGTGCTCGCGGTCGAAGCGGTACGGGGCCGGCTGCAACGGATCGATGATCAGCGCGCCGTACAGACCAGCCTGTTCCTGGAACATCGAATGGCTGTGGTACCAGTAGGTGCCGGACTGTTTGAGGGTGAAACGGTACTGGTAGGCCTCGCCCGGGGCGATGCCGTTGAAGCTCAGGCCCGGCACGCCGTCCATGTTGGCCGGCAGCAGGATGCCGTGCCAGTGGATCGAGGTGGGGTGTGCCTGCAGGCGGTTGGCCACGCGCACGCTGACGGTGTCGCCTTCGCGCCAGCGCAGGATCGGGGCGGGCAGGCTGCCGTTGACGGTGATCGCCGGGCGGGTGCGGCCGGTGAAGTTGGCCAGCGATTCGCCGATGCTCAACTGGACGTCGGGCCCGCTGAGCACCTTGGGGGCGGTGGCCACGACCGGCCCGGCAGCAGCGAAAGCGCGGGCGGGCAGGCCGCTGGCCACCAGGCCGGCGACCACGCCACCGGCGGCAGCGCCCTGCACGAACAGGCGGCGCGACGGCATGGGCGGGGCGCCCGGGCCGGGGGGAGGGGAAAAGGACATTGCAACTCCGAATCAAATTCGAAAGGCACGCAGGTGCCATCAAGACGCGTACGCACGGGGGCGCACGGCATCGCTTCGCACAGGCGCTCGCAGTGAGCGCAGGCTCAGCCGATCGGAGGGCGGGTGATGCGGTCCAGGGGCGGCATCGGCAACGCCGCGCGGGTGTGGCCCAGGGGCGCCAGCGCGGGCGGCGGCGGGCTGGGCAGCCACGCGACGGACACGGTCAGGCTGGGCTGCTGCGCACAGCTGCGCAGGCAGTCCTTGATCTTGCAGTGGTCGCCATCGTGCGGCGCCTGCGTGCCAGCGGTGTCGGCAGCGGCGTGGTCGTGATGGGCGGGCATGGCAGGGGCCGGAGCATCGCCGTGGCAGGGCGATGCGGGCTCGACGCTGGTGGCGTGGGCCATGGCCAGGGTCATCGGGCCGGCCATGGCGGCGTTCAGCCCGTTGAGCAACAGGCTGAGCATCAGTACCACGCGCAGGAGCAGGCCACCGGGGGTCATGGGCGTCACCCTAGCGCCAAACCGGGGCGTGCGCACCTGTGGCTGAACGCGGCGTTCAACTCTGGAGGCGTATCCGTGCGGGCGCAGGTGGGCATCAGCCTTCCTCGCGGACGATCTCGACCAGGCGCTCGCCGTAGCGGGCGAGCTTGGTGCCGCCGATGCCGCCGACCTTGCCGAGCGCGTCGATGCTGGTAGGGCGCTGTTCGGCGATGTTGCGCAGGGTGCTGTCGTGGAAGATCACAAACGCCGGTACGTTCTGTTCCTTGGCCAGTTCGGCGCGCAGGCTGCGCAGCGCGTTGAACAGGACCAGGTCTTCGGGCAGCACGGACAGGCCGGTACGCTGGCCGCTGCGGTCGCGCTCGCGGGTCTTGGGGCTTTCACGGCGCATCATGACCTTGCGCTGGCCCTTGAGGACCTCGCGGCTGCCGTCGGTGAGGCGCAGGCCGCCGTAGGCCTCGGTGTCCACTTCGAGCAGGCTGGCGGCCACCAGTTGGCGGAACACGCTGCGCCAGGTGCGGGCGTCGAGGTCCTTGCCGATGCCGTAGGTGCTCAGTTCGCTGTGGCCGAACTGGCGGATCTTGTCGTTCTCGCCGCCGCGCAGGATGTCGATCAGGTGGCCCACGCCGAAGCGCTGGCCGCTGCGGTAGACGCAGCTGAGCGCTTTCTGGGCGGCCACGCTGGCGTCCCAGGCGTCGGGGGGCACCAGGCAGTTGTCGCAGTTGCCGCAGGGCTGGGGGTAGGTTTCGCCGAACCCGGCCAGCAGCACCTGGCGCCGGCACTGCATGGATTCGCAGTAGCCGAGCAAGTGGTCGAGCTTGTTGCGTTCGAGGCTTTTGCGTTCTTCGCCGGCCTCGGACTGTTCGATCATCTGCTTGAGCAGCACCACGTCGCCCAGGCCGTAGCAGAGCCAGGCTTCGGCGGGTTCGCCGTCGCGGCCGGCACGGCCGGTTTCCTGGTAATACCCTTCCATGGACTTGGGCAGGTCGGTGTGGGCGACGAAGCGGACGTCGGGTTTGTCGATGCCCATGCCGAAGGCGATGGTGGCGCACATGACGATGCCATCCTCGCGCAGGAAGCGGCGCTGGTTGGCGGCGCGCACTTCAGCGGGCAGGCCGGCGTGGTAGGGCAGGGCGTTGAGGCCTTCCTTGCAGAGGAATTCGGCGGTTTCCTCGACCTTGCGCCGCGACATGCAGTAGACGATGCCGGCTTCCTGGCGGTGGACTTTGAGGAAGTCGAGCAGCTGGCGCTTGGCGTTGTCTTTCTGGACGACGGTGTAGCGGATGTTGGGCCGGTCGAAGGAGCTGACGAAGTGCTGGGCGCCGGTGAGGTCGAGGCGTTCGGCGATTTCGCGCTGGGTGGGCGGGTCGGCGGTGGCGGTGAGGGCGATGCGCGGGACGTCGGGCCAGCGTTCATGCAGGACGGTAAGCTGGCGATACTCGGGCCGGAAGTCGTGGCCCCACTGGGAGACGCAGTGTGCTTCGTCGATGGCGAACAGGGCGATGCGGCTGCGCGAGAGCAGGGACAGGAAGCGGCCGGTGAGCAGGCGCTCGGGGGCGACATAGAGCATGTCGAGCTCGCCGGCGAGCAGTTCGCGTTCGACCCGGGCGGCGGTGTCGCCATCGAGGGTGGAATTGAGGAATTCGGCGCGCACGCCGAGCTGGCGCAGGGCTTCGACCTGGTCCTGCATGAGGGCGATGAGCGGGGAGATGACGATGCCGGTACCCTCGCGGAGGAGGGAAGGCACCTGGTAGCACAGCGACTTGCCGCCGCCGGTGGGCATCAATACGAGGGCGTCATTGCCGGCAGCGACATGTTCAACGATCGCCTGCTGCGGACCGCGGAAATCGTCGTAACCAAAAATGCGGCTGAGCAGGTCGTGCGCGGGGCTGGAAGGCATCGGACTAGTTTACCCCGCCACGCGGGCCGGCCGTGTCCTCCAACAGCGGATCAGTGGGTAGGGGCTTGCCCACTGGCCTCCCCAAGCCGAATCTCAAGCCAGAGCCAGAGCCAGAGCCGGAGCCGGAGCCGGAGCCGAAGCCCATGGTTTCACTGCCGATGGTTGGCGCGGGGTGGGTGGGTTGGCGGGACACGCCGTAAATCCATCCCTGGAGGCTCGTGGGCGCCATCCATGGCGCCCAAC